>JBKTBE010000007.1:0-53465 GCA_046883645.1 Collinsella sp. | reverse complement strand
CTCAAAATAGAGCGGCAACAAAACGCTCATCGAGAACGTCGTCATCATCGACACCACCACAAGCAGGCATGCAGGCCAAAAACGAACGCTCGCCATGGGACGCACGTTAAGCACCGGATGCTCGAGCTTGAGCTGACGAACCGCAAACAGGCCGAGCACCACAACAGCGGCGAAAAGCGCCACGATACCGGCCATCACATTGGTCGAGAACTCGCCTACGGAATACACGAACGCCGTAATGCCGGCAGCGAGCAAAACAACCGACAGAATATCAAGCGTGGTGTTCGAGCGCTCTCCGACATTCCGAACGAGCTTTGCTGTCGCCGCGGCGACCGCAATGCCGCCCACCAACGGCACTACGAACACCGCTCTCCAGCCAAACAACGTGCACATAAGACCGCTGATCACGGGTCCAAACGCCGGCCCTAGCGTAATGCAGGCACCGCCCAGACTCAGGTACAGACCGAGCTTCTCACGCGGGGCGCAAGATAGCACCACATTCATCATGAGCGGAAACAAGATACCCGATCCCGCAGCCTGCAAAATACGACTTGGCAGCAAAACGGCAAACGACGGGGCGACCAGGCACAGGACTTCGCCGGCGACCATGCATCCGCATGCGAAAAACAGCAGCTTGCGCGTCGAGAAACGACCGGACAGATAGGCCATGATGGCCGTAAAGATCGATGTCACGATCATGTAGCCCGAAACTAGCCACTGCGCCGTGGTGGCACTCACCGAAAAGGCCGCCATGATATCGTGCAGTGCCACGTTAATGATGTTCTCGTTAAACGCGGCAACAAAGGCTGCAATATACATTACGACGAGAAACGCCGAAGTGGCCGATGGCGTTGCTTGAACTTGTTGCTGAGATTTGCTCCCCATGCATTTCCTTCCTCTTGGAACAACAGTCACATCGCCCCAGAGGAACAGTCCAGGGCGAGCATGAGCCCTAGACTTACGTCAGACGCCGCACGCGACGGATCCGGCAACATGGTCCAACGTTGAAAGATTGTAACGCTGACGCGCAGCTTTCCTTCCGCGCTATTATTAAAAGTCCACGAAAGCACGAGACATGAGGAGCCCGCCATGATTAAGCCCATCATGAAATCCGAGTTCTTTTTGCGCCTGCCTTCCGAAGACGCAGGACCCGATGATGCCGCAACCGGGCAGGACCTCCTGGATACGCTCCACGAGCATGAGCACGATTGCGTGGGCCTCGCCGCCAACATGATCGGCGTGCGCAAACGCATCATCTGCGTAAAGGACGGCAACAGGGCGCTGTTGATGTACAACCCTCAAATTCTTGAGCAGGTCAATGCCTATCAGACGAGCGAAGGATGCCTTTCGCTGGCTGGAGAGCGTCCCTGTACCCGCTATCGTCGCATTAAGGTGGAGTATTTGGACGAGAACTTCGTCCACCGCATCAAAAACTTCTCGGGTTACACCGCCGAGATCATCCAACACGAAATCGACCACTGCCAAGGAATCGTGATCTAGGTCACTTGCCGACATGAGGGAACCGGAGGCTACCCTATGGATATCAGCCGTTTTGGTGAGTTCGCTATCTTGGCGCAGTCGCGTACGTTTCTCGATGCGGCGGAGCTGCTCTTCATGTCGCAGTCGACTCTCTCCAAGCACATTATGGCAATGGAGCGCGAGCTCGGCTGTAATCTCATCGATCGGAGTCAACGCCACGTTACGCTCACCGCGCAAGGCGAAGCGCTCCTCCCCTATGCACAAAAGATAGCGACGCTCCAGCATCGCTATCTCGCTGCCATCCAGATAGCCGCAGATGAACCACTCGAACGCATCACCGTGGGCTCCATCCCCATCATGGCTCCCTATGGAATCACGGACGCCGTCATCGATTTCCAGCAGGCGAACCCCTCGTATTCCGTTGAGCTCATCGAGGGCGAAGGCAGCGCACTCAAGCAGATGCTCTTGCGCGAGGACATCGACCTCGCCTTCATCCGCGACGGCGGCGCCATCGAGCCGGAGTTTAAAAAAATCCCCTTTACAACCGACCGGCTCGTGGCCGTTATCCCGCTCGACCATCCACTCGCCAAGCGCAACGCCATCGAGATCGACGACCTTATCGATGAGAATTTCCTTATGCTTCCCCAAGGCTCGTTCGTGAGCGAACTCACCCTCTCCCTTTGCCGCAAGGCAGGATTCAGCCCACGTGTCACGTTTACCGGCAAACGGGCAGAAAACATCATCTCGCTTGTCGCGCGCGATGCCGGCGTCTCGCTGCTCATGTGCAAGCCTGCCGAATCACTCGCCGGCGGCAAGGTGGCCCTCGTGCCGCTCGAGCCTGCAACGACCTCCGAGGTCAGGCTCTACCTCAAACGGAGCGCTGCGTACTCGCAAGCCGTCGTCTCGTTTATCGGCTTTCTCCCCTATCGCCAGCTTCTACAGGGCGGCCGCATGACCTCCGAAGCGCCGCAGTCGTCGTAATCCCAGCACACACCGCCACTTTTGAGATGCCCCACAAACCAACCGGCAACGGTACAAAACGCAAAAGGCCCCGGACAGCACAGCTGCCGTCCGAGGCCTTTTAAATCAAAGCGGGTAGATGGACTAGTCCACCGAGATGTTGAGGGTCTGACCGCCCTCGTCCTTCTTGGTGCCGATCACCATAGCGGCGATAAGCGCCAAAATAAAGGCGACCAGACCGGAGATGACAAGACCGATAAAGCCCGAATCGATGCCAGCGGGGTTGATAAAGCTCGGGAAGCCGAGCGGACCGGAGGCACCGAAGGCATAGAGCTTGGCACCCATAAGGCCGGCAATGGCGCCGCCGACACCGGCGGAAATGAAGGTCGCCCACATGAGACGCTTACGCGGCAGCAGGATGGCGTAAAGCGCGGGCTCGTTGACGCCGAAGATCGACGAGACGAGAGCAGGGATGTTGATGACAGCGTTTTCCTCGGAATCCTTGGTTCGAATGATCATGCCGAGCACGGCACCGGCGATGGCGCACCCACCTGCGTATACGAGAGGGTTGATGAGGTCATAGCCGTAGGTTGCGACATCGATGAACCACAGCGGAATGACGCCCCAGTGCAGACCGAACATGACGAGCAGGCTCCAGAACGTGCCGATGACGAAGCCGGCGATGGCGGGCTGGAAGTTGATGAGCGCCAGGATGATTTGGGCAACGATGTTGGAGAGGACCGTCATGACCGGACCGACCACAAGCAGGCCCAGGATGCCGCAAATGAGAAGCGTCAAAATGTTGGAGAAGAACGAGCTCACAAGCGCGGGCAGTGCGCCAGAAAGGAATTTGTGCACCTTCGAGGCGATCCAGACGATGAAAATCGCAGGCAGAATCGTCGATGAATAGTTCTGCATAATCAACGGGATGCCAAAGATATCACCGTAGACATTGGACTCAAGGACCGTACCGGTGCCGAGCGTGTAAAGCGGGTCTCCACCCATAAGGGCAACGAGCGTCGGGTAGACGAGGATGCCGCCGAGGGCCATACCCATAACGGGCTTAAGTCCGAACTTCTTGGCAGCCGTCCAGCCGATGATAAGCGGGAAGTAATAGAAGACCGAATCTCCGATTGCCGAGAGCGTCACATAGGTATTGCTGTCCTTGGCGAGCCAACCGGCAACCGTGCAGAGGGCGAGCATCGACTTGATGAAGCCACCGGCCATAAGCACGCCAAGAACCGGTTGCAGGATCTCGGAAATGATGGCGAGTAGGCGCGAGAACGGATCGCCCTTCTTGACATTGTCGCCCTCATCGATATCAAGCGCGGGCTTGGCGTCGAACCCGCCGATCTGAACGAGTTCATTGTAGACGGACTCGACGGTGGCACCGATTACGACCTGATACTGTCCACCGGCCTGGATGACGTCAACGACACCCTTCATGGCCTTGAGCTCATCGGTCTGGGCGAGCGATTCGTCCTTGAGGTGAAAGCGGAGACGCGTAATGCAGTGACTCACGTCCAGCACATTGTCTCGGCCACCGACCTTTGCGATGATTCCATCGCAAAGCTGCTGGTATTTCATGGTATTCCTCCTTTTTCTGAGCGGGGCATGGCATTGATTCCAGACCCCCGTAGTCGACGTGGGGAGCCACAGAACCCGCCTCCCCTTTAAAATCCGCGGGCGCATATACGTCCGGGATGGGAGATAACAAGGGAAATAAGAACGCCGATCACACGGCCGCGACCCTCATGGGTCCCATGCCGTGGCGGCAAAACTACAGGCGCGAATCTGGCGCGCCGAGAAGGCGCGCGGTTTGACAGAACTTATCGCATAGGCGCTCCGGTTCGCCTTGGGGAATCTGGGTACGTTCGGTCTCAAAGGAGAGGCCGTATTCACGCGCCGGAAGGAAGTACTCGTAATAGCCGTTGGTATAACCGCAAACTATTCCCTCGACCGGGCATTCGCGCTTCATGCGAATACCCAAGTCGCTGCCGAGCTCACTCGGGAACACAAAGAGATGCAGGCCGCCCAAACTGATGACGGCACACTTAAGCGTGAGCGAAAAGTCGTCATGGGCAACGGTGTGATAGAACGTCTGAGGCTCGATGCGGTCGAGAACGACCTCGCGATCGAGCTTGATCTGGGAAATCGCCTCGGCAAGACCGGTCGAAACGCGCTCGACCTCGGGAATGCCGCGTCCCTGGCGAAAATTGCGGTCGCTACAGTCGCCAGCAGCACCGACGACCATGGCCGGATAGTAACCAAGACTCTGAGCGAGCTTTTTGCCGGTGAGACCGGCGAGTTCGCTCGTGAGCTCCGTGCAGTCGGGTCCGACGCAAGCGGAATGCACCGCCCAGTTCACAAAGCCCGCAAATGGCTTGCCTTCGGTATCGAAGAACGATACGACAATGACCTCATTGTCGGCGAGTTCACCTGGGATGATGCGGTTGTCGTAGAAACCGGTGATGACCCGCTTGCCCAAGCGACAAATCGCGGGCTGTGCGTTGGCGCGGCACTCCTCAAAGCATTGGCAAATGGTATCGAGGAACCAGCGGTAGTAGTTCTCGTCGAATTTTCCCGTCCACCAGCTGCGGTGGTAAGCGACGATTGAAGTATGGTCGTGCGTCGCCGAGAGCAGGACGCAATCACGGTCAATGCCGTAGCGCTCGGCGAGCATTGTCTTGACTTCCTCGGCCATGCTTTCCTCGAACTCGAGGACATCGGCATTAAAGAGAAACACTTCACGTTCGCCTTGCTGGAAGAGAATGGCGTTGGCGAAGACGTCGTCATGGACGCCCGTCGCAGGTTCAAGACGGTTGGGAAGATTGCGGTAGCCAATCAGGTAGATGTCGCCCTGTGGGGTGATTTTGCGGCGCGCGTGTCCAATGTTCATGCACGTTCTCCTTCTGTGTCACGCCGCATTCAAGGCGGCAATGATGATTTCGACGAGGCGCTCATGGGATCCGGCGGCAAAACCGGAGTTCATGGCCTCATAGGTGATCTTTTCGTACGCGTCGGGAGCCGGTAGGTACTTCTGTCCGCCGTTGACGAGCGTGGCAAAGAACACAGAGCCGGACCGAGCGGCGCGCACAGTGGCGCCGAATGCACTCGAGACCTCGGGTTGTACGCCGACAAGCTCGACGTTTCCCAGCCGGAGCAGATAGACCCTCGTGCGCTGCTCGCCAGCGGCATGAAACTCATACGTTCGGTGCGGAGCCAAAGAGTGAAAATCGGCGCGTGTCTGAGCGGGCAGGAGAACGTCGACCGTGCGGGCATCGATGCCGGTAGCGTCATCCTCACGCGCCATGCGAGCGGTCTCGATTAAAGCATCGCCCAAGGCCTGCCCCTGCTGGTGCAACATGCGGTATCCGTCCTCATGGGCATCGACCGTCTGCTTAACGCCGGCCGCATCGAACATGACGTTCATGGCGCGCTCCGCCGGACTTTGGTCGCCCGCGGCGCCTGGCAGCAACAGGGCAACGCCGCCCAGCTCGCGCTCGAGTGACATGGCGGCAAAACCAAAGAGGTCTCCGCTCGCCATGCGCCTCCCCTCGGAGTCGCGCGACCCGTCGAGCACGGAGGACTGAACGTCCGCCGTCGCGAGCACGGCAACATACTCGCCCCCGGCATCCCTTATGGCGAGTACGGGCATCGTGTGGTCGGCAAACCCCCTGGGATTCGAGCCCAACCACCAGCCGGCAGGCGTCTCGATGTCGCGATTAACGTTCACGGGGCATTCGCCCTCCACAGTGGCGAGAGTGACGGAGCGAATGCCCGCAACAGCGCGCTCGACAGCCGTGCGGGCGGCAGCGACGAGTGCTGCGCGATAGCGCTCGTTGCGATTGCGGGTAGCATCGTCGGCAAGATGCCCGGGAGTGCGGACGTGAGGCATGGAAAACGTGTGGGTAGGAACCACCCAAGAATAAGCACCGCTGCAATTGGCGGCATCCTCAACAATCTCACGCAGATCGGCGAGTAGAGCCGGAGCGATCGAGGTGACCTCAAGCGAAAGGACGCAGGCGCGTCGCCCCGTTCCCTCGATGATAAGGGCACGGGCGAAGACCTCATGACGGAGTTCGTCGAAACCGTCGAACGGCAACACGTCCCCAAGATCGATGGCCACACGAGCGGCCCCAGCCCTCATCTCTCCTTCGTCCATGGCAGATACTCCCCTCTGATTGCCGCTCACTCGACACCGTACAGTTGCTGCGCTGTACCGCCAAGCACAAGGTCGCTGTCTGTATCGCTCAGATTTGCAGCGCGAACGCAGGCGACACCCTCGGTGAGCCACTCGCGTTTGACGGGATAGCTCGTGCCAAAAACAATATGGTCTGCACCCAGCACGTCAACCGCACAGGCGAGGAGTGTCTTGCCCCAAGGCTGAGCATGGGACATGTCGAAATAGATGTTGTTCTCGAGGTGCCTGGAAACGGTCTCGGTATCGACCTGAAAACGGCCAGAAGCATCAGGGCGCTTGGGGCCATGAGGCAGCAGCATCTCCTTGAACGCAAAGTATGCGCCGCCGAGCATGGAGTGGACCATCTTGATATTGGGGTAGCGCTCAAAGAAATCACCAAAGATCTCTCGGCCGATCGCCGTAGTTTGGTCGACGCAGCGGCCATAAGAGCGGCGAAGGTTGTCGTACGCGAGAAGCGACTCGTTCTCGACCGGCACGGGAACATGGTGCACGTAAACGGTGACATGGCGTTCGTTCAGGTGCTCGAAAAAGCTCGAGAAGACCTGGTCGTCGAGATAGCGCTTGCCGTAGTGAGCGCAGAGCTGCACGCCCGCAAAACCATCGTCGAGCCTGCGGTCGAGCTCCTCCAAATTCGCTTTGGTGCCAAAGGGCGGCACGGCGACAAGCGGAATCAGACGGCCATTTGACGCCTTCGCGTCAGCAGCCATACCGTCGTTGAAACGCCGGCACATCTCGAGCGACATCCACTCGTGGCAGCCGGGGAGCTTGAGGATCGCCTTGTCGACCCCCGCCTCATCCATATCGGCCAAGCGCTTCTCGAGGGTGTAGTCGCCCTCAATGTAGTTAAGACCCGGAGAACCGGCGGGCATCTCGATCACGATCTGTCGTTTGCCGGCGGAATTCATGGTCAGATAGCCTTCGGTGTCATAGGCGCGGGGTACCTCGGCCAAAAACTGTTCGCAGAGCGTCTCGTCATGAAAGATGTGCTCGTCGAACCAGTAGGAATTTGCATCGATAATCATTGGTTGGAACCGCCTTTCATCTTGTTGAAAACATTCTAGAAAAGCAGGTACCCGGACATCAATTCCAGCTTAAGCCCACTGTATTCCATTTTGGAATAGAACTTACCGCTCACACGCGAACCTCGCCCGCTCAACGAGACAAGCGCTAACAGCACGGGCTTAGACAGAAAACGGTCGGCCCGCATCCGTTGCGGGCCGACCGTTTCATTACAGGCTACCTTTGCCGTTACGCCTGGCGGTAATGGTCAAAGAAGTCGGCGAGGTCTTCGAGGGACTCTTTGAGCACTTCCATGCGCGGCAGGTACACGATGCGGAAGTGGTCGGGCTCGGCCCAGTTAAAGCCGCCGCCGCGCGTGATCAGGATCTTCTTCTCGTGCAGCAGGTCGAGGGCAAACTGCTCGTCATCGGTGATGTTGAACTTTTTAACATCCATCTTGGGGAAGATATAGAACGCCGCGCGCGGCTTGACCACCGAGATGCCGTCGATCTTGTTGAGCGCCTCATACACAAAGTTGCGCTGCTCGTAGACACGACCGCCCGGGCGGATATAGTCGTTAACCGACTGATGGCCGCCAAGCGCCGTCTGGACGATCGACTGAGCCGGCACGTTGGAGCACAGGCGCATGTTGGAGAGCATGTTGATGCCCATGATGAAGTCGCTCATGCAGCGCTGGTTGCCCGAAAGCACCATCCAGCCAATACGATAGCCCGCAATCATGTGCGACTTGGAAAGGCCGCTAAAGGTGACGCAGGGCAGGTCGGGAGCGAGCGAGGCAATCGAGACGTGCTCGTAGCCGTCCATGCACAGGCGGTCGTAGATCTCATCGGCAAAGATCATGAGCTGATGCCTGCGTGCAACCTCGACGATGCCCTCGAGCACCTCGCGCGGATAGACGGAGCCCGTGGGGTTGTTGGGGTTGATGATGACGAGGGCCTTGGTCGCGCTCGTGATCTTGGACTCCATATCCTCCAGGTCGGGATACCAATCCGCCTGCTCATCGCACAGATAGTGCACGGGATGACCGCCGGCAAGGGTTGCGCACGCCGTCCAGAGCGGATAGTCGGGGCTGGGGATCAAAATCTCGTCGCCATTGTCGAGCAGCGCGTTCATCGAAAGCTGAATGAGCTCGGACACGCCGTTGCCCGTGTAGATGTGCTCCATCTGAACGTTGGGCAGGCCCTTGATCTGCGAGTACTGCATAATCGCCTTGCGCGCAGAGAACAGGCCGCGCGAGTTGGAATAGCCTTCGCAGTCGGGCAGCTGCTGGCGCATGTCCTTGATGACCTCGTCGGGCGTGCGGAAACCGAAGGGCGCCGGGTTGCCGATATTGAGCTTGAGAATACGCTCGCCCTCGTCCTCCATGCGGGCAGCCTCGTCGACGACGGGACCGCGCACGTCATACAGGACGTTATCAAGCTTGGTGGATTTAGAAAAAGTACGCATGGTGGTGCTCCTTGGAATTTGAGCTGAGGGACTAGGTTCGGATTTGGCAACTTTACGGGACGGAGGGGTCTCACCTTGGTCGGCGTCACCGGCGAGCAGCCAGGTAACATCGACCTCCAAAATGCAGGCGAGCAGCTCTGCCACATCGCGCCGCGGGATCGTCTTGCCGCTCACATATTGGCTCATCTGACTCTTGCCGAGTTTTTTGCCGAGCATCTCCGATGCGCGGATTACGTCCGACTGGCGAACGTCACGATCGGACATAGCCTGTCGCAGGCGATCGCTAAACGTCTCTTGGGCCACTAGAACCTCCTTGCTGGCAAAGTTCAATTTATAGAACACGAATTGAACCTGAGTTCAATTTAGGCAGCAGTATAGCGCGGCGCATTATCCGAAAGTTCAATTTCACAAGAAAATGTACCGAGCCTCGAGAATTGTCCCAAAGTAGACAACAGGTACGCGCTTTTAGAGATATTCGAGGAAACGAGCCGCCGCAAGCGAAACGTCAGCGGTGCGGTATATGGCGTTGATCTGCCGATGAGGATGTCCCTCGAGCGGGCGCACGGCAACATCGAACTGGCAGCGGCGCAAGATGAGCGCGGGAAGAATGCTCACACCCAAGCCGTCCTCGACCATAGCCATAATCGCATAGTCATCCCAAGTCGACAGTTTTGAGCGCACTGCCAGCCCCGCCCGACGGAACAGCGGCGTAATCTCATCATCGGTACCCCGTTCTAGCAGAATAAACTGCTCGTTGGCCAAATCGGCAAGAGAGACGACCTCCGCGGTGGCAAGCGAGGAGTCCGCTGGCACCACGGCCATCAGCTCGTCTTGCACCAACGGTCGCGACGCCATGCCGGCGCCGCGTGGCTCGCGCGGAATAAAGCCCAGGTCGCAGCGGCCCTCTGCCACCCATTGTTCGATCTCTGAATAGTCGCCCATCAGCAACTCATAATCGACATCCGGATGATCGGCGCGAAAGCGCGCAATCACCGGCGGCAGCACGTGGGTCGCCACACTCGAAAACGTACCGATGCAGATTTTGCCGCGCATGAGTCCACGCATCTCATCCACCCGTCGCTGCAAGCGAGTGAATTCCTCGCAGAGCGCCTCGACAGCCGGCATGACCTGCCGCCCGTCGGCAGAAAGAGCCACGCCCTCGCGACTGCGGTCGAGCACCTTAAAACCCCAGTCGGCCTCAAGATCGGCCACCATACGGCTCACGCCCGACTGCGAATAGCTCAGGCGCTCGGCAGCACGCGTAAAGCTTCCGGCGCGCACCGTCTCCAGCAGCACCTGCATCTTTTGAATATTCGTTTCCACGGCACCCTTCCACCTTTGCATGAGTTTTTGTCATGTTGGCCATGCATTATATTCGCTTTTCTTCTAATGTCAGTTCACCCATAGTGAACATGCTCGAATATAGAGGGGACGGAAGCGCATGGACAACGGACTGTTTACGTACTTAGCAGCATTGCTATTGTTTGGCTCCAACGGCATCATCGCCGCTGCCATCGCTCTGCCGAGCTCCGATATCGTGCTACTGCGCACGTTTTTGGGCGCGCTCTCACTCATTGTCATCCTCGTCACTACGCAACGCCATAAGTTGCAGGCGCCATCTCGCCCTCGCGAAGCCGCAGCCCTCCTCCTTTCGGGAGCCGCGCTGGGCACCAGCTGGATTTTTCTGTTCCGCGCCTACCAGACGATCGGCGTCGGCGTATCCTCGCTGCTGTACTACTGCGGCCCCATCATCGTTATGGCGCTCTCCCCACTCATCTTTGGCGAAAAACTGACCGGCGGCAAAATCGCCGGGTTTATCGCCGTCGCCTGCGGCGCCTTCCTCATCGCGGCACAAGGTCTGGGCGGCAATATGCCCATTGCGGGTATCGCCTGCGGAATCGCCTCGGCATTTTGCTATGCGCTGATGGTCATCGCTAGCAAGGGTGCGCCACACATCGAAGGCCTCGAGAACTCCACGCTCCAGGTGAGCGCCGCCTTTGTGACCGCGCTGGTCCTTACGCTCATCACGCAGGGCGCCCCCTCATTCCTGTCCGCCGGCGTCGCCGCAGGCATCGATTGGCGCGCCGTCGTCATGCTCGGCGTCGTCAACACCGGCATCGGTTGCCTGCTTTACTTTAGTGCCGTCGCCAAGCTGCCCGTCCAGACCGTCGCGGTCGTCGGCTACCTCGAGCCGCTTTCGGCGGTCGTGTTCTCGGCCGCCCTTTTGGGTGAAGCCATAACACCGGTCCGCCTGATGGGCGCCGCGCTTATCATCGGCGGCGCGATTTTTTGCGAACTCGCCGGCAAACGCGCAAACGCCAAGGCTGGCATCGCCCAGACAGTACGTGCTTAAAAGCCCCTGCTTTGAAATGCTACCCGCGTAGATAAATAATCCCCAGCTGAGGATTATTGTCTAAAATAACCCGATGTGCCAAACTGCTCTTGTATGTATAAAGACGGCATAAAGTTTTTGTCCTAGACAGATAACCGGATGTCTAAGGGAGTCCTCGTGGCACACAACAAACTGGAGGCAAACCTCCAAGACCAGCGCGGGCAAGGCGGGCACGGAGCCATCCCCCTCTCCGCTGGCATGCTGCTCGTAACGCTCGGCGTCGTCTATGGCGACATCGGCACGAGCCCCATGTACACCATGAAATCAATCGTTGCCAACAACGGCGGCATCGGTACCGTCAGCGAGGACATGATCCTGGGCGCGCTTTCGCTCGTCATCTGGACCATGACGCTCGTGACCACGGTCAAGTACGTGGTAATCGCCATGAAGGCCGACAACCACAACGAAGGCGGCATCTTCGCCCTGTTCAGTCTCGTGCGCAAGGTGGCGCCATGGCTGATTCTCCCCGCCATGATCGGCGGCGCGGCGCTGCTCGCCGACGGCATCCTCACCCCCGCCGTCACGGTTACCACGGCCATCGAGGGCTTGCGCACTATCGAGTGGGGCCATGCGCTTTTGGGTGACGGCCAGACCAACGTCATCATCATCACCATCATCATTATCTGCGGCCTGTTTGCCATGCAGCGCGCCGGCACCTCGTCAATCGGCAAGATGTTCGGCCCGCTTATGACGCTGTGGTTCCTGTTCTTGGCTGGCGCCGGCCTGTTCAACATGCTCGGCAACCTGTCCATCCTGCGCGCGCTCAACCCCATCCGCGGCATCATGTTCCTGTTCTCGCCCATCAACCACTCGGGCATCATGGTGCTCGGCTTCGTCTTCCTGTCGACGACCGGCGCCGAGGCGCTCTATTCGGACATGGGTCACGTGGGCAAGGCTAACATTTACGCATCCTGGCCATTCGTAAAGGCGGCCCTCATCCTTAACTATCTGGGTCAGGGCGCTTGGCTGCTCGCCAACAATTCCAATCCCCAGATGCTCGCGATGGATATCGTCAACCCGTTCTATATGATGCTTCCCGAGCCCCTGCGCCCCTTTGCCATCGTGCTTTCGGTCGTGGCGGCCATCATCGCCTCGCAGGCGCTCATTACCGGCTCGTTCTCGTTGGTTTCGGAGGCAACGCGCCTCAACCTTATGCCGCACCTGCGTATCCACTACCCCAGCGACACCAAGGGCCAGCTTTATATTCCACTCGTCAACAACATCATGTGGGTCGGCTGCATCTTCATCGTGCTGCTGTTCCAGAACTCCGAGCGCATGGAGAGCGCCTATGGCCTCGCCATTACCGTGACCATGCTTATGACCACGACGCTTTTGACGAGCTATATCGCCGGCATTCTCAAGCACAGACTGGGCGCCTGCGTCTTCGCCCTGCTTTTTGGCGCCATCGAGCTGTGCTTCTTTGCCTCGTGCCTCACTATGTTCTTTGACGGCGGCTATGTGATGATCTTCCTGGCCGCACTGCTGTTTGGCCTTATGTACGTGTGGCGTCGTGGCACCGCCATCGAGCGCACGCAAACGATCCTGCTGCCCGTCTCCAAGTACATCGATCAGCTCAACCGCCTGCGCAACGACGAGACCTACCCCGTGCTCGCCGACAATCTGGTGTTCCTCACCAACAGCCCCGATCCGCTCACGCTCGACCGCGACGTGCTCTATTCCATCCTGGACAAACATCCCAAGCGCGCCAAGGCATACTGGTTCATTAACGTGCACGTTACCGACGAGCCCTATACGCACGAGTATTCCGTCGAGACCTTCGGCACGGACTTCCTCTTCCGCGTGCGCCTGGACCTGGGCTTTAAGGTCAACCAGCGCGTTAATGCCTACCTGCGCCAGATCGTTGGCGACCTGATGGCATCGGGCGAGCTGCCGCCGCAACATCACACCTACTCCATCTACGAGACGCGCGGCAACGTAGGTGACTTCCGCTTTTGCATGCTGCGCAAGATGCTTGCCCCCGAAACGGACATCAACCGCAATGACCACCGCGTGATGGCCATCAAGTACGCCGTCCGCCGCGCCTGCGGAAGCCCGGCACGCTGGTACGGTCTCGAGAACTCGGCCATCATCATTGAGTACGTACCGCTGTTTGCCCGCATGCGCCCGGCCGTTAAGCTCGTGCGCACCCAGGTGCCGCTCGAGGTTCAGATCGAAGAGGCCGAGGAAATGGAAGTCGACATCTTCTCGGACGACTTGGTCAACGGCAACGAAGCCGGTAAGGACATGAACGTCGATCCCACCGAGTTGCTCGAGAGCGTCGCCGATACGCCCGAACAGCAACAGCTCGACGGCCTCGAGAACGAACAACTCAACGACGCCAACTTCTAGCGACGTCACAAATCAACAACAGCGGCCCTGCACCTCACGAGAGACGCAGGGCCGCTTTGCATTGCGGTAAAGCTAACGGCTACGAACGACGCGGCTCGGGAACCACGAGCCTATCGGGGCTCGCGCCCTCGGCATCCATCAGGCTCACGTAGCGAATCGACGGATCCCCATACATCGCGTAGTAATAATTGCCCGTGCGCGCGCTAAAGCATCCGGTATAGATAGTCTTCTCGAACTTGCCATCGCCCATCCTGGACGCTCCCTCGATCATCACCACGCCCTCGAGTGAACGGAACATGCGGACGACGTTTTCGGTCTCGCTCTCCTTTTGCGGGTAATTGGCATTGAGGTACGCCGCCTTTACAAAACGGCTCGGCGAATAGCAGTCACCCGGAATACCGCGCATGCCGGCACCCGCGCCATAGGGCTTGAGCTCGGCGCCACGCCATGTCGCCGTCTGCGGAAAATCGCTTGTGGCGGTGATATAGGTGCGGAGGTTTTCCATGTGCCACGGGAAGGTGGGCTGGTTGGCAAGGGTGTCGACCGGATCGTCGTATACATGCAGGCCGTCAGCCATCATCTCGACCACGATGCTGCGCTGGCTGTCGCCGATAATCCAATGGAGCAGTGACACGCCCAGTCCCTCTCCGGCAGATTTGGCGACAATCACCGTGTCGCGCAGCGCGGCCTCGACCTCATCGACCGTCGAGAACGTCGCTGCCACCCACAGGGGAAACTCATAGGCCGCGATATTGGTCTTGCCGTCGACAGGGTCATCGGCATACTCGGCATAACCCGGGAAATTGAGACCCGCCACGGCGAGGCCCGCATCGTTGCCGCAATCGAAAAACATGGGATAGTTCTTGTAATCGATGCACATACCGATCACCGCGTGTGCCGCTGTCGCGTCGTCGATAAACGAATACGGAATGTGAAACCCGCGCGGCATCACGCGAACCTGTTGGCCGTAGTCAAAGCTCCAGTCGAGGTTGCGGCCTAGATACATGTGGCCAGAATTATCGGTAAATCGAATGCTCGTACACATAGCGCCTCCTTGCTTTACGTTCCTGCTAAGGTTATTGTCACCAAACAAAAAGGCGCTAAACACAAAAGCCCGGACATGACAACAATGTCACGCCCGAGCTATTCAAGCAGGATAAACTCAACCAAGTTAACCCCGCAGGTCGTCTAAGGGGTCAAAGTGCCGCAGATTGCCACGAAAGAGGAGCGAAGCGTACTTAAGGTACGCGAGCGACGATTGAGCGGCAAGGTGCGGTGCTTTGGTCCCCTTAGACCAACTTTCCAAGACAGTGATCGATCATATGCTGGATCATCTGTGCCTCAAAGCCCGCGTAGTCGCGGCGGCACTCCTTCATCTTGCCGTCGACGATCTGGTCAAAGGCAACCTTGCACTTGATGTAGCGCGTGGACTTGGTGACCTCCTCGTGCGTCAGGCAGCTCTCCTCCATCTTGCTGGCGCCCAGGCCAAACACCAGACGGGGGTTGTAAAGCACGTGGGGCTCACCGGCGTCGTCCAGATAGACGCAGACCTTCTTGGTGACGCCGATCTGGTTGGCGGCCAAGCAGCCGGCATCGTCGAGCGACTTGATGGTATCGATCAGGTCCTGAGCAACCGACTCGTCCTCGACGGTCGCAACCTCGCAACGCTGGGACAGGATAGCCTCGTCGTGGCAAAGCTCTTTAATCATACGTTCCTCCATAGGGGTCGTTGTAACCGCTTAAGTATACGGTACCCACACATTTTCATGCGAAAAATACCGTCCGTCTGCTACAAAGCGCCGAACATCAACATGCGAGGAACAACAGCGTCGTAAAGGGGCTATAGTGGGTGAGTTCGTGTCAATCGGCCTAAACTCGGGGCCGAGCAAGGAAAGGGTATGCATGGACGAACTATTTCACGTCAGCGAGCGCAAGTCCACAATCGGGACCGAACTCCGCGCTGGACTGACAACATTCCTGGCGATGGCCTACATCATCGCCGTCAACCCCGCGGTGCTCTCGGGCGCTGGCATCGATGCGGGAGCGCTCGCCTGCGCCACCTGCCTGGGCGCCGGCATCATGACCATCTGCATGGGCATCTTCGCCAACCGCCCGCTCGCCTGCGCGTCGGGCTTAGGCGTCAACGCGATGATCGCTGGAATCACCACCACCGTCTGCGGCGGTGACTGGCACGTGGCCATGAGCGTCATCTTCCTCGAGGGTATCGTCATCTTGCTGCTCGTGCTTTGTGGCCTGCGCGAGGCCATCATGGACGCCATCCCGGTTGTCCTGCGTCACGCCATCTCGGTGGGTCTGGGCCTGTTCATCGCCATGATTGGCCTGTGCGATGCCGGCATTATCACCGCTGGCGCCGGTACACTCGTCGGTCTGGGCGACATCACCTCCCCCACCTTCATCGTCGGCATCATCTCCATCCTGGTGACGGTCGCCCTCGCCTGCCGCAACGTCCCCGGCTCGCTGCTCATCGGCATCGTCGTCGCCGTCATCGCCGGTATCCCCCTAGGTGTGACCCATGCTCCGACCGGTATCATCGCCCCGCTCGACTTCTCGAGCATCGGTGGCCCCATCGCCGACGCCGACGGCGTGCCCGCCATCGTCAAGGTCCTTACCGACCCCACGCTCCTCGTCATCTCGTTCTCGCTGCTCATGAGTGACTTCTTCGACACCATGGGCACCGCGATGGCCGTGGCCAAGCAGGGCGAGTTCCTCACCGACGACGGCAACGTCGAGAATATCAAGGAGATCCTGATCGTCGACTCCGCCGCCGCCGCTGTGGGCGGTTTCATGGGCGTCTCCTCCATCACCACCTTCGTCGAGTCCACTTCCGGCGCCGCCGACGGTGGCCGCACGGGCCTCACCTCCGTCACCACCGGCGCGCTGTTCATTCTCGCCGCGTTCTTCTCCCCCATCGTCACCATCGTTTCCAGCGCCGCCACCTGCGGTGCTCTGGTCTACGTCGGCTACCTCATGATGAGCGAAGCCTCCGAGATCGACTGGTCCGACGTGTCGCAGGGTTTCCCGGCGTTCATGATCGTCGCCGGCGTGCCCTTCACCTACTCCATCTCTGCCGGCATTGGCCTGGGCTTTATCGCCTACGTGATCGTCGCGCTCTTTAAGGGCGAGGCCTCCAAGATCAAGCCGCTCATGTGGATCGCAGCCCTTGCCTTCCTCGTCTACTTCTTCGTGGCGTAACGGCATAGTCTGCTAAAGCAGAACATCAAGGCGCGGAGTCGCATCGAGCGGCTCCGCGCCTTTCTTTTAGCGTCTGCCCCCGCGCCAGCGTGCGACAATTGAGGCTGTCAATATCACAACACCGAGAGAAGCCTGCCTTGGAAGCGCAT
This sequence comes from Collinsella sp., assembly GCA_046883645.1. Taxonomy (GTDB): domain Bacteria; phylum Actinomycetota; class Coriobacteriia; order Coriobacteriales; family Coriobacteriaceae; genus Collinsella. The sequence goes on along the minus strand of JBKTBE010000007.1, from coordinate 36,253 downwards.
CATAAGCAGATAACCGTTTATTCAGAGTGTGTGGAAGGCGCGCCCGTCATCTACCTTCCCGTGGTTATGGGCGACGGTAGTGAAGTCTACGAGCGCTGCCGAGAGCTCGACTGCCCGCCCTTCACCCTTGCCGCCATTGGAGGACTCGATTGGAATCGCGAGCTGAGCCCCTGGGAATGCGACGGAACTATACGAGATGCCGAGCCCTTTGGCGGACAGGCGTCTGAGTTTCTCGATGAGCTGCTGAATCAGATAATCCCAGAGGCCGAATCATCACTTCCCTGCCCGCCCACCTGGCGCGGCATTGCCGGCTACTCGTTGGCGGGTCTTTTTTCACTGTGGGCACTTTGGCAAACAGATGTCTTTGAGCGCGCGGCAAGTGCATCGGGGTCGCTGTGGTTTCCCGGCTTTATCGACTACGCGCGCGAGCGCACGATGACAGCCACGCCCGACGCCGCCTATCTGTCGCTCGGTAAAAAGGAAACCAAGACGCCCAACCGCATGATGCGGCACGTACTCGACGATACGCGTGCGATGGAAGAGCTGTTTATCGAGCGTGACATTCCAACAACGCTGGAGCTCAACCCCGGCAATCACTTTGCCCAAACTGACCTGCGCATGGCGCGCGGCATCCACTGGATACTGACGCATTAAAAATGGCGTCCACGCGTACATACGCATGGACGCCATTTTTAATTTGGCTGAACGCAGCTGCTATTCAGCAGTCTCCTCAAGCTCGGAAGTATCGAACTCAAAGTCATTACCGGGCAGGATAGCGTTGAGCACAATTCCCACCAGCGAGCCCACGGCAAGGCCCGAAAGCGAAATCGTCACGCCGCCCAGCTCCAGCACGATGGCACCGGCGGTACCGTAGGCAATGCCGAGCGAAAGCACGAGCACCAGAGCCGCCACCAGCACGTTGCGGTTGTTCTGGAAATCAACCTGATTCTCGATGAGGTTACGCACGCCAACGGCACTGATCATGCCGTAGAGCACGAGTGACACACCGCCGATAACGCACGCCGGCATAGCAGCGATCACAGCAGCAAACTTGGGGCAGAACGAAAGCACGATGGCACAGCACGCGGCAATGCGAATCACGCGCGGGTCGAACACGCGCGTCAGGGCAAGCACGCCGGTGTTCTCGCCATACGTCGTATTGGCCGGAGCGCCAAAGAGCGACGCCAAGATGGTCGCCAGGCCATCGCCGAGCAGGGTACGGTGCAGACCGGGATCGGCAATGTAATTGCGTTCGCAGGTAGAGCCAATGGCGGAGATATCGCCAATGTGCTCAATCATGGTCGCAAAGGCCAGCGGCATGATGGTGATGATAGCCGTCGTGGCAAGACCGCTATCGAACTGCGGGCCAAAGAGCGCAAACACGGTGTTGTCCCACACGATGGGCAGACCGACCCACGGAGCGGCGGCAACGCCCGAAAAATCAACCTCGCCCAGCACCGCCGCGACGGCATAGCTCACCACAACGCCCAGCAAAATCGGCACGATCTTGACCATGCCGCGGCCCCAGATGTTGCAGATGACGATCACACCACAGCGATAACGGCGACAAGCCAGTTGGTCTGGCAGTTGGCAATGGCAGAGCTCGCCAGGATCAGGCCGATGGAAATGACGATGGGACCGGTCACCACCGGCGGAAAGAAGCGCATGACACGCTTGGCGCCAAATGCGCGGAACAGCGCCGCCAGCACCGGATAGAGCAGGCCGGCGCAGGCAACGCCCAGGCAAGCGTAAGGCAAAAGTTCGGCCTCGCCGTTGGGTGCAATGGCGGCATAACCCGCGATAAAGGCAAACGATGAGCCCAAAAATGCCGGCACCTTACCGCGCGACAGGAAGTGGAACAACAGCGTGCCGATGCCGGCGAACAGAAGCGTCGCCGAAACGGAAAGGCCGGTGAGCACGGGCACGAGCACCGTGGCTCCGAACATCGCAAACATGTGTTGCAAACCCAACACAAACATGCGCGGGCGGCCGAGCGACGATGCATCGTAGATGGCATCGGTGACGGCGGGCGTCGAGGATTGGGACATGGAAGTCCTTTCATGATGGAAGGGCGATCAGGCATATCGGATAACCTGCCCGAACGATACGATCCGAACCATTGTACGTGATACACCATGTCTCGCGCGCGCCGTCACCTGCAAACGGTATACTTCCAAACGCGCTCGGCAATGCGCTTGACCAGCGCGATCTTTGCCCACTGCTCGTCCTCGGTCAGCTTGTTGCCAATCTCACAGCTGGCAAAGCCGCACTGGGGCGACAGGTACAGGTTCTCGAGCGGCACATACTTTGCGGCCTCGTGGATACGTTCGACGATAACGTCCTCGTCCTCAAGCTCAGCCGCCTTTGTAGTGACCAGTCCCAGCACCACCTTCTTGCCGGGGGCAACGTACTTGAGCGGCTCAAAGCCGCCGGCGCGGGGTGTGTCGAACTCCAGATAGAACGCATCGACATTCTCATGTGCGAACAGGTACGGCGCGATGGGGTCGTAGCCGCCCTCAAAGGCATAGGTGGAATGGTAGTTGCCGCGGCACACGTGCGTGTTGATAACCAGATCGTCGGGCTTGCCCTCGATGGCGGCGTTGTTGAGCGCCACGCCCAGCTCGCTTACCTTTTGCAGGTCGACCGGGCTCATGCCGGTCTTGGACACAAAGTCGGTATCGCAATAGATGCCCCAGGTGCAGTCATCAAACTGGATGTTGCGGCAGCCTGCTGCGTACAGGTCGGTGATCACCGTGCGATAAGCGGCCGCAATGGCGTCGGCAAGTTCCTCATCGGTCTTATAGACAGCGCGCAGGCTCTCCTGCTGGCCGTCGCAGCGATCGAGTGTGACCTCAGAGAACGTCTGGATCGGCGCCGGAATGGTCTGGCGTGCGACCTGGCCCTCCCCCTCAAGCGCCTTGACGAACTTAAAATGCTCGACGAACGGGTGGTTCTCGCCGCTGATAGGGCCGGTCACCACGGCGGTATCGGCCGTCGTCTCCTCGTCGTGGAACATATAGCCCGTACGCGAGGTACGGCGCTCAATGCCGTTGAGCCCCCACATAAAGTCGAGGTGCCAGTAACTGCGGCGGAACTCGCCATCGGTAATCACCTGCAGACCAGCGGCCTTTTGCTTGTCCACCAGGTCGCGAATGGCCTCGTCCTCAGCGGCCTTAAGGCCGGCGGTATCAAGCGTGCCTGCCGCATAGGCAGCGCGGGCGTCCTTTACAGCCTGCGGACGAAGAAAGCTGCCGACGATATCGGCGCGAAACGGCGCGTTCGGTTGAATCGAAGTGCTCATAGATATCTCCCTTTGCATTGGTTGCTTTACTGGGACAGAGTATGAGCGCTCATATGACCATCGTAAAATATACGTTTATAACAGTTTGATATAGATGTTTCCTATATCAGTCTGGACTGTCATAAAGAGACTTGAACCGTGCGGAGCACAGCAGCCTAGATATGCTGACGAATCGCGTCGATATAGGCCCGACCGTAGCGCGTAAGCGTCGTGTTCTTGCGCGTGATGATGCCAATCTCCATGTACTCGTCCACGTCGAGCGGAATCGAGATAATGCCGGGGCCGTTGAGCTCGTGGCTGATCACGCCCGAGCATACCGTGTAGCCGTTGAGGCCCATGGCCAAATTGAACAACGTCGCACGGTCGCGCACGCGGATATTTTTGCGACGCTCGAACGTCGAGGTCAGCTCCTCGGAATAGTAAAACGAGTTGTAGCTGCCCTGCTCGTAGGACAGGAACGGGTAGTCTTCCAGATCCTCGAGCGTCACGCTGGAGCGGTCCGCCAGCGGATGGTCGGCGCAGACGAAGACATGCGGCGTGGCGCAGAAGAGTCCTTCGAACACGAGCTCGTTGGCCACCAGCATGCGCTCGATGACCTCGCGGTTGTGCTCGGACAGATATAGGATGCCCAGCTCGCTTTTCATGTGCGCGACATCCTCGATAATCTCGTGGGTCTGTTCCTCGCGCAGGGTAAAGTCGTAGCGCGCGGCATCGAACTCGCGGATCACGTCGACAAACGCGTTGACGGCAAAGGAATAATGCTGGCAGCTCACACTAAAGTGCGGCACCTGCTCGGATGCGCCCTTGTACTTGCCCTCGAGCAGGTCGGCCTGGTCGAGTACCTGGCGCGCATAGCCCAAGAAGGTCTCGCCTTCCTCGGACACAATGACGCCCTTGTTGGTGCGCTCAAAGATGTGCACACCCATCTCGTTTTCGAGATCGCGAATCGACGCGGTAATCGAAGGCTGCGACACAAAGAGCCGGCGCGAGGCCTCGGTAATGCTGCCGCATTCGGCAACTTTGACGACATATCTGAGCTGCTGGAGCTTCATGGCTGTCTCCTTAGCTGTTAGTGAGATTCGCGTCGGCAGTACCCGGCAGGCGCATAAACGGCGGCATCTCCCCCGTCGCGGCGCAGGCGGCAATCTGATGCAGGACTCCGGCGACCGCATCATCCACCGCGGCGCCGATATGCCAGCGCGCGGCAGCCGTGACGGCCTCGTTGGCATTGGCGACTGCAACGGAGTTGGGAACGGCATCGATCATGGGCAGATCGTTATCGGAATCGCCAAATACGGCCACCTCGTCGGGCGTCAGGCTCAAGGCGCGCGCCAGCTCCAGCGCAGCGCAGCCCTTGTCCCAACCATCCGGAAGGATGTCGAACAGGCGCACTCGGTTGTTGGGAAACACAAGCGAGAGTTCCGGCACCTCAACGGCAACGCGCTCGCGTAGCTCCGCGAGCTCCTCACGCGAACGGGCACTCCAGATATTCGCCTTAAACACCGGCGCGCCATCGACGACGGGACGACACGGGGCCTCTTCGCCTTTGAGCCACGCATTGCCGCCCGACTCCATAGCGCGACGCACACGCTCGGGATTGCTCGTCACGCAATAGGCATCGTTGCCCCAAAAGTCATCGCCCAGGCTGTAGACTTTTAGAAATGTATCGTCGGTCTCTTGCTCCAGATAGTCAGCCAAACGCATCAGAGCATCGTTGTCGATTGCGCGCGAAGCGACTACTTCGCCGTCGACAAACATCACCTGGCCGTTACAGAACGCACCGGTCGAAAAACACTCGGAACGGTTTTTGAACATCCAGCCCATCGCGGACGGCTGACGACCCGAAACCGGCCCAAAGTGCAGACCCGCCGCCTGCATGGCATGAATACCCTCAATGGCGTAGTCGCTGGCGCCGTCATGCCCGGCTGGAATCAGCGTATCGTCCATATCGGTCAGCACAAGTTTAATCATAAGGCCCCCATTCGTATCGGTCCTACCTATTGTAACGACCTGCCAAAATAAACCTGTCCCTTTTTGGCAGGTGCGCTAGTATAGGGAACAACAGATTCGATGCGGGAGTGCCGGCGGTGCAAACCACAAGGCTGAGAGGGCATGGGGCCCAATCCTTTGAACCTGTCAGTTAATGCTGGCGTAGGGAGCATGCCGCCTTTACAGGGGCGCTGTCTATGCACAGCGCCCCTTTTCTATGCCAAGGAGGCATGTGCAGTGATTGATTCGGAACAGCTTAAGCAACATATGGTCAAGGCCGTAGAGGAAATTCGCGCCACCAATCCGATGGCCGGCTCCATCACCAACACGGTGACGATCGACTTTGTCGCCAACGCACAGCTCGCCGTGGGCGGATCGGCCGCCATGGTCTATCTGCCCGACGAGGGCGAAGCGCTCGTTGCCGGCGGCGGCGCCATCTATCTCAACATGGGCACGCTCTTCCCTATCTACGAGCAGACGATTCCCCGCGCGGCGAAGGCGGCACACGACGCCGGCAAGCCCTGGGTGCTCGATCCGGTGGGCCTGGGTATCGGCAGCTTGCGCACCCAGCTGGTAAACGAGCTCAAGCAGTACAAGCCCGCCATCGTACGCGGCAACGCCTCCGAGATTATCGCGCTCGCCGGCCTGTGGGGTCTTGAGGGCGAGGCGGCCGATCTGAGCCGCGTGCGCGGCGTCGATACCACCGACACGGTCGACGCCGCCCGTGGTGCCGCCGTGGCGCTCGCCCGCTACACCGGCGGCGCCGTAGTGGTCTCGGGCGAAGTCGACCTGATTACCGACGGCACGACCGTGGCCAAGTCCCACGGCGGCAGCCCGCTCATGTCCAAGATCACCGGTTGCGGTTGCTCGCAGGGCGGCGTACTGGCCGTGTACGCCTGTGCTGCCGATCCGTTTACGGCGGCAGTCTGCGGTACCGCCGTCTACAACGTCGCTGGCACGCGTGCTGCCGCCGTCGCCGATGCCCCGGCGAGCTTTAAGGTCGCCTTTATCGACGAGCTCTACCGCGCGAGCGCCCAGGACATCGCCAACAACCAGCTCGAGCTCGAGGAGGCGTAAGCCATGTCCGAGCCCGCAACCAATGCCGGAATGAACACGCTCATCGCCGTGGCCATCGCCCCGTGCGGCACCGGCGACGAGCTGTCCGCCGAGGTCGCCGAGGTCGTGCGCGTCATACGCGAGAGCGGCCTTCCCAACCGCACCACCTCGATGTTCACCGAGATCGAGGGCGACTGGGACGAGGTCATGCAGGTCGTGCGCGACGCAACCTTTGTGTTGGCGAGCAAGGGCATCCGCACCGAAGTCGTGCTCAAAGCCGATATTCGGCCCGGATTTACCGACACCATGACCGGCAAGCTCGAGCGCATGGAAGCACAGATCAAAAAGCAGGAGGAAGCACGATGAGCATCCGCGACAACCTTGATATCTCGGCTTATCTGGTACTCGGCCCCGAAAACACGCTGGGACGCCCCGTGGGCGATGTGGTGGCCCAGGCACTCGACGCCGGCTTTACCTGCATCCAGGTGCGCTCTAAGGTGGCAAGTGCCCGCGAGATCATTTCACTGACCGGCGATGCCGCGCAGGCAATCGCACAGGCCGGCAAGGCCGGTCAGGTCGCCTTGCTGATCGACGACCGCCTTGACTGCGTACTCGCCGCACGCGAGCAGGGTATTGCCGTCGACGGCGTGCACGTGGGCCAGAGCGATATTCCCGTCGAGGTCTGCCGCAAGCTGCTGGGCCCCGATGCCATTGTGGGCCTTTCGGCCCGTTGCGAAGAGATGCTCGAGTACGTCAAGACCGCCGACATGAGTCTGGTCGACTACCTGGGCATCGGCCCACTCCACGAGACCGAGACCAAGCGCGATTGCGGACGCGCGGCCGACGGCTCCATCATCACCAAAAGCTTTGAGGACCTAGCCGCACTCCACGCGGCAAGCCCCGTGCCCATCGTGGTGGGCGGCGGCGTCAAGACAGCCGACTTGCCGCAGCTCAAGGCCACCGGCGTCGACGGCTTCTTTGTGGTGAGCGCCGTCTGCAGCGCCGATGACCCCTACGCCGCGGCCAAGGAGCTTGTTGACACCTGGCAGCAGGCATAGGCCGAGCAGCTTATTCGCGACCTCATATCTTCAGCAATGGAAAGCGCATCCAAGTTTGGACCTCCATTCCGGGATGCGCTTTCCGCATGCGACCCTTACCCCGCCAGATACGCTTCCAGCGCCGGCAAGGTCGCCTCCGCATCGTGGCGGCCGACCTGGTAGATACGCTCGAGCTCATCCGGCTCGCGGCACAGCGACGGCACCTTCACCGATTCGCTTGGCCGCACCACAAAGACCTCGCCGGCAGCCTCACGACGCGCCAAGTCATCGAGCGTGGCATTGTAGACCTCATGCCGATGATCGAGCGCTACAACAAACTCCGGGTAGTGACGGAACACGCGCCGCAGCATGGGCATCACGCTGTTGGGTTGCTTCACAAAGCCCGTCGGCTGCGTGAGTACCACGATATTGCGGTCATACCCCTGCGCAAACAACCAAGCGCTGGGAATGGAATCAGCCACGCCACCATCCAGATACTTATGCCCGCCAATAGCAACGGGACGCGTCGCCACGGGAATCGCCGACGACGCCCGGATCCACTCGATATCGCGCTCGTCGCCATAGGGCAGGTCGTGGTAGACGGCCTTGCCCGTCTCGATATCGGTACACACGCACGTAAACCGCATAGGGCAGGCGCGATATGTCTCCAGGTCGATGGGATCGCGCTCGATGGGCACCTCGTGATAGGCAAAATCGGCATTGAACATGTCACCGGTTCGCAACCAGCTGGTCACACCCGCATAGCGCTTATCGGCACAATAGGCCTTGTTGTAGCGAATGGCGCGGCCGATCTGGCGCGATTTAAAGTTGTAGCCAAACGCCGCGCCCGCCGAGACACCCACCATATGGTCGCAGGTCAAACCGTGCTCCATCCAAACGTCGAGCACGCCCGCCGTATACATACCGCGGTAGCCGCCTCCCTCGAGCGCAAGCCCCACCGTGTGCGTCGTATCCGGCTGTGCCATGCGACCATCTCCGTTCCTGCGTTTTAAACCGGGACAAGTATACCCGTCAACATATATCGTCTCAGTCGCATTTTCATCGAACATCGCATCGTCGCGCTACCGCCTGTCGAATAATAGCCGTCCACAGCATGTGCACCCATATCCCCGCACTCGAGGAAAGCGGCTTTATGGTGACGCTCGACAAGCACATTTGGCAGATTGCGCCCGTCGACGGCGATCAAGGCCGCAGCACGCAAATCATTTCATCGATGCTCGAAATGGCACAGTCGCTCCATCTGCCCGTCGTGGTTGAAGGCGTCGAGACAAATGAGCAGGCGAACATGCTACGACAAATGGGCGCCCGCTACGCTCAGGGCTTCCTCTACTACCGCCCCATGCCGGCGAAGAATTTTGAGGCATTGCTCGATGGCGGCAATAACAACTGATACGCTCGCGCGCAAAACGCCGCCGCCGAAGGGGGCATTTGTCCCCATTGGCTAACTTATATCCCCACTTCAAACCAAATTGGGGATATGATATAAACCGTTGTTCCGCCCAAGGAGGTTATCCATCATGAACGAGTCATATCGCCTGGGCGAGCAATCGATTATTGCCTATCTTCAGCGACTTGCGAACGGCGTCTCGACCGCCGAACTCGATGTTGCCGCGCTGCCTGCTGAGCTACGCGCCGTTGGTGAGCAACTGCAAAAGACGCATGCCATCCTGCAACAAGAGCGCCAGCTGCTTGAGCGCAACGCCTATATCGATCCGCTCACCAACTTGGGCAACCGCAACGGATTCGACCGTCACGTCGAGCAACTCTGGCGCAAAGGCGATCCCTTCACCTGCGCCTATATTGACATCGACCATCTCAAGCATTGCAATGATAGGTTTGGCCACGCCGAAGGCAATCGCTATATTCTGGGCATCTGCCGCACGCTCTCCGAAACCATGGAGCACGATGAGATGCTGTTCCGTATCGGTGGAGACGAGTTTGTGCTCATCTCGCTCTCCGCAAACGAGACCGAACTCGAGCAGCGCTTGGAGCAGGTACGTGCCGGGCTGATCGAGGCGAGCTCAGGTGGCAAGGCGCCCATGATCGGCAGCTTTAGCTTTGGCTGCTCGCGCGTCGATCCACTTGCTGGCGACACGCGTCGCCAGATGACGATGGATGCCGATCGCAAAATGTATCGCTATAAGCTTATGCATCGTGTGCAGCAACCGAAAGACGATGACGCGCCGCAACGCCCAATCGTCGATCAGCTTCCCTGCAACGACCGGGTGTTCCAAGCGATCTCCATGAGCTCCGAGACGCGCTATCCGTTTATCCTCAATCTCGATACGGGAGAATCGCAATGGTCGGTTAACGCCGTGCGCGATTTTGACCTGCCCTCCCAGCACCCTTTTAACTCACTCGACATGTGGCTCGCCCGCGTTCATCCCGAGGACCGCGACAACGTACGTGCCGAGCTCGACATGGTGATAAACGGCACATGGCACTTCCACTACATGCAGTATCGCGTAATGGATGCCACCGGAAAATACGTGCTTTGCGACTGCACGGGCTACCGCTTGGACGGCACCGATACCGAGCCCGGCATGTATGTGGGCATTATCATCAACCGAAGCTTGGCAGATACGACCGATTCCGTGACCGGCTTGGGCGATATTCACGCCCTGGTCAACGCCATTGGCGAAATGCGTCGCGTGGCGCGCAAGGCTGGTTTGATCGCCATCAAAATCGACGATATCGCTCAGGTCAATGCCCGCTTTGGCTTTGATGCGGGCGACCGCGTTTTGGCAGAATGTGCCGCCTGTCTGGTGGAATGCTCGCGCGGTAAGGGTCGTATGTTCCGCTCGACGGGGCCGATGTTCGTGGCTCTTTTCGACGACTTTGATCCCGAAGAAACCGATGCGATTGCAGAGGAAATCGAGCGGTTCCTGGGTTCGCCCGTGCTCTTTGGCCCATTTGAATATCAGCCACCCATTCGCGTGGCCACGCTCCATCTGGACGGCGTCGACCGTCAGCCCGTTTCCATTTTGAACGAGCTCAAAGCGTTGCTCGGGAAAGCCGTGCAGGTGCCAGGTACCAAACTGGACTAGCACCGCGCCCGCACCGCCTCCCCCATCGTGCGATAATCCTCTGCATAAGTCATCGACAGCAGAGGGAGTTTGTGATGAAGGTTCTTTTGGTCAATGGCAGTCCCAAGGCAAACGGCAACACCGCCCGCGCACTCGCCGAGGTCGCCGAGCAGCTCAATACCGAAGGCATTGATACCGAGGTGTTTCAGCTGGGCGCCAAGCCCATTCGCGACTGCATCGGCTGCGGTCAGTGCGGCAAACTTGGCGGTCGCTGTACCTTTGACGACGACGTGGTGAACGAGCTCATCGCTGCCGCCGAGCAGGCCGACGGTTTTGTCTTTGGCTCGCCTGTCTACTACGCGCACCCCAGCGGCCGCATCCTTTCGGCCCTCGATCGCGCCTTCTATGCAGGCGGGCATGCCTTTGAGCACAAACCCGGCGCCGCAGTCGCCGTCGCCCGTCGCGGCGGCACGTCGACCACCTTCGATGTGCTCAACAAGTACTTCACCATTAAGCAAATGCCCGTGGTTGCCTCCACCTACTGGAACAACGTGTTTGGCCGCGTGCCCGGCGACGCCGATGGGGATGCCGAGGGCCTTGCCACCATGCGAAACATCGGCAAAAACATGGCCTGGCTCCTGCGCTGCATCGAGGCAGGACAGGCCGCCGGTATCAACGCACCCGAGGCAGATCGCGCAACGACCAACTTCATCAGGTAGAACGGCGGAGCATGAATATCCAGATTTTTGGCACCAAAAAGTCCTTCGATACCAAGAAGGCCCAGCGTTATTTTAAGGAGCGCCGCATTAAGGTGCAGTTTATCGACCTTAAGGAAAAGGAGATGAGCAAAGGCGAGCTCACGAGCGTGATGCAGGCGGTCGGCGGCATCGACAAGCTGCTCAACCCCAAAGCCAAGGACGAGGAGACGCTCGCGCTCATTCAGCACCTCACCCCCAGTCAGCGCTTCGACAAGCTGCTCGAGAACCAGCAGGTCTTGGCCGAGCCCATCGTGCGCAACGGCAAAAAGGCCACCGTCGGCTATTGCCCCGACGTGTGGGGAGCCTGGGAGTAGCCTGTGTTATTTGCCGGCGCGTGGGTATAAGAGCAGGCGTTTGGCATAAGATTCAACTGTAAGCCAAGTCTAACAAAGGAGGGCACATGCCCAACAAACCCGTGAAGATCATCATGCTTACCGGATACCTCGGTGCCGGCAAGACCACGCTGCTCAACCACATCCTCGCTAACGACGGCGGCATCCGCGCCGCCGTGATCGTCAACGATATCGGCGAGATCAACGTCGACGCCAGCCTTATCGCCGACGGCGGCCTTTCCGAGACCGACGACCTCATCCCGCTCACCAACGGCTGCATCTGCTGCACGCTTTCGGACGACCTTGCCAACCAGCTGCAGGGCATCGCCGATTCGGGCGACTTCGATTACATCATCATCGAGGCCTCGGGCATTTGCGAGCCCATCCCCATCGCCTACACCATCTCGAGCTTCTGCGACGAGGCCAAGGTGGGCGGCGAGCCCAAGCTCGCGCTCGACAACATCGTGGCCGTGGTCGACTGCGCCCGCATGTACGACGAGTTCAACGGCGGTCGCGACCTGCTGGCTGAGGATATCGACGAGGACGACATCGAGAGCCTGCTCATCCAGCAGATCGAGTTTTGCTCCACGCTGATTCTCAACAAGACCGATACCGTGAGCCCTGAGCAGATCGCCGAGCTCAAGGCCATCGTGCGCAGCCTGCAGAAGGACGCCGTGATTGTCGAGGCTCAGAACGGTGAGGTCCCCATGGAGGAGTTGCTCGATACCGACCGCTTCGACTTTATGCGCGCCTACAACTCCGCCGCCTGGATCGAGGCCATGGAGCATCCTGAGGAGCACGACGACCCCGAGGTGCTCGAGTACGACATCGAGACTTTTGTGTACTCGCGCCGCAAGCCGTTTGACCTGCAGAAGTTCACCAATTTTGTTGAGCAGGAGTGGCCCGACGAAGTCATTCGCGTCAAGGGTCCGCTGTGGCAGACCGGCGATCCGGACATGTGCTACATGTTCGAGCAGGCCGGACACCAGATGCGCTTGATGGAGAACGGCCTGTTTGTCGATTCGGCGCCCGAAGGCGAGAAGCAGAAGATTATCGACGAGAACCCCGAGATCATGCAGATTTGGGACGACGAGACGGGCGACCGCATGACGAGCCTGTGCATCATCGGCCGTCACATGGACAAGGATGCACTCATCGCCTCCCTTGATGCCTGTCTGACCGACTGGCACCGCGCCTAGGTTTATCCAAGCGGGCATTTTTCCGCCTACGTAACCGCCAAACCACCACGAAGTTGCCCTTCGTGGTGGTTTTTCGTTCTGAGCCAAGGAGATTCATGTTCAACATCGTGCTGTACGCGCCCGAGATTCCGGCCAATACGGGCAATATCGGCCGCACCTGCGTGGTTACCGGTGCCCGCCTGCATCTGGTGGAGCCCCTGGGCTTTTCGCTCGACGACAAGACAGTGCGCCGCGCCGGCCTGGGCTACTGGCAAAACTTGGACGTGACGACCTATGCCGGCTGGGAGGATTTTCTTGCGCGCAACGACCTCTCCCCTGCCGATGGTAGCCTGCATCTGCTGACCAAAAAGGCACGCCGCACCTATGCGCAGAGTACCTACCGCGATGGAGACTACTTGGTCTTTGGTAGCGAGAGCTCGGGCATTCCCGAGCCACTGCTTGCCGCGGCGTCCGAGCGTTGCGAGCGCATCCCGATGCTGCGCGATTGCGATTCACTCGATAACGCCGAGGCCTGGGAAGCCCACGAGGAATCGCTGGGGCATATCGAGGACGGCCATGAGGCCATCCTTCGGCAGGATATCTGCGGCAACTTCGTCAATCCGGACGACTACCGCATCAGCGCACTCAACCTCTCCAACAGCGCCGCCATCGTCCTCTACGAGGCCCTACGCCAAACAGGCTTTCCGGGAATGTGACAAAGGAACTGCCCCTTTGTCACATTCAGGCGCCACGCCGATGGCACACACGCCCAATTGATGCTCTAGATAAAGAGCCTCACTTTTAATCAGAATTAACTAAAGTAAAATGAAGTTAAACGGCGGTGTGAAAGGAGAGCCTTGTGGAATATCTCGAGAACCCGTTTACCCCCAGTTTTGGTGAGGTTCCTGCCCATCTCGCTGGCAGACAACAGATTATTCGGGATTTGGACCGTGCCTTCTTGAGTCAGTGCAGGCGCCCAGAATTGACCTCGATCTTCTCAGGCGCACGTGGAACCGGTAAAACCGCTCTCATGTCGTCGCTCGCGACAAGGGCGGAATCCCACGGCTGGATAGCCGTAAAGACGACCGCGCTCCCGGGAATGCTTGAGGAAATCGAGTTCGGGGCGAAACGTGCTGCCGGCCATCTTATCGACCCGTCTAAGAACTTCGAAGTCACCGGTCTCGGAATTGCACCGCTCAGCAGCGTCGAGGTCAATCGCGTTCACGATGCTTCAACCTGGCGTTATCGCATGAGCGACATCATCGACCAGCTCAACGAGGCGGGCACCGGTCTGCTCGTCACGGTTGACGAGGTGGACCCGACACTCGACGAGATGATCCAACTCGCAGCCACGTATCAGCACTTTGTGACCGATGGGAAACGCGTCGCCTTGCTTATGGCGGGACTTCCCAACAACGTCTCTACGTTGCTGAACCACAAGACGGTCTCGTTCCTTCGCCGCGCCCAACAATATCATCTGGGTCGCATTGCCGACTATGACGTACGCGAGGCCTTGATTCGCACAATCCAGGAAAACGATCGCCTGGCAGATGCTGAGGGAATCGATAGAGCCGTTCGCTCGATCTCTGGATTTCCCTTCCTATTGCAACTCGTAGGTTACCGTGCCTGGGATCTCACAAGCGATTCGAAGGAAATCTCGTCACGCGACTTTGACCTGGGAATCAAAATCGCGCGCGACGAGATGGACGACCGAATCCTCGCGGCAACCTATCGGGAACTCACTGCAGAGGACAAGCGATTCCTCATCGCCATGCTCGATGACGAGGAAGAGTCCACCACCGCTGACCTTGTCGAGCGCCTTAAGCGTTCGCCGCAGCAGGTCTCCCGCTACCGACGCCGCATGATAGACGCCGGCATCATCGGGGAGCGAGGACGAGGACTCGTCGCATTTGAATTGCCATTCTTCCGCGACTATCTCGCAGCTCAATGCGTGAAATAGGCATCAATGAGGCAAAGGGACTGTCCCTTTGCCTCATTGTCTATAGATAGCGGCCGGTGATGCTTGCGGAGCAAGCTGCGATGTCGCCCGGAGTGCCGGCGCAGACGATTTGCCCGCCCGCGTCGCCACCGCCCGGGCCCATGTCGATCACGTAATCGGCGTTACGGATAAGGTCGAGATCGTGTTCGATCACGATAACAGTGGCGCCCTTGGCAACGAGGCCGTCGAACACACTCAGCAACACTTGGACATCGAGCGGATGCAGGCCGATCGTGGGCTCGTCGAACACAAATACGGCATCGTCCTGCACGCGGCCCATCTCGCTCGCGAGCTTAAGGCGTTGTGCCTCGCCGCCCGAGAGCGCCGGCGTGGGCTCACCGAGCGTGAGATAACCCAGGCCCAGGTCGTGCAAGGTCTGTAAGCGCGTCTGAACCTTCTTGAGTCCCACCGTGGCGTCGAGGGCCTCGTCCACACTCATGTCCATGAGCTGCGGCAACGTAAGCAGACTGCCGTCCTTGCCCTCGCGATGGATATGCGAGGCGGCCTCGGCGTAGCGCGAACCACGGCATGCCGGGCAGACGATCTCGACATCGGGCAAAAACTGCACGTCGAGCGATATCGAGCCCGTGCCGTCGCACGTAGGGCAGCGCAAAGCGCCAGTGTTGTAGCTAAATGCGCCCGCTTTGTAGCCAGCTGCCTTGGCCTCGGGCGTACGGGCGAAGGCGCGGCGCAGCTCATCATGGATGTCGGCATAAGTTGCCACCGTCGAGCGAACATTGGCGCCGATGGGCGTAGCGTCAATCAGATTTGCGCGGGCAATGCCCTCGGCATCGACCCAACGCACGTGTCTTGGCAGGCGCTCGCCGGCTGCCTGCGCCTTGAGTGCCGGAATGAGCGTCTCGAGCACCAATGTCGTCTTGCCCGAACCCGAAACGCCCGTCACCGCGACAAGGTGACCGCGCGGGATATCGACTTCGAGCGGCTTGACGGTGTGGATGGTATCGGTTGCCATGCGGATATGTCCCTGGTCGAACATGTCGTCGTCAGTCACCTGCGGACGCAAGCGCTTGGGCTCTGCGCGCAAAAACGGAGCGATGCGGCCGCCCCGCGATTGCTCGACCTCGTCTACCGTGCCTGCAGCAATCACATTGCCGCCGCCTGCTCCGGCGACGGGGCCCATCTCGACCAGGTAGTCGGCTTCCGCCAGTACGCGCGTATCGTGGTCGACAACAACCACGGTGTTGCCATCACCCACCAGATCGCGCATTACGCCCACCAAGCCGTCGACATTGGCAGGGTGCAAGCCGATCGAAGGCTCGTCCAGTACATAGAGCACGCCCGTCGATCGGTTGCGCACCACACGGGCGAGCTGGACGCGCTGACGCTCGCCCGTGGAGAGCGTAGCACCGGCGCGGTCGAGTGAAAGGTAATCGAGACCCAGGTCGACCAGGCGACGGGCCGCACTCAAAAACGAATCGCAGATATCCGCTGCCATGGGCTGCATCTCAGTCGGCAAGGATGCAGGCACCCCGCGCACCCACTCAATCGCCTCGCCTAGCGTCATGGCCGCGGCCTGCGCCAAATTGATACCGCGCACCTGAGGCAGGCGCGCAACCTCGGAGAGACGCGTGCCGCCGCAATCGCGGCATGGCCCCTCGCGCAAAAAGCGCGCAACGCGTTTTAAACCCTTATCGTCCTTAACCTTGGCGAGCGCATTCTCGACGGTATAGACGGCGTTGTAATAGGTAAAGTCGAGTGGCGTAGCGCCCTCGCCGTTTTTGGGCACGTAGAGGATGTGCTTCTTAACCGCCGGACCATGAAACACGATGTCGCGCTCTTGAGGCGTGAGCTGGTTAAACGGCACGTCGGTGCGCACGCCCATCTCGCCGGCCACCTGCTTCATCAGATCCCACATGAGCGTGCCCCAAGGAAGCACCGCGCCCTCGTTGATAGTCTTTGACTCGTCGGGTACCAAGCTCGCCTCGTCCACCTCGCGCATGACACCGGTGCCGCCGCAGGTGGGACACGCACCGCCGCTGTTAAACGCAAGGTCCTCGGCGCTCGGCGCGTAGAACTCACGACCGCATGCAGGGCACGCGAGCGACAGGCCTGCGGCAACGTTAAGGCTCGGCTCCACACGCGCCCCGCAATGCGGGCACACATGATGGGCGCAACGGCTAAAGAGCAGACGCAGGCTATTGTTGAGTTCAGTCATGGTGCCAAAAGTGGACCGCACGCCCGGCACGCTGGGGCGCTGATGCAATGCGAGTGCCGCCGGCACGTGCAATACCTCATCCACCTGAGCGTGCTCGGCCTGCGTCAGGCGACGGCGGGTATAGGTGCTGAGCGCCTCCAGGTAACGGCGCGAGCCCTCGGCATAAAGAACCCCCAGCGCCAGCGAACTCTTGCCCGAACCCGACACGCCGGCAATGCCCACAAGCTTTCCCAGCGGAATATCGATATCGATGTCCTTAAGGTTATGGACGCGCGCGCCACGCACCTCGATAGCCTGCGGGCTCATCTTCTGTTCCGTCACCTTTATCACCCTACTCATGCCATAAAACTCGATCGCGAACGTACGCGCCCAGCATGGGCACGGTAAATCGGACGAGGCCGTATCCGGCAGCCTCGATGACGCGCTCGCGAATCAGGCTTGCGCGATATTTACTCGCCCAGCTCTGGGTACGATCACAACGCTCAATGATATCCGCCATGCGCGTCGGTTTGTTCTCGTCAACCGCCATAGCCTCGATAAAAAGGCGCTGTGGACTGCGCAGCCCGTAATACAGGGGCGCGTCAACCGCTTCGTAGAACTCGGAGACGGCATCCGCATGGCCATCCTCGACATCGCGCCTTTCGATGACCTGCGAGCCGCGTCGAACAGCAGACCGCCACATGTAATAGCCCACCAGCTGAACCATATAGGGATGCCCCATGCTCTTGTGTGCCGCAAGGTCCGCCGTCTCCGCGTCAACGTAAAGACCAGCGTCTTTGACCGTCTGGATATATGAATCGCGCACCTTGGGCAAAGATATCGCCCCCAGCGTACGCTGCTGGGCGCGGCGCAAAAACGTCACGCTCGGCTCTTCGAGCAGATCGTCAACCATACTGGGCAAGCCGGCAAAAACCAGCGCAAGACCGCGCTGGTCGCTATCGGGTAATCCCGTGGCATCCTGGTCTCCGAGCACCTGCTGATAGAGAACGGCAAGAGCCGCCAGTTCCTCGATAGACGCCGATTGCGCCTCGTCAATCGCAAACAGTATGCCCTTGCCTGGACCGAGCTTCTTAAGGCGCTCGTTGACCAGCCCTCGCAACGTCTCGCCCTTTGCTCGCGCCGCCTCGACCGACATCCGGCCAAACGAAGGACCGAACTCCATTGACGTCACAACGGGTTTATTCGAGCGAAGCGCGTCGGCCAAGCGGTCGCATAAGCCAAGCGAAGCGGAATCGGAGACAACCGCCCATCCGCGCTCGCTGGCCAGACGTTGCAGCTCCCGCAGGAGAACTGTCTTGCCGCAGCCGCGGTTTCCCGTAATGAGCATGAGCCTGCCCGGCGCTCCGGCGCCGTTATCGAGCCCTTCCTCGAAATCTTCGATGACCGACTCGCGACCAATGAGCATCGGAGGCCGCTTGCCTGCCGTTGGCTTAAAGGGATTTGGATTCATGTCGGCCTCCTCGGATTGGCAAACCCTGGTAATAGTTATACCAACTTATACCGAGTTATACCAACTGAATCTGCCAAAGGGGCTGCCCCTCTGTCACATGTGGCCGAAAAACTCGGCGTCTGCTGCTCGCCAGGGGCGGAAGGTGGAGGGATCGACCTTTACGTGGGCTGCCTCGGGGACGTCGTACCATTTGACCGTGTAACCGGCGCCGTGGGAGCAAAAGACCGAATCGGGCGTGTTGGGCAGATCGGCCTCGGGCTCATAGGCGGCCGTCTCGATGACGCGCTCGGCATCATGGCAAGCCGCATAGCCGGCGAACTCCAGGTACAGATGACCGCGACCGCTCGTGTAGGCAGCCACCTCCAGCGCATAATCCTGCACTTCGGATGCCGGCACGCGACCCGCAAGCTTCGCCCGGTCGCCTGTTATCGTCGGCGGCTCGTACTCGGCACCCATACGCGTGGCATCCGAGAGCGCCCGGCCCACGCACTCCCCCGGCACCTCGAGCTCAAAGCGATACCACGGCTCCAACAGTACCGCCGCGCCAGCCTCACGCGCCTGCATGAGCCCCTGGCGAATCGCGCGGTACGTGGCCTGGCGAAAATCGCCGCCCTCGGTGTGTTTGGCATGCGCACGGCCGCCCGTGAGCGTAATGCACACATCGGTGATGGGCGAGCCGGTCAGCGCGCCCAGGTGATCGCGCTCCATGGCGTTGGTGAGTGCCAAACGCTGCCAGTTAAGATCGAGTTCGTCGGTCGAGGTCACGGTGCCAAACTGCACGCCCGAACCCGCTGGCAACGGCTCCAGGCGCAGATGTACCTCGGCATAGTGGCGCAGCGGCTCAAAGTGGCCCACGCCCTCGACCGGCTGCGAAATAGTCTCCTTATAGAGAATGCCGCCAGACTCAAACGCAACCGAAAGGCCAAAGCGATCGGCCAACACCCGCTGCACGACCTCGAGTTGCACGGCGCCCATCAGCTGCAAATGAATCTGCTCAAGATGAGTGTTCCAGCTTACGCCGAGCATGGGATCTTCGTCCGCCAACTCTGTCAGTGCTTTGAACACCGCGTGGACATCGTGTTCGCCCGGAAGCACCGTATAGGTGAGGACCGGAGCGATGACAGGCGCATCGCCCACGGGCTCCGCGCCCAAGGCATCCCCTGGGCGAACGTGCGCAAGGCCCGTCACGGCACAAATACCGCCAGCAGCAACTTCTTGGGCAAGCTCATACTTCTCGCCGTTATAGATGCGCACCTGGTCGATCTTTTGCTCCCAAGTGGAGGCGCCAGAGCATCCCTCGACAACTTGCTTTGCACGCAGTACACCGCCCGTCACCTTGACCCAGGCAAGACGCTCGCCACGGTCTCCACGACTCACGCGGTAGACTCGCGCGGCGAACTCCTGGGGCCATATTCGCTCGCGCATCAAAGCGCATATGCCGTCGAGTAGCTCTGCCACACCCTGGTCCTTGAGCGCCGAGCCCGCAAAGCAGGGAAACAACTTTCGCTCTGCGACCAGCCGCGAAAGCGTGGCAGTCGAAAGCTCCCCTGCGTCGAGAAACTCCTCGAGCGCCGCCTCGTCCAACGCAGCAGCGTCCTCCTGAACGGCACCACCCACCAACAGTTCGCTGGCATCCAGGCAGCCCTCGGAAAGACGTTGCCCGAGCTGTGCCAGCAAAACATCGCGGCCGGGATTCTCCAAATCGATTTTGTTGATAAAGATGAACGTCGGAATGTCATAGCGCGCAAGCAGGCGCCACAGGGTTTCGGTGTGCCCCTGCACGCCGTCGTTGGCACCCACAACCAAAATCGCATAGTCGAGCGCGCGCAGCGTGCGCTCCGCCTCGGCCGAAAAATCGACGTGGCCGGGCGCATCCACAAGCATGACGTGGGTATCGCCGTGGTCGAGCACGGCCTGCGACGAGAAGATCGTAATGCCGCGCTCGCGCTCGATCGCGTTAGTGTCCAGATGCGAATCGCCATCGTCCACGCGGCCGCGCTTGCGAATGCGACCCGCGTTGAACAACATGGCCTCGGCCAACGTGGTCTTGCCGGCATCGACATGCGCCAAGATTCCAACGACTGCCTGCTTCGACATGGCTCTCCTCTTATTACAAGCTACAAGCCCATCGCACGCGGCAACGGGCGTCCTCGTTCCACACTGGATGATACAATTTACGAGCCGGCGGGCGAAGCGGGCCCTATCCCCCGACCGAGCTCATCGCTCCGCGTTGCCGCGCGGTGATTTTCGTAGGTTCGCGCCTTGCGAAAGCCGGCACCTCCCTTTTTTGTCTGCCCGGGGTCATCTGGGACGGTAGCAACGCGAGCCCCACAACAACGCGTTTTACCAAAAATGGCCCCACTCGGGGCCATTTTCATTTCGGTGAAACGCTGGTATGTGACTCGGCCTTTATGCCTCGCGCAGCCAATCAAACGCGACGCGCGGCGTACCGTCCGACACATATACGATACCGGCGCGCTTAAACCCGGCCTTGGCGATGGCTCCCTGCATGGGCAGGTTGTCCTGATGCGTGTCGATGCGCAGGTGATCGGCACGCTCCTTGGCAAAGGCAAACATCGCAGCCGCGATACCGTGCACGGTGCCATCGGACGCCACACGGTGCAGCACGGCGTACGGAGTGTCGCTGCGCCATTGACCATCCTCAATTACGTCATAGCACTCGTCCGGGCCCGGCAAAAAGGCAAACGTCGCCACCACGCGGCCATCGACTTCGCACACATAGCTGCCACCGGCGGCGATATCGGCAGCCAGTTGCTCGGCAGAAGGCGTGCCCTCGGGCCACTGTGTGGCGTTGCCATGCGCGCGCATAAAGGCGCGGGCCGCGTCATAGATAGCCATGACAGCGGGAATGTCGGTATCGAGGGTTTTTCTGATCATCACGCGGCGACCTCACGTTTATTGGTATCACTTTGATTGAGCAATGATACCAACGTTTGGAGAGGGGCGCGATGCAGATGGGGAGCAAAAAGCGAGCCGCCTGGTCAAAAGCAAAAAGCGAGTTTTTGAGCACTGCCACCGGCGGCGATATGAGCGACCTGTTTGCACGCGAGGACGAGCGCCGCGACGCCCTGGACGCCGAGCGCGATGAGGCCTGGCGCTACAAGTCGTGCGAGCGCAAAAACCGTTACGACACGCGCGCCGAGGCCGAGGCCGTTATGGCCGACTGCGAAAACCGCGGGCGGCGCGGTTTGGCCTGCTACAAATGCGAATACTGCGGTGGATGGCACCTGACGTCGCACCCTTGGAAATAGGCGCCGCATCGGCACGGCATTGACGGAGCGCCAGCCATCGCACGCAAGCTACGGGCGCGGCGGCACCAAAACATCGTAACGAACGGCCTTGCCCGCAAGTTGATAGCTCGGCTTAACGCCGGCAAGCAGTGGCCCCTTCACCGGTCGCTTGATAACGACCTTGCGCGGGTGCACCGCAAGCGCAGCTTCGACCAACGTCTCCTCATCGGCACACGGCTGTTCCAGATGATGCAAAAGTTGGAACTTCTTTTTAACCGCCGCGCTCTTGGTGCGCTCGGGAAACATGGGGTCCAGATACACCACGTCGGGAGCGGCGAGCTCGCCCTGCTCGATCAGCTCAGCTGTATGGCGAAGACCGGCAATGCTGTCCTCGCCGGCATGTAAGCGCATGCGTGCCACGGCTGTCGCAAGCGCCGGATCATCTGCCGCACGATCCAAGGCATCCTTGAGGAGCGCCGCAATCACGCAATCCTGTTCATACAGATCGACGGTAAAGCCCGCGGTCGCCAGCAGCAGCGAATCCTCGCCAAAGCCTGCCGTGGCGTCAATCGCCCATGGGCTCTCGATGCCTTTTGCGCGCGCAGCCTTTACCAGCAGCTCTTGCCGCAGACGGCCCTGCTTGAGCCGCGGCAGCATGCGGTCAAAATCGGCGCGCAGCTCCATCGTGCCGTCGGTGAGCGTGAGGCCCTCGGGCTTCCCGGTCAGCTCAAGCCCCGCGGCCCGAGCAACAGAAAAGGGATCGACGACGCCCATGGGTACTCCTTAACAAGCAAAACGAATACGTGAGCGCCGTTTATGCCGGCACCCAACCGTCCGCTATTGTCCCACATGCGACATGGCCCACAGCATCCCAATGCAAAGCACCGCCATCAATCCCGTGCACACGGCAGCGATCACAGAATCACCCATGCGCCTTCCCAACGACCGCGGCTCACGCACTTGCCCTGCTCCGTACATCATGGCTCCTCCTTGAGACCAACTCCTTGTTACGGCCTCATCATCTCAGCGCCGCAC
Source organism: Collinsella sp. (assembly GCA_046883645.1). GTDB lineage: Bacteria > Actinomycetota > Coriobacteriia > Coriobacteriales > Coriobacteriaceae > Collinsella. The sequence continues at coordinate 13,644 of JBKTBE010000007.1, read as the reverse complement.
ATGAGCTGCCATCGATTTGGCTTACGTCCAGCTTTCCCTTTTGAAAGGTTGGGTTGGGCCGCGCGGGCTCAAAGCGCTTTCAGGCGCATGCATCGCTGCGTTGAACTACAATGTGCTTCACCATATGTGCAGTACATTGGGTGCGCCAAGTTGGCGTACTCGTATCGAAAGGACCAGCCATGAGCTTCACTCGCAAGACTCTCAAAATCCTTGCTCTCATCTACTTTGTTTTGGGCATCGCCAGCCTCGTCACCGCCGGCGTCGGTATCGCCACGGGCGGTCTCGATTCCACGTACGGTTCGTACGCCACGCTCGCAGCGGTCGTGCTTATCGCCAAGGGTCTCGTCGACCTTGCCGCAGGCGTCGCCGGTATCAAGGGCGCCAACAAGCCTTCGCAGGTGGACGGCGCGTTTAAGCTCGGTATTGTTGCCGCGGTCGCCACGCTTGCCCAAGCGGTGCTCACGCTTCCCGCGTTTGGCGGCGACGCCATCAACTTTGGCGCCTTTGTCATCGTGGTGTACGACCTGTTCTTTGTTCAGCAGGCACACGCCGTTAAGGCCGAGAACAAGGACCGCCTGTAGGCACCTGTCTCCCATAGCCCCTGCTATCAAGCAGCTAAAAAGGGCCGATCGCGCATCTCCGCGGTCGGCCCTTTACGTTTGCCCAGATAAAACCTACCAAAATAAACCTGTCCCTTTTTGGCAGGTTGTTAGCTGTGGCGGTACTCGGCGATGATGAAGTCGATGTCAGTCTGAAGGGTATCGAGGTTTGCCAGGCGCTCTTTGTCGGCGGGGCGCGTGCGGTAGTAGTACGGCGTCATCTGGAACACCGCCTCGATGTCCGCCTGGGTCTGAAGCGTAATATTCGCAGACACCCGCTGCGTTCCGACCAACTCGAGCTCGGTGGTCTGCGGCAGCTTCTCGTCATTAAGATATGGCGTGTCGTAGAGCACCTCCTTGAGCCCAAACAAATGACGGGCACCCGGCACCACGGTATAGAGTGAGCCCTCTGGCGCCAGCACGCGGGCAAACTCACGCTCGTTAAAGGGAGCGAAGAGCTCGGTCACCATATCGAAGGCGCCGTCCGCCACGGGGATGTCCTTCATGTTGGCCACGAAATAGGTCGCATCGCCGCGCTTGGCGGCCAGGCGCACCATCTCTTTGCCCAAGTCGAACCCGTAAGCGCCCACGCCCGGCACCGCGCCCATGGCACTCGTGTAATAGCCCTCGCCGCAGCAAATATCGAGCAGCGTCATGGGGCCGCTCGTAGACGCAGCACGCCCAGACACCTGCTTGCGCACCAGCTCGGCCATCGCATCGCGCAACGGTGCGTAGTATCCGCGGTTCAGAAAGTCACGACGGCTACGTGCCTGCGACTTGGGATCGCCCATGGAGTCGCCGCTCTTGGACGAGCGCAGCAGATATAGATAGCCCTCGCGCGCACGGTCAAACCGGTGTCCGCTCGCGCATGCAGCACCGCGTTCATTGTCCACCAACGGCTCATGGCAAACGGGACACAACAACATGGCAACTCCTTAGCGCGAACAACACAACGCACACCATTGTCGCACGCCTTCCCCACCTAGTCATTGGGGACGTTCTTGAATGACTAGTTAGAAGAGATAAGGAGTGTCCCCAGCTGCCGACAGAAAAGGAACGTCCCTAAGTGCCGACTGGTTGCATTAGGAGTATCATCATCTGCGCAAATAAGCACGAAAAAGCATATTAGAGATTGAGAGCGTATGGCTGACACCGTATCTAAGCACATTGACATGACCACCGGCTCGCTGTGGCGCAATATTCCCCTGTTCGCCTTCCCCGTGGCCGCCACGAGCATCTTGGAGCAGCTGTCGAACCTCATCGCCACGGTCATTATCGGTAACTTCTCGGGCGACCAGGGAACCCTCGCCATGGCGGCGGTCGGCTCCAATGTTCCGCTTACCAGTCTTATGCTCAACCTGTTTATTGGCATGTCGCTTGGCTCCAACGTGGTCATCGCCAACGCTATCGGCCGCAACGATCAGAACATGGTCAAACGCGCCGTCCATACCTCGATTTTAATGGCACTCGTGGGCTTTGTCGTCATCGCTCTGGGCGAGATCTTTGCCGAGCCCATGCTCGCCGCGCTCAACGTTCCCGCCGAGACCATGCCGCTCGCCTCACTCTATCTACGCGTCTTTTTGCTGAGCATGCCCTCGATTTTGCTCTACAACTTTGAGGCCGCGATCTTCCGCTCCGTCGGCATCACCCGCATGCCGCTGCAGGCGCTTGCCGTGTCCACCGTCCTCAACATTGGCCTGGACCTCATCTTTGTCCCTGTACTCCACTGGGGCGTCGCGGGCGTCGCCATCGCCACCGCCATCGCTTACACCGTCAGCGCCGCTACGCTCTTTATCCGCCTACTCAAGACCGACTCCGTCGTCCGCGTCACCCCACGCGACCTGGCTATCGACCCCGTCGCCCTCAAGCGCATCGTCAAGATTGGCCTGCCCGCCGGCATCCAAAGCGCTGTCTTTGCCGTCGCCAACATCATCATCCAGTCTGCCATCAACAGCCTTGGCACCGAAGTCATGGCCGCATCGAGCGCCGCCATGAGTCTGGAGTACGTGTGCTACAACCTGCTCAACAGCTTTAGCCAGGCGTGCACCACCTTTGTGGGACAAAACCACGGTGCCCGCCAGATCGATCGCTGCACCAAAACGCTTAAGGTCTGCCTGGTCGAAGGCGGTATCGTTGCACTCAGCACGATCATCGTTATTGTCGGCCTGGGACGCGAGATCTTGTCGCTGTTCAACAGTGATCCCAACATCGTCTCGATCGGCTATATCCGCGTGTGCTCGATCTTCCCGGCGTACGCCTTTAGCATGTTCTACGAAAACATGTCCGGCTACCTGCGCGGCTTTGGCATCTCGCTCACGCCCGCCCTCATCACCATGATCTGCGTCTGCGGCATCCGTTTCTATTGGGTGTTCTGCGTGTTCCCGCACTTCCGCACCTTTGCGAACATCATGATGATCTACCCCATCAGCCTGGGCACCACGGCGTTCTTTATGGTCGTGGCGGTACTACTCTGCCACCCGGCACGCACCTATCGCGCCACCCAAGCCAAAGCGACAGCCCGCTAAACAGCGCACTCAACGCCACGCCAGCCATTAATTGACAATATGTGAGCTCATATAGTCGATAAAGCGCCTCGTGGCGATAGGCATGGTGTCCCAGCTGCGCCAAGCTGCCACTACGTCGCGTGAGGGGGCGTGCACGATGGGACGTACGCGAATATCGGCCCGCATGCCCTCCACAGTACGACGGTAGAGCATGCTCACGCCTAGGCCCTCCTCCACCATCGCCATGATGGTGTAGTCGTCAGTGACCTCGCTCGTCACGTGCGGCGACAGCCCATGCGCCGCAAACGCATCGAGCACTAGGCTCTGTTCGCCCTCATCCAGCAGCACAAACGGCTCGGACGCCAGGTCGGCGAGTGTCACCTTTTCCTTTGCCGTCAGCGGATGCGCGGCCGGCAACAATGCCACCAACTCGTCGTGATAGACCACGCGCTTCTCGAGCCCAGCGGTAAATCCGCGTGCCGTAAAGCAAAAATCCACTACGCCGTCGTGCACCCATTGAGCGTTGCGCGTGTAATCGCCCTGCTTGAGGGTAAAACGTACGCCCGGGTGCAAGGCCCCAAAGTCGCGGATCACACGCGGCAACACGGTTCGACTCACGTTGGTAAACGTCGCGATGCGAATATCAGTCGACGAAAGTCCCAGCAGCTCCTGGCGCTTGCCCTCGAGCTCGGCCTCGGCGGTCACAATCTGGCGCAGGTACGGCAGATATTGTTTACCGTCGCGTGTAAGCGAAACACCCTGCTTACCGCGCTCGATAAGCGTGGTGCCCAGCTCGCGCTCGAGCGCCTTGACGGCCAGGCTCACCGCGCTTTGCGTATAGCCAAGCTCGTCGGCCGCACGTTTCAGGCTGCCGCAATCGACCACCATACAAACAAGCTGATACCGCGATGCCATCGTGCCTCCACATCAATGCAGCCGTAAAACGTTTTGCCAGCGCTTTTTCTGCCTACATTAGTATTTCTTAATCATACTGAAGATACATTCGCTTTACTACATCCACATCTGGGAGCAGAATCCTTTTTACGAAACCGTTCTGTAACAAAAGGAGTCCCATGGATCGCAAAAAAGCAATCGCGCTCTCATTTTCCGTTCCCGTCGCATGGGGCTTTTCGTACCCCCTCATGAAGATCGGCATGGACAGCATGAACGCCACGAGCATCGTCGCGTTGCGCTGCATCATCGCCTTTGTGGCCTGTCTGCTGCTCTTCCACAAGCGCGCGTTCCGCATCAACCGCGACCTTATGGTTCGTGCCGCTATCATCGGCGCCATTATGGCAACCGAGCTCACCTGCATGTGCCTGGGCTCCAGCCTCACCTCCGCCTCCACCGCCGGCTTTTTGCAGAGTCTGACGGTCGTGATCGTACCGTTTGCCAACGCCGCCCTGCTGCGTCGCGCCCCCGAGCGCAAAGTGCTCGTCGGCACCGCCATCGTCACCTGCGGTATGTTGCTGCTCTCGGGCGCCGACTTTACCAGCCTGAACCCGGGCGCACTCATCATGCTGCTCTCCGCCTTTGTCTATGCCGGACACATCATTGTCGCCAAGCGCTTTGTCGAAGAAGTCGATCCGCTTGCTCTGGGCGTTTGGCAGCTGGGCTTTGGCGGCCTGTTCTCGGGCATTGCCGCATGCGTCTTTGGCGGCTTCACGCTTCCCAGCACGCCCAGCGAGATCGTCGTTGTCGTCGCGCTCGCACTCATCTGCTCTGCCTACGGCTTTATCACCCAAACACTCGTGCAGCCCCACGTGCCTGCCGAGACCACCGGCTTCGCCTTCTCGCTCGAGCCGGTCTGCTCCGCCGTCTTTTCGTTCTTCTTGGTTGGCGAGGTCCTGAGCCCCATCGCCTTCTTTGGCGCCGCCCTCATCCTCACCGGCGTCATGGTGGCAACCGTCGAGCTTCCGCGCCTCCGTGCACATGAACAGGCTCGCATGGCAGGAGCGCCCGAGCGCGTCTCGTAGACCCCGCTCCTTATACAGCCGCGGCATAAAGGCAACCGGTGCGCATTTACAATAGATGCCAACAGAGCATCTGCCATAAAGGAGCCCCATGGACAGCGCAACTCGCGACCGCAACATAGCAACTTGGTTGGGCGATGCGCCGCAGCCGGTACGTGACACGACGAACCAGCTGCTCGAGCGCATCGCCCTTTTGCGTGCCGAGCAGACTATCTACCCGGCACAAGACGACATCCTCAATGCCCTCGCCTACACGCCGGCCGACCAGGTCAAAGTTGTCATCTTGGGTCAAGACCCCTATCACGGACCCAACCAGGCCATGGGGCTGTCGTTCTCGGTCCCCGCGACGCAAACCAAGTTGCCGCCGAGCCTGCGCAACATCTATAAGGAGCTCAAAGCCGATCTGGATTGCCCCATTCCCGCCACGGGAGACCTAACACCATGGGCACGACAGGGCGTCCTGCTCCTCAACACTACGCTCACCGTGCGCGAGCATGCCGCGAACTCGCACGCCAAGCTGGGCTGGAGCACCCTGACCGACTACATTATCGAACGCTGCTGCCAGCTGCCCCAACCGGTAGTCTTTTTGGCATGGGGCCGCTTTGCCCAGCAGATGGTCGAAGGTAAGCTCGTCGCGACTGGCGCGGGCAAGGCAACCGGCAAGTTCTGCCTGGCCTCCACGCACCCCTCGCCGCTTTCGGCTAACCGTGCCACGGCAGAACTCCCCGCCTTTATGGGGTCGCGTCCCTTCTCCGCTGCCAATCGGCTACTCGAACAGCACGGCTCGACCCCCGTCAACTGGACTTGCCTCGACTAAAAATCGATACATCAAAAATGCGCCCGACGGCAATCTTGCCATCGGGCGCATTTTGCTACTCGGGCCAGATAAACTGGGTACGGCCGGCCTCGCCGCCATCGATCAGCAGGCTCTGCCCGGTCATAAACCGGTTGGTCACGCCCACAAAGTAGATCCACTCGGCGATCTCTTGGGCAGTGGCCCAGCGCCTAAGCGGCGTGAGCTCCATAATCTGGCTCCACAGGTGTCCGTCTTCCATCACGCAACGGTTGAGCGGCGTGATAACGCCACCCGGGTCCACACTGTTGGCGATAGCCTGCGGTGCCAGGCGGTTTGCAAGGTTCTTGGTATAGGCGATAACGCCGCCCTTGCTGGCGGCATAGGCGGGAAACTCCGATCCCGTATGCCCGCTCGCCGACCCCACATTGACCACGGATCTGATAGCCGGCGCCGGCTTGGCGGCAAGCCCCTCCCCCACAAAGGCGTAGCACTCGGTCACGTTGATGGTGCCACACAGGTTGGCGGCGATATCATCGGCCGAATCCTGCGTACCGGCAACGTTCACGATTACCTGGGGCTCAAGATCGCCTGGAAACGAGTCCGGCTCGCGGACATCAACGATCAGATGGCGGTAGCGCTCGTGTTCGATCGCCGCCGGCAAAAGATCAAAGCCAACGACCTCGTGGCCCTCGTCTAAAAAACGCTGCACGCATGCGGCTCCGATACCGCCCGAAGCGCCCGTGATCAAAACCCGCATACTTGCTCCTTAGGCGGTTGCGTGGCGCTCGAGGTACTCGGAGCCCACGTTCTCGCGCTCCCAGCCGCGCACGACCTTGTAGCCCACGGGGCTCAGGAAGACCTCGCACAGCAGCTCGGCAACAGCGCCGGTCAGCGAGCACATAAGAACCTGCACCCAGGTCCAACCAAAGAACGTGTGGCTCACCACAATGGCAAAGACCAGGTTGTCGATAAACTGGCCAACACCCGTAGACACATAGGAACGGAAGGCAAAGCTCGCAAAGTTATTCTTTTTGAGCATACGGCCGAGCGACTGGTTGAGCGTGGAGTTAACCACGGCAGAAACGAGCATTGCCAGCGAAGAGCCCAGCACCACGTACCAGGTGCCGCCGATGGTGGCGTTAAGGGCAGTGTTGACCTCGATCATGCCCGTGTCGTAGTAGGCGCCCCACATGCCGGGCGTGAGCGAGCATGCCCAAAAGCACAGGCTCACGGCCAGGTTGACCAGCAGCGCGAGGATAGAGATTTTGATGGATGCCTTGGCGCCAAAGCGCTTGCAGATCATGTCCTGGCACAAAAACGAAACCCAGCTCACCACAAAGCCGCAATCGAGCGCCAGATACGGCAGGCTGATAAGCTCCTTGTTGGCCAGCAGGTTCATCATGATGACACTCACGAAAAACAGCGAAACCGTTGCCGCGGGAATGCTCCGCAACAGGACCTTGTAGTCCTCCATGACCTTCTTGATCATTATGTACTCCTTTGGTTTTAGGTTTAACGAGCAGGATATCGGACCCGAACTGCTCGGACGCCCCGGTCTTGAGACGACGGTGGGTATGATAGCCGCTCGCGCGGCATAAGGCAAACAAACGGCGCGGCAGCCCCACAGGACCACCGCGCCAATGCGTTAAAAGGCTACGTTGCCAAACTCCGACAGGATAAGGTCGGGGTTGTGGTCGGTTGCCCAATCCACGTTCCACGGGCTCGTGAACAGCAGTAGCTTACCGCCGCGCATGTCCTCGACACGCAGCGTGTCGCGCGTGAGCGAAAGGCCCGGGATATCGATAGTGTCGGGGTCGTTCTGGATCCAGCGGATGTCCGTATAGGGCAGCGGCTGGCGACGAACCTCAACACGGTACTCAGCCTTGAGGCGGCGCTCGAGCACCTCAAACTGCAGCACACCGACCACGCCCACGATGACGCTCTCCATGCCGGCACCCAGTTCGCGGAAAATCTGGATGGCGCCCTCCTGGGCAAGCTCCTCCATACCCTTGACGAACTGCTTGCGCTTGAGCGTGTCGACCTGCGTAATGCGAGCGAACATCTCGGGGGCAAACGTCGGGATCTGCGGATACTGCACGTGGCGCTTGCCGGAGCACACGGTGTCGCCGATGCTAAAGATACCCGGGTCGAAGAGGCCCACGATATCGCCCGCGTACGCCTCGTCCACGATGGCGCGATCGTCGGCCATCATCGACGTGCCCGTGGCGAGCTTAAGCTTGCGGTTGCCCTGCACGTGAAAGGCATCCATGCCGCGCTCGAACTTACCCGAGCAAATGCGCACAAAGGCGATGCGGTCACGGTGGTTCTTGTCCATGTTGGCCTGAATCTTAAACACAAAGCCGCTAAAGTCGTCGCGGCAAGGATCGACCGGCTCACTGGTGAGCGTATCGGTATAGGCGCGCGGCGTCGGGGCCAGACGCAGGAACTCCTTGAGGAAGGGCTCCACACCAAAGTTGGTGAGCGCCGAGCCAAAGAACGCCGGGCTCAGCTTGCCGCAGGCCACGGCATCCAAGTCGAGCTCGTCGCCGGCGCCATCGAGCAGCTCGATATCGTCCATTAGGTTCTTATGGTTCTCCTCGCCAATGAGCTCATCCATGGCGGGGTCGCCCAGCTCGGCCTCGACCTCGGCGACCTTCTTGGTGGCGTTGGCGTGACCATCGCCCTCAAAGGCGATAACGCGACGGGTCTGACGATCGAACACGCCGCGGAAGTTACGACCGCTGCCGATCGGCCAGTTCATGGGATACGTATTGATACCCAGGACATTCTCGATCTCTTCCATGAGCTCAAACGGGTCGCGAGCCTCGTGGTCGAGCTTGTTCACAAAGGTGAAGATGGGAATATGACGCAGCGTGCAGACCTTAAAGAGCTTTTTGGTCTGGGCCTCGACGCCCTTGGCGCCGTCGATGACCATGACCGCGGCGTCGGCGGCCATAAGGGTACGGTAGGTATCCTCCGAGAAGTCCTGGTGGCCGGGGGTATCGAGGATGTTGACGCAGGCGCCGTTGTAGGTGAACTGCAGCACCGAGGAGGTAACGGAAATACCGCGCTCCTTCTCGATGTCCATCCAGTCCGAGACGGCATGCTTGGCCGAGCTCTTGCCCTTGACCGAGCCGGCGGTCTGGATGCTGCCGGTATAGAGCAGCAGCTTCTCGGTAAGCGTGGTCTTACCGGCGTCCGGGTGGCTGATGATCGCGAATGTGCGGCGCGACGAGATTTCATCCGACAGGCTTGCCATGCGGATCCTTTCTTGCATTAAGTGCATTACGTCGATGTAACCGTACTATTGTAGCCGCGAAATCTCGGCATAGGGCACCTGTCAGGACAAATTCATCAGTTGGGGCCTAGGGTAGCAGTCGATGGCGGCACTCCGCAGCAGTTTGTCTCGATCTGTAACATCTAGACGGTTTTTGAACCTCTACCTGTTACAGATTTAGACAACCAGGTGGGCGTCCCAGAAAGATCTCAATCTGTAACATCTAGCCACTCAAAACGGGTCCATCTGTTACAGATTGAGATATAAGGATAGACGGTTGGCCAATGTCTCGATCTGTAATATCTAGCAGCCAAAATCTTCTCCAGTTGTTACAGATTGAGATGAATGAACGAGCGGACAATCCGAATTTACCTCTTGCATAACTGTGCATAGTGTATATATACTGTGCTTACCGGTTATATACACGTGTAGCCCAACAGCTAAGGAGCCGCTGTGGACATCATCCTATCCAATTCGAGCGATAAGCCCATCTACGAACAAATATCCTCGCAGGTCAAAGCCCAGATCCTTTCGGGAACGCTCGCTGCGGGAGCCAAACTCCCCAGCATCCGTGCACTCGCGAGCGACCTTGGCGTGAGCGTCATCACCACCAAGCGCGCCTACGCCGACCTGGAGCAGCTCGGTTTTATCTGCACCGTGCAGGGCAAGGGCTGTTTTGTCGCCGAGGGCAACCAGGAGCTCTTGCGCGAAAACCAGCTCTGCCATATCGAAGAGCTGCTTGCGAAAGCGGCAAGCCAAGCCGAAACCCTGGGCGTCACACGCGACAAGCTGCACGAGATGCTCGACCTGGTAGCCCCCGAAACCATGCAGTAGCCATCTGCAAGAAAGGCTATACCATGCAGAACTTGCTAGAACTCAAAGGTATCTCACGCCGTGTGAGCGACCGCTTTTCACTACGCGATGTCACGCTCGCCGTGGAGCCCGGCCAGATTGTTGGCTTTGTGGGCGCAAACGGCGCCGGCAAAACCACGACGATTCGCGCCGCGCTTGGGCTTATAAAGCTCGATGCCGGCGAAGTGCACCTGTTTGGGCAGCACTGTGGCGCCGACGCGCCCGATGAAGCGCAGCGCTGCTTGCACACTCGTGTCGGCCTCGTGCTGGACACATGCCCCTTCCCTTCCACACTCAAGGTGACCGAAGTTGAGGCACTCGTAAGCCCGGCGTACCCCACCTGGAGCCACGACACCTTCGCCAGCCTCATCGACCGATTTGGCCTCGATCCCAAGACAAAGGTCAAGGACCTCTCCCGCGGCATGGGCATGAAGCTGCAGCTTGCCTGCGCGCTCAGCCACCAGGCCAAGCTGCTCGTTTTGGACGAAGCCACCGCGGGGCTTGATCCCATGGCACGCGAGGAGCTGCTTGATGAGCTGCTTGCCTTTGTCGCCGACGGCCAGCACAGCGTGCTGCTCTCGAGCCACATTACGTCTGACCTCGATCGCGCCGCCGACCGCGTCATCTGCATCGATAACGGCTCGATTGTGTTTGATCTGCCGCGCGAGGACATTACCGACCGAGCTGGCATCGCCCACTGTACCCAAGCACAGGCCGCCGAGCTTATGGCTTGCGTCGAAGGTGCCCGTGCCGCCCGCCACGCCTACAGCGTGGACGTACTCGTGCCCAACCGTCGCGAAACGCTCGAGGCCTTCCCAGAGATTCCCTGCGATCGGACAACCATTGATGACTATCTTCGCCTCATGCTGAAAGGGGCTTCGAAATGAAACGCGCCTTTATGTCCGAGCTCGCCATCGTTCGCACGCTTATCCCGAGCATCGCGGGCGTCAGCCTGTTCATCTTCGTCGTGCTAACCCTTGCCAACGCGTCGGATGGCGATTCCGGCATGAGCGCCGGCGCCTGCGCGGTCAGCGCCATGTCGCCCATCATGGTCATGAGCTCGCTGGCCGGCTTCGACAATCAAAACGGATGGGAGCGTTATCGGGCAACGCTGCCTCTCACGCGCAAAGACATTATTTGCGCACGCTACCTGAGCATCATTGTCTTCTCGGCTGTCATGGCGTGCGCCGCCGCGCTTCTGAGCATCGTCTCCATCCCGCTATTCAACAGCGTGGGCATCCCCTCGACGGGACAGACGATCTTTGAGATCGCTATAGCCTCGGCAGCATCGATGCTCATCTCCCTCATGATGGCGTTTTTGGCACAGCCGCTGTTCTTCCGATTTGGACACATGGAGGCGCTGCGCCTATCCGTCGGCCTGTTTGCCCTGCTCTGGTGCCTTGCCATTGCCACGTTGAGCTCCTCCAACCCCATCAGCAACTGGCTCATGTCGATTGCCGGAGCGAATCCCGATCCCGCCGTCCTTGGCTGTCTGTGTGCAGGCATCGCCGCACTTGCCCTCGCGCTATGTGCAATCAGCTACACCGTCAGCACCAAGGTTTATCGAACACGCGACCTGTAATCGACAGCTAAAAAAGCTTAGGTGGTACCCCGCTTATTTTTTCAATGAAACAAGGCGGCATAGCGTCACCACCGCCCCTCACAGCAGGCCGTCTAGTTCTTGGCAACCAAAAAGACACCGTCAGCATATCGAAGGTGAATACTATTCCGAGAAGTGAACGAGTAAAAACAGCGCCCTGTAGCATCGACATTTTTAAGGACTCAATTCCTGCGGTTTTGTCTAAGAATCCTGCAGTTTTGTTCGAAAAAAGTGTGCATGTTCCAGGGGTCCAGATTTACTCGTTCACTTCGCGGAAAACCATTCACCTTCGATTCGAGCCTTAACCAAATGCCCTCTCGAACTATGGCCCCTGTCTCACCACAGCGATATCAAAGCTTCATGGCGGGACGGTATCATCGGACGCACGCCGTAAATCTGGCGCGGTCGTTCTTGGGGAGGCATTTCGCCCGTGTCGTGGGTCGTCGCAGCATTTGCGTCAGCACTCTTTGCCGGCATCACATCCATCTTGGCCAAATGCGGCATCAAGCAGACCGACTCCGATGTCGCGACGGCCATTCGCACCTGCGTGGTGCTCGTTTTCGCCTGGGCAATGGCGGGCATTTCTGGATCCATTGGAACCATCGGCAGCATCGAACCCAGATCCTGGCTCTTTCTCGTCCTCTCGGGACTCGCTACCGGTGCTTCGTGGATCTGTTACTTTAAGGCGTTGGGCATCGGAGACGTCAATAAGGTCGTACCGGTCGACAAGATGAGCACCGTACTCGCCGCACTGATCGCCATCGTACTTTTTGGCGAGACAAGCAACCTTGCGGTTAAGCTCGTGGGAACCGCTGTCATCACCCTCGGCACGTTTTTAATGATCGAGAAGAAGCAGCCTGCCGGACCCGAGCAGCAGCAAGACCGGACCTGGCTCGCTTACGCCCTCGGCGCCGCCGTGTTCGCGGCGCTCACGTCCATCCTTGCCAAGGCTGGCATCGAAGGCGTCGAATCCAACCTGGCCACGGCAATCCGTACCTGTGTGGTACTGGTTATGGCATGGGCAATCGTGGCAGCTAAAGGCAAGATGGGCCAAGCCGTGCACGTAGACCGCTACGAACTCGTATTTCTCGCGGCATCGGGCATTGCGACTGGCGCATCGTGGCTGCTATGCTACTACGCCATCGCCACAGGCCAGGTGAGCGTCGTGGTGCAGATCGACAAACTATCGATTGTCGTATCGGTACTATTTGCGCGCTTGGCATTCAACGAAAAACTCTCACGGCGCAGCGCCATCGGTCTCGCCCTCATCGTACTGGGCACCGCCGCGCTCGCAGTTTGGAAGTAGCGCGGCCAGCAGCTACATCCTCACACCTGGCTTAGGATGCCTGTACTGACCGTGGGATGCTGTGCGCTTACCGTGCGAGATGGCAAATTTGGGACAACAGTGCAGGCAACGAAGGCAGGCTGCGCACTCCGGCTTTGTCCAGACGGGAAGGCCGTCGCGCATCTCAATCGCCGCCATGGGGCAGCGCTTAGCGCAGAGGCTACACCCGACGCAGCGGCTAGCATCGACGGCAAACTTGCTCGTCTGCTGCATACGCGGCAGCCCAAACGCATGATACGCGCACGATGCAAACAGGGGCACGCGATGGCGCATCATGTTGCCCGTGCGGCGTGCCCGCACCGCCTCGATCACGGCATCAATCTGCGCCTCGGCAGCTCTATTGATACCCTCAACCTTTTGAGGGTCAGACAGGTCGAAAACAGGCGTCCAGGTATCGGGCATCTTGACGCTCATCGCCGCATCTAACTCGAGCCCACGCTCGTGTAGCAGATCGCGGGCGAACTTGGCCGATTGCCCGGTCGTCGAACCATATGTCGAGACATAGAACGTATAGGGGCGCTCGCCGCCCTTTGTGCCGGCAGCAACCGATAGGTCGACAGTCTTCAAAAACTCGATCATCGGTGTCGGCAGACCCCAGGCATACACCGGAGCAACAAATCCCAGCTGGCAGGGGCCTTCCGTCGCAACAAGGCGAAGGGCTTCGGCATCAAAGCGCTCAATCGACATAACTTTGTCGC
>JBKTBE010000074.1:0-8574 GCA_046883645.1 Collinsella sp. | reverse complement strand
GTCGTCATCTATCCGACGATCCTTGCCAAGGACGGCAGCCGCATGTCCAAGTCCAAGGGCAACGGCGTTGACCCCATGGACCTCATTGGCATGTACGGTGCCGACGCCATGCGCTACAACCTGCTGACCCTCTGCACCAACAACCAGGACGTCAAGTTCGACGCGAACATCGACAAGAAGACCAAGAAGCTCATCGACAGCCCGCGCACCGAGCAGGCCAAGTCGTTTGTGACCAAGATCTGGAACGCCAGCCGCTTCCTGCTTATGAACATGGAGGGCTACACGCCCGGTGAGCCCGCCGTGGAGACGCCGGCCGACGCCTGGATGTTCAGCCGCCTGGCCAAGGCCGTCAAGATGGTCACCGAGGGCATCGAGAACTACACCTTTGGCGACATGGCCCGCGGCGTGCAGCAGTTCTTCTGGAACGAGGTCTGCGACTGGTACGTCGAGGTCACCAAGGCCCGCCTGAAGGGCGAGGGTCGTCTGCAGGCTCAGCGCAACCTGATCTTTGTGCTCGACACCTCCATTCGCCTGATGCACCCGCTTATGCCGTTTGTCACCGAGGAGATCTGGGACAACATGCCGGCGAGCGTGCTCGATCTGGATGCCGAGGGCAACGTGGACCGCGCCGAGGCGCTCATGATCGCCAAGTGGCCCGAGCCCGCCGACTACGCCAAGTATGTTGACGAGGACGCCGAGCGCGCGTTTGAGCTGTGCCGCGCCGTCGTTTCCGCTGCCCGCGCCACGCGTTCGCGTTACCGCTTGAGCCCCAAGGCCGAGCTCGACGTGGTCGTGCGCGCCGGTGCCGAGGACATCGAGAAGCTCGAGAGCCTGCGCTCGACGATTGAGCCGCTGGCGAACACTGCTTCTCTGGTCATGGGCACCGACGTTGAGAAGCCGGCTGCGAGCATCGCCGTGGTCGATAGCGGCGTCGAGGTCTTTGTGGTGCTCGAGGGCAAGGTCGATCTTTCGGCCGAGAAGGCGCGTCTTGAGAAGGAGATCGCCGCGGCCCAGAAGGAGCTCGCCGGCTGCGAGAAGACGCTGGCCAATGAGGGCTTTGTGGCCAAGGCCGCGCCTGCGGTGGTGCAGAAGAAGAGGGACCGTGCAGCTGAGCTCAAGGAGATCCTGGTGGCGCTGACTGCTCAGGTTGCTGACTTCTCGTAAGGTTTACTCGGGGACGCGTCCCGACGCTTTGCTCGCTACTGCGAACAGTCCTGCGCAAGACGGACAGCACATTTAGTGCTGTCCTTTGCGTGCGGAACTTGTACCGAGCAAAGCGTCGGGCCGCTCCTAGTTCGTTTACGTGGTTGTCTGCGCCCGGAATGTTAGGGCCACTGGGTTGTGGCCTTGAGGTCGCTGCAAAGCGGTGTTTGGCTGATTTTTTGAACGCGAGGGGCTCATTCTTTTTGGTGGGCCTCTTTTTCTGTTATGGGGGACTTTGGGTTATGGCTAAGCGTTCTGGGTCGTATGTCGTTCCTTTCTCGTTTGAGTTGCTTTCGTTTGATGAGGCTGTGGGGCTTGCTGCTGATACTGGGCGGATTTCTGGGGATGCTGGTCCTCTGCTCGAGACGGTTGTCGATATGCTCGATGAGCTGGGACGTCCGGACGAGTATTTCGATTGCATTCAGGTCGCCGGTACCAATGGCAAGACTTCGACCACGCGTTTTTCGGCTGCCATCCTTCGTGGTGAGGGGTTAAAGACCGCGCTGTATACGTCGCCGCAGCTGGTGCGCTATCCCGAGCGCATGGAGGTTGACGGGCGCGTTGTGAGCGACGAGGCCTTTGCCCGTGGCGTTTCTGCCGCCGTCGAGGCAGGTCGTCGTGTGAATGCGTGTCGTATTGCGGCGGGTGAGCGTGCCTATGCCATCACGCCGTTTGACCTGCTGACGGCTGCCGCACTTGTCGTGTTTGCCGAGGCTGCAGTGGATGTTTCCGTGCTCGAGGTTGGCATGGGCGGCCGCTGGGACGCCACGAGTGCGACCGATCCCGTCGCCGTTGCCATTACGGGCATTGGGCTCGATCACACACGCATTTTGGGCGATACGCTCGAGGCCATTGCGGGGGAGAAGGCTGCGGTTATTAAGCCTGGGCGCTTGGTTGTTTTGGGCGAGGGTACGCACGAGGCGAGTGTTCAGCGCGTGATGGATGCGCGTTGTCGCGAGTGCGGCATTGTGCCGCTGGTGGTGAGCCATGCCACGACCAAGGTGCCGGCGCATGTGGGCGATACGGTTGAGTTTAGCTGCACTACGCCGCGTGCGATTTATACGTCGAGCATGGTCAAGCCGGCGTATCAGCCGCAGAATGCTGCGTGCGCGATTATGCTGTGCGAGGGGTATCTGGGTCGCGAGCTCGATCACGATGCGCTCGACGCTTCGCTTATGGGCTGCCCCACGCCGGGTCGCTTTGATGTGCTGGGAACTGATCCGCTCAAGCTGATCGATGCCTGCCATAACCCCCAAAGCTGCGAGAACTTTGTGAGCGCACTGGACGAGATCGACCCGTGCGTAGAGAATCGCCCCACGCTGCTATGCGCCGCGCTGGCCGACAAGGACGTTGCGGGCATCGTCGACGTGCTGATCCCGGCCTTCCCGCGTGTAGTCGTGACGCAGACCGATTCCGACCGAGCCCTACCGGCAGAGGAGCTCGCCGCTCTGGTGGACGCGGACAAGCTTGCAGGCGCGTACCCCAGCGTATCCGAGGCCCTCGCCGCCTTCGATGCCGCGGGCGAGCCCTTCGTAGCAGCCGGCACCATCACCCTAGCCGGCGAAGTAGCCGGCCTGCTGCGCTAACCCATCCCCTCATCAGTTGCGGTGAAATACGGACTGTTTTCTTGGCTAGAAGCCTTAAACAGTCCGTATTTCACCGCAACTCAAAAGCAGTCAATTTGGGACGGGGCTTTTTTAGCTGCCCTGTGCCCCGAGTTGACTCGCTTGCCACGAAATGGGCCTATCTACTACGTTTTACCGGTCACCCTCGACCACGTCGAAATTCGCAATATTAAAAACGCAGGTAAAAGGCTTGTCGATTTTCAAAAAAGAGCCGCATGGTCGACCCATGCGGGTTAAACGTAGTAGATAGGCCGTTTTTGTGGCGCGGCGTTAGTGGGATGTGACAAAGGGGCAGTCCCTTTGTCACATTGGCTAGTCCAGGCGGACTGGATCGTGGGGGTAGTTGTTGAGGATCTCGACGCCCGTCTCGGTGACTAGGGCCAGGTCCTCGATGCGGACGCCGGTGCGGCCGGGGAGGTAGATGCCCGGCTCGATGGAGAACGTCATGCCCGGTTCGATAATCTGCTCGTTGACGAGCGAGACATCGCCCGGCTCGTGGTCCTGCAGGCCGATCGAGTGACCGAGGCGGTGCGTAAAATACTTGCCGTAGCCGGCATCCTCGATCACATCGCGCGCGGCACGGTCCAGGTCGCACATGCGCACGCCTGGTGCGATAAGCGCCTCGGCAGCCTTGTTGGCGCGGCGCACGATGTCGTAGATGCGTGCTGTCTCGTCGTCCGGTTCGCCCCAAAAGAACGTGCGCGTCATGTCCGAGCAGTAGTTGTGGTGGCGCCCGCCAATGTCGAACAGCACCACTTCGCCGCGCTTGAGCACGGTGTCGTCGGGCTCGTGATGCGGGTCGCCGGCGTTGGCACCAAAGCTCACGATGGGCGGAAAGCTAAAGCCCTCGCAGTCGTGCTTGCGGTACAGGCCGAGCATCTGGTCGGCAATCTCGCGCTCCGTCACGCCCTCGTGCACGAGCTTGATTGCATCGGCCATTACAGCGTCGTTGGCGGCCGATGACGCGCGCATGAGCTCCTGCTCTGCGGCGTCCTTGTGGGTGCGCGCTGCGGTGACGGCATAGTCGCCCAGGAAAAACTCGCTTGCGGCGTGGCGCTCCATGAGTGGTATCAAAAAGCCGGAACGCATGACGGTATCGATGCCGAGCGGCTTGGCGGGATCGACCTCGCGGGCGATGGCATCGGCCACGACGTCGGTATCGGCGTGGTAGGCCACGCGGGCGTTGTCGTACTCGGGCAGCTGATGTAGCGCGTTGACCAGGATCACCGGCTCGGCGTTGCGAGCGAGTAACACGCCACAAAAACGCTCGAACATATCGGCATAAAAGCCGGTCAGGTAGTAGATCGACCACGGGTCGTTTACGAGCAACTGCGCGCCGGGGTGCTGGGCCTCGAGCGTATCGAGCACGCGCGCCACACGCTGGTCATCGACATGTGTCATGAAACATCCTTTCGCTAGGTTGCCACCATAGTATCCCAAGCGCCTCCACATAAGTTGCGGTGGAATAGTTCCTGGATGCCGGGGTTTTGGCGGAAAACAGGAACTATTTCACCGCAATTGAGGAGGGGCGGGGTGGATGGCGGGGTAGCTAAAAGAGTCTCGTCCCTAATTAGCTACTTGGGCTCGGTCGATGTCCATGCTGGCGACTAGGTTGATGTTGGTGTCTAGGAGGTTGGGGAGGATTACGTCGCCCATGTGGATGGGGGCGTTGACGGCTAGACCTCGGATGAGGGCCATGGCTTGGGCGTGTAGTTCGAGCGGGATGGCCTCGGCTGTGCGTACGGGGAGCAGAACTTCGTCGCCGCCGGAGACGGCTACGGTGGTGGTGAGTACTCGCATGGGGCAGGTGAGCTCCTGATGTGCGAACTTATCGCCGCGCGGGCAGTTGTTGCCGGTTACGGAGCGCACTTCCACCACGGCGCCATTGGCGTCACGCTCTACCTCTACGGTCAGAAGGCACTCGGATGGGCAGGTGGTGCAGTTGAACTGCAGCGTTTCGATCACGTTATAGGTCATAGTTTATGCCTCCTCGATGGGGTCAACGGACAGGACAATCTCGCTGGCACCCAGGTCGAGTGCACGTTGAATCACCTTTGCCGGTAGCGGGAAATTCTCCATTACGCTCGGCTTAAACGCACGGACCTTGCCGGCGAACAGTTCCTCGCCGTCGGCCAAGATCCTCACGCGGGCGGCATCGACCGGTCGGCGCACACGGAAGTTGAGTCTGGTGAGTGTCACAGTCGTAATGCGTCCCGGCAGCGCGTAGCCCGCGATGCCGGCAGGGGAGACCGTGAGCTCGCAGCCCGTTCTCGCAGCGCTCGCCCCGGCGTCGCCGCTCAACGCCCACGCCGCCGCGGCCGCGCCGGCACGCACGGACTCGGTCGTCACGTTGTCGGCCAGGTCGTGCACGTGCAGCACGTTGCCACAGGCAAAGATGCCCGGCACGCCCGTCTGCAGACTCTGGTCCACTACGGCCCCGCGCGTGCGCGGGTCAAGCTCCACGCCTGCGGCAACCGAAAGCTCGTTCTCGGGAATCAATCCTACCGATAGCAGCAGCGTGTCGCACGGAACGATGCGCTCCGTCCCGGCAATGGGCACCAGGTGCTCGTCGACCTGGCTTACCTCGACGGCCTCCACGCGGTCGTGGCCGATCACGCGTGTGACGGTGGTGGACAGGTGCAGCGGAATTCCAAAGTCGTCCAGGCAGTTCTTGACGTTGCGGCGCAGACCGTTGGCGTACGGCATGAGCTCGTACACGCCCTCGACTGATATTCCCTCAAGCGTGCAGCGGCGCGCCATGATAAGCCCGATGTCACCCGAGCCCAAAATGACGGCACGCGAGCCGGGCTTGAGGTTTTCGATATTGATGTATCGCTGCGCCAGGCCCGCCGTAAACACGCCGGCGGGACGGCTGCCGGGGATCTTGATCTCGCTGCGTGTGCGCTCGCGGCATCCCATAGCAAGGACGACCGCACGCCCGGTGAGCTGAAGCATGCCGGTACGGCTCATGAGCGTGACGGTATGGACTGCGGTGGCTCCCGCGGTCTTGTCCGCATTCAGCGTGCCCACAGCCTCGCCCTCGTCCGAATCGATCTCAATCACCATACTGCCCAAGAACAGCGCAATGTCGGTCGCGCGCACCTGGTCGATAAAGCGCTGCGCGTACTCGGGACCGGTGAGCTCCTGCTTAAAGTGCGAAAGGCCAAAACCCGGGTGGATGCACTGGCGCAGGATGCCGCCCAGATGCTGCTCGCGCTCCACGATGGCCACGCGTGCGCCGGCCTTATGCGCGGCAAGCGCGGTTGCCATACCGGCAGGTCCGCCGCCGATAACGACCACGTCGAACGCCTGCGTCTGGACCGTCTCCGTGGCTCCGGCTTCCGCGCGTCCCTCGCGCATACCAAGCGTCGCCATTCTAGCGCACCCCCTTTAAAGGTCCCTCAACCAGCCAAGAGCCGGCATCCTCTAGCAGTACCTCGCTGGGTTCGCAGCCCAGCTCGCGCGCCAGAATCGCCACCACACGGCTCTGACAAAAGCCGCTCTGGCAGCGCCCCATGCCGGCGCGACAGCGGCGCTTGACGCCTTCGACCGAAACCGCGCCCGGGCGGCGTCGAATCGCGGCCACGATCTCGGCCTCGGGCACCGTCTCGCAGCGGCAGACGATCTGCCCCCACGCGGGGTCGGACTCGATGAGCTCTTCTTTGCGCGTAAGCGGCGCGCGGTCAAAGTCGTCCGGCGCGCGGCGAATCGGGTCCCAATCGTCCCGTTCGCGCAGGGGCACGCCGGCATCGCGCAACACCTGTTCCATACGCTCGGCAATGGCCGGCGCGCTCGCCACACCCGGCGACTGAATGCCTGACGCTTGGAACAGCTCCGGCACCACGGCCGACTGCCCAATAAAGAAGTCGTTCGTTCCCTGAATGACCGGACGACCGCCGGCAAACGCGCGCACCACACGGCGCGTGTCCAGATCGGGCACCAGCTTGCGCGCGCCGCTCAGCAGCGCGTCGACATCGCTCGCATAGGTCTGCGTGTCGCCCGGCTCGCGCACGACAGCCGTGGCGGTGATCACGGTGTTGCCGTGCACGGTGCCCGTCACGATAACGCCTTTCGACACCGGTGTCGGCACGGGGTAGAGCGGCATGAGCGTGCGTGGCTCCTTGTCCAGCACCACGATGTTGCCCTGACGCCAGACCATCTGGAACTCCTCGGCGCCGGCCATGCGTGAGATGTCCGCGGCGCCGTTGCCCGCGGCGTTGATCAGGTAGCGGCAGCGCACGTTGCCAGCGGGGGTCGCCAGCGTAAAGCGCGCTTCGTCGCCCGAGCCCGCGACTTCAATCGCTTCCACAGGCGCGGACCGCATAAACGTTACCCCGTTGGCCACGGCGTTCTCCAGCGCGGCGATGGCCACCTCAAACGGGTCGACAAAGCCCGTCGAGGGGCACCACAACGCGCACGTAGCGTCGGCACTGGCGCGCGGCTCTAATTCGTGGATGCGGTCGGGTCCGACGATCGACAGCTCGGGCACACCGTTGACATGGCCGTTGCACCGTAGCTGCTCCAGATGCGCACGGTCCTCGTCGTTAAACCCCAGTACCATCGAACCGGTGCGGCGGAACAAAAAGCCGAGCTCCTGCGCCCACGTACCGTACAACTCGCAGCCACGGGCGTTGACATGTGCCTTAACCGTGCCCGGTTTCGGATCGTAGCCGGCGTGCACCAGGCCGCCGTTGGCCTTCGACGCGCCCAGCGCGATATCGTTTGCTGCCTCGATCACGCAAATGGACAGGTCAAACCTCGCGAGCTGCCGCGCGATGGCGCACCCGGTAATGCCCGCGCCGACAATCGCGATATCAAACGTTTCTGCCACGGTGCCTCCCAGACGAGTTGACAGGACGTCAATAAGACTATCCTACGGTCTACACACCCCCAGCGTGGCGGCAATGCGGCGAACAGCCCCGCAACACCCGCCAACGGCAGACGAGGGGAGACCCGGCAACGTCGACAACCTCGTCTGCCGACAACTACGGCAACCGTTCGTCTCGATCTGTAACAGTCAGGCGAGGATTTGGGCTCCAGATGTTACAGATTGAGACATTCGGCCAGGACGTTTTCATTTGTCTCAATCTGTAACAGTTAGCTGATGATTTGGGTTGTAGATGTTACAGATCAAGACAAACCTTCCGGCGGATTTTGAATGTCACGATCTGTAACAGTAAGAGTGGTTTGGGGGTCCAAGATGTTACAGATTGAGACATTTGCCATGCGGGTCCTCCGTTTGTCTCGATCTGTAACATCTAGACCCGGATTCCGCTCCCAGCTGTTACAGATTGAGATGTTTGTGTCCGCGCCGGCCCCGTACCCAGCCGTGGTCCCATATAAACAAACCCCGTGGTAAACTTGACCGGAATGTAAATAATCCGAAAGGTACCCGTAATGTCCAAGTACATCTCCGAGCTCATGTCGCCGCAGCTTATGGGCGTCGTCTATGCCTTCGTTGGCTTTATCATCGCCCTGTATGTGCTGTCGGTCGTCTATGTGTTCATCGACGCTCGCCGCCGCGGCGCCAGCGCCTACGTAGCATGGGGCATCATCGCCCTCATCCCGTTTGTAGGCCTCATCGCCTACCTGGTCCTGCGCCCGCACTCCTACGCGTCCGATCGCGAGGAGCAGGAGCTTGACATGGCGCTGCGCGAGCGCCAGCTTGCCCAGTACGGCACCTGCCCGCAGTGCGGCGCGCCCATCGAGAAGGACTTCGTCGTCTGCCCGGTGTGCGACACCCAGG
>JBKTBE010000006.1:0-53776 GCA_046883645.1 Collinsella sp. | reverse complement strand
GCCGCGCGGCAAGGAGATATATTGCCAGACCGGAGGGGCCCCGGGGGCGGGAATCTGGGCGTACACATTTCCTACACATCCTGTGATCCGACTAACGTTTGCCAGCCGTTAACTACCGCTCGCCGAGCATCTCTTTATATAAGGCAGTCTCATGGTTAAAATGGATACGTCCCCCTAGCTAAAGCACAGCCAGCATCGAGCAACTCATCACGTTCTTCCACCGAGAACCCCTCGGCGTAGACGCGCACCACTGGTTCGGTCCCGCTAGGACGGACCAGCAGCCACGTGTCATCCTCGAATGCCAAACGCAAGCCATCCATATGACTAACGTTTTGCGGCACCTTGCCACAAATCGACTTGGGGTTTACGCCCGGCAGCAGGGTTCGTAACGTTTCGGCATCTTCGGCCTCAAGGCGCAAATCCCGTCGACCGTAACTCGTCTTACCAAAACTATCCTCGAGTTGGTCGACCAGAACGCCCAAAGGCGCGTCCGTCTTTGCCATAAGCTCACACAGAATCAGACAGGCGAGGATTCCATCGCGCTCGGGCATATGCGCGGCGATGCCGATACCACCGGCTTCTTCACCGCCTATGAGGACGCCGCCCTTCTTCATCTCTGCCGCTATATATTTGAAACCGACTGGTTTGACGGTCACGCGGCAGCCAAGCACCTCGGCAATGCGACGCACGAGCGTCGAACACGAAAGATTGACGACGACGCGCCCCTCCAAATTACGAAATTGAACCAAGTCGCCCAAAACGAGCGCCATGATCTGATGCGGATGTATATATCTGCCGCGCTCGTCAACCGCGCCGATACGATCGGCGTCGCCGTCGGTCACCAGGCCGGCGCAAGCTCCGTCCTCGATAACCGCGCGCTCGCAAGTGTCCACCCAAGGCTCAACGGGGTCGGGGCAGATATCTTCTTGGTCAGACGCCTGCCCGGCGTGAATCTCGTGCACCTCAACGCCAAGCTCGCGCAGCAAGTCGGCTAGATAACCCTGGGCTGCGCCGCCCATGGGATCGACAACCACGCGCAGGTGCGCGTCGCGGATGGCTTCGGCATCGACAAACGATGCCACCGCCTGCATATAGTCAGGAATGATATCCGCGGTGCGATATTGCCCCTCGATCCCCATTGGCTCGGGAGCTATGGTCTCTTCGAGCTCTTCGATGACATCCTGGTTGGCGGTCGAGCCGTCACCCATGCGAATCTTGAGGCACAGATAACCCTGCGGATGATGGGACCCCGTCACCATGAGCGCGCCGCACGCCCCACCGTCATAAGCCGCCGCCCACGTAAGGGCAGGGGTCGGAACAGGTCGCGAAGCGAGCACGGCGTCCAGCCCGTGCGCTGCTAGCACGCCCGCCGCAAGCTCAGCGAACTCGCTCGCCAGGGGCCGGGTGTCGAACCCTATATATACCGTTTTGCCCGGATTGGTCTTTTGCCACAACTCGCCGACGGCATCGGCGATACGGGCAACGTTATCGGCAGTGAAGTCCTCATCGACGCGAGCGCGCCAACCGTCAGTTCCAAAATGAATTATCGCGCACACGCGCAGACACCTCACAGTGTTTGGATCATGGTACGCGTGAGGTATACCCGCAACACGCACTCAGCAACCTGCCGGCACCAGCATTCACCATTTGGGCAAATGCTGCCGAGGACATGCAAGCAATAAAAAAAACCGCCCCGTATGGAGCGGTTTTGCCCTTTATATATCGAGCGCCTCGGCCATCGCTGCCGTAGTGATTGCCGTGGTTCCACAGCAACTGCCCACCATTGCGGCGCCGGCATGTCTCCATTCGATGCATGCGCGCGCGAAAGCTTCGGGATTCTCGTGCCATACGGGGCCATCCTGAGTCTGGACCGGATCGCCTACGTTGGGACGCACCGTAACGGGAGTAGTCGCCGATGCAACCATCCTGGGCACCGCCGCATTCGCGGCCGCAAGCGAACAGCAATTAACACCAACCGAGTTTGCGCCGTGTTTTTCGGCGTACAAAACGGCTGCCTCGATGTTGAGGCCATCGCCCAGCAGGTCGCCTTTATCGTCAACGACAAAACTCACCAGAACAGGCATGCCGTCGGCGGCATCTCGGGCGCCGGCAAGCATGGGCTGCAGATTACGGATAGACGTCACCGTCTCGATCAGCAGACCGTCAACACCAGCATTGAGCAAGGCGTGCGCCTGTTCGCGCGCAATGCCGCGGATTTCACGATACTCGACAGAGTCCTCGGCAAACCACTCAATACCGATCGGGCCCATCGAGCCCAGCAGTAGCTGAGGGTGCGCCTGGCGGGCATCGTCGACGGCCCCGCGATTGACCTCCGCCACGGACGGCGCAATCTGGTCGCGCTTGAGGGCATAGCTCGATGCCTGAAAGGTATTGGTAATGAGCACCTGCGCGCCGGCGGAGACATACAAGCGATGGATACGAGAAACGGTCTGCGGCTCTGCCAGATTCCAAAACGCCGGTGGAATGTCGGCGGCATCGTACTCACTCAACAAAACACTGCCCATGGGGCCCTGCGCCAACAAGGTCTCGCTCGACAAGCGGCGCGTAAGTTCCTCGGCACCAAAGCGGTTGTAATAACTCGTATCCATATATATCCCGCTATTCCTCGACGCTGATTCCCTGCTTTTCGAGATAGGCGAGCCAGCGGCTCATCGTGTCCTCGGATAGCGCATGCTCCATCATGCAGGCCTCGGAATCGGCTCGCTCAAATTCGACACCGAGCTCCTGAACCAAAAACGTGCGGATGAGGCGATGACGGTACCAGATAGCCGCGCCAACCTCGCGGCCGCGATCGGTCAGGATCACCTTGCCGTAGTGCGATTGCTCGACAAGCTCGGATGCCTTGAGAGCCGAAACCGCTTTATTGACCGATGCCTTGGAGACGCCAAGGCGCTGCGCGATGTCGACCGATCGAACGCCGTTGGTTTCCCCCTCTTCGCTTTCAATGCGAACCATGCACTCCAAGTAGTCTTCGTTCGCCACCGTCAGATGTAGTTCGCGCGAGCTATTTGTCGTATCCATGATCTTCCGTCCCTTCTGCATTCAATGGCTGATTCTACCCCATCCAAGCGTCGCGGTATGCCGTGGCATACCGTGCTAGAGTTCTTGTTGCACACGACGACCAAGATTGGAGCGGTCTTTATGGAAAACACCACCACGAACCCCGATGTCCTCGAGCGCTTTTTGCGCTACGTCCAGATCAACACGCAGTCCGAGGATGCAAACTGCGACCAGGTACCCTCGAGCGCCGTTCAGTTTGACCTTGCCAACGTGCTGGCTGAAGAGCTGCGCGAGCTTGGTGCGGAAGATGCCCACGTGACCGAGCACGCCTATGTCTGCGCGCATATCCCCGCAAGTGCGGGCGCTGAGGACAAGCCCGCCCTGGGCCTGATCGCCCATCTCGACACCACCGAAGTTGCACCGGGTGCCGGCGTGAAACCGCACATCGTACACTACGAAGGCGGCGACCTGGTCTGCGGCACGGTTGACGGTAAGCCCGTTGCCATGAGTACCGCCAAGCTTCCCGCCCTGAACGACCTCGCAGGTGAGGACCTGGTCTGCAGCGATGGCACCACGCTGCTGGGCGCGGACGACAAGGCAGGCGTCGCCGAGATCATGTCGCTTGTCGCGCGTATCGCTCAGGACCCTTCTCTGCCCCATCCCGCACTCGGCATTTGCTTCTGCCCTGACGAGGAGATCGGCCACGGAGCCGAGCTGTTGGATATCGATACCTTTGGCTGCAAGTACGCCTACACGGTCGACGGCGGCCCCATCGGCGAGCTGGAGTGGGAGTGCTTTAACGCCGCCGAGGCGACCGTCCGCTTTGAGGGCCAGTCCATCCACCCGGGCGACGCCAAGGGCCGTATGGTCAACGCAGGCAATCTGTTCTGCGACTTCAACGCGTTGCTCCCCTACGCGCAGCGCCCGGAGTATACGGAAGGCTACGAGGGCTTTTATCACCTTGAGGGTGTATCTGCGACCGTCGATCACGCCACAGCGCGCTATATCGTCCGCGACCATGACGCCGCCAAGTTCCAGCAAAAACTCGACCTTATTGATGCCGCTGCCTCGATGCTCAACCAGCGTCTGGGTGAGGAGCGCGTGACGGTCGAGATTAAGCAGCAGTATCGAAATATGGCCGAGATCGTTCGTGACTATCCCGAGCTTATTGATGTTGCCAAGGAAGCCTACCTTGCCTGCGGCGTTGAGCCCCAAGTGCTGTCAATTCGTGGCGGCACCGACGGCGCCCAGCTGTCGTTCCGCGGTCTGCCCTGCCCCAACCTTTCCACCGGCGGCTATTGCTACCACGGCGTCAACGAGTTCGTCCCGGTCAGTTCGCTCGTCAAGATGACCGACGTCCTGCAGGAGCTCGTCGCCCGCTTTGCATAAGCCTGGCTGCATAAGCCCAAAAGACGAATCGCCCCGTCCTCAACCGAGAACGGGACGATTTTTTTGCTGCAACGAGAACAGGTTGACGCACGCCAGCCTCTTAACGCAAGGAGTGTCCCAAACTGCCGGCACATAAGAAACGTCCCCAAGTGCCAAGTGCATCAAGAGTGTCCCCTTTGACCAGTCGTTTAAGAACGTCCCCAATGACTAACGTCGCAGGTTGAGGACGGGCAGCGAGCGGGTCGCATTTGAGACAAGGTGACGTGAAACGAAAGGGCGCTGACCTTCTGGTCGCGCCCTTGAAGTTGAACGTCAGATTGTCCAAATGCGGCCCGCGCAGCGTCGAGTCGTTACGGCGTTTGGTAAAACGCCGTAACTCTAGTAGTTGGCCTCGTAGCCGTTACCGTCGCCGGTGGGCTCTTCGTAGTAGTCCGAATCGCTCGAATCGCTTGAGTCATCGGAATCGTCAGAGCTGACCGATGAGGTTGCGGTACCGTTTGCGTAATCGTCAGACGTGTTGTTGTTCAGGTCGCCGATCGTAGAGCTGGAACCGTCGGAAAGACCCATGGTGTTGGGACCCTTGGGATCCTTGCCGGCATCGACGCGCTCCATCATTTCCTTGAGCTCGTCCTCGTAGACAAAGACGTAGCTCACACCGTCGATCATGGTGCTGTCGTCGGCGTACGAGGGCAGGTTGGCCGAGTAGATACCGTCGACATCCATACCGCGCATGGCGTTGACCGTAGCCACGATATCCTGAACGCTCATATCGGTTACGAGCATATCGGACAGCGAATTAACCAGGCCAAAGATCTTCGTGGCATCGAAGTTATTGAGAATCTGGTTGGCAAGGGCGCCAAGCACCTGACGCTGGTGGCGCATGCGCGTGTAATCGCCGTCGGCATAGGTGTAGCGGCAGCGGGCATAGGTAAGGGCGGTGGCACCGTCCATATGCTGCTGGCCAGCGGTAATCTTAATATCCAGGTGCTCGGGGTCGTCAACATCATCGGTTGCGTTAATGTCGATACCGCCAACCGAATCAATCAGCGCCTGCATACCGTCGAAGCTGACCTCGGCATAGTGGGAAATCTGAACACCGCACAGCTCGTTGACAGCCTCGACCATGGCCTCGGCGCCGCCAACGGTATGGCAGGCGTTGATCTTCATGGTCTCGCCCTTGTACTCGACCTTGGTGTCGCGCGGAACGGAAATGAGCGTCGCCTGCTTTTGCGTGGGGTCGATGCGTGCCAGGATAATCGAGTCGGCACGGTACGTATCCTCGCCCGGACGGCCGTCGGTGCCAAGGAGCAGCACGTAGAACGGATCCTTTGCCTCATCGGTGTCAACCAGAACCCGACGCAGATTGTCGGTAATGACATTAGAATCGCCGAGCTTGCCCATAATGGTGGCAAACCACAGGCCGGCAGCGGTAGTGGCACTCAGCAGCACGCCAAGCACGACAATGAGCGCGACGTGACGAATCGTGTGGCTACGACGACGTTGACGAGCGCGCTCGGAATAGCGAGCCACGTTATCGCGACTGTAGATCTTGGCCTGCGCACCAGTTGAGGGTCTTCGGGCGGTGGTATCCGCGAGGGGCTTTTTATTAAACATAGGCAACCTGTATTAGTAGATGACGGGATCGGGGACGGTAGCATGCTCGACATGCGCGCCGAGCGCCTGCAGCTTTTCGACAAACTGCTCGTAGCCGCGCTTGATGTGATGGATGGCCGAAACCTCGGTCGTCCCGTCGGCGATCAAGCCCGCTACGACGAGGGCCGCTCCGCCACGCAGATCGGGCGAGGTAACCTGTGCACCCGAGAAGCCCTTGACGCCATGAATCATGGCATGATGGCTCTCGATACGAATGTCGGCACCCATGCGCACCAGCTCAGAGGCAAACATAAAGCGATTCTCGAAGATGTTCTCGGTAATAACGGAACTGCCGTCGGCAAGGGCGGAGAGCACCATAATCTGCGCCTGCATGTCCGTCGGGAAGCCGGGGAACGGAAGCGTCTGGATGTCGACCGGCTTGATACGCTCGGCACGGTTTACATGGACGCCATCCTCGACGCGCTCGCAGTCGATACCCATGAGCTCCATCTTCTTGAGCACCATGCCCAAGTGAATGGGGCAAAAGCCCGTGACATCGACACCGCGATCGTCGGCCATCAACGCACCGGCAACGATAAAGGTACCGGCCTCGATGCGGTCGCCCACCACGCGATGGGTAACGGGATGCAGCTCTTCCACGCCCTCGATGGTCACGACGGGCGTACCCGCGCCGACAATCTTGGCGCCCATCTCGTTGAGCATGTTGGCGAGATCGACGATCTCGGGCTCGCGGGCGGCATTGTCGATAACCGTGGTGCCCTGCGCGCGCACGGATGCCATGATGAGGTTCTCGGTCGCACCGACGCTGGCGAACTCGAGCGTGACGGTGGTACCGCGCAGACCTTGGGGCGCATTAGCGTTGATGTAGCCGTGGGCGGTATCGAACTCAACGCCCAGGGCCTCAAGACCAAGAATGTGCATATCGATCTTGCGAGCACCCAGGTTGCAGCCGCCCGGCATGGCGATCTTGGCGCGATGGAAGCGACCCAGCAGGGGTCCCATCACGGCGGTGGAAGCACGCATCTTGGCAACGAGCCCGTAGGGGGCCTCCCAAGAATCGACCTGAGAGGTATCAATCTCGAGCGTGTGCTCGTCAAGGACATCGATTGTGGCGCCCATACCCTTGAGCACCTTGCCCATCACGTGGACATCGGAAATATCGGGCACGTTCTGCAGCGTCGTCTTGCCCGGCGCCAGAAGCGTTGCCGCCATGAGTTTGAGTGCGGAGTTCTTGGCGCCCGAAACGGGCACGGAGCCTCCGATGGCGTGGCCACCCTCAACGCGGATAATATCCAAGGTCTACCCTTTCAAAAAGCATGCCCGGGATGGCTGAGCCATCCCGGGCATGATGTGTTCGCAAATGGTCGAACGCTAAATCGTTTGACTATTGGGCAAGCTTGAGCTTACACCATGCGATTTCATTATAGAGGTAGGCGCGGCGTGCATCATCCTCCGACAAATTACCCAGCTTCTCTTCAAAACCTTGAATATCAGCTTTAAGCTTGTCGGCATCGACGGTCGCCAAATCGCAAGCGCGCTCGGCGAGAACGGTCACGACATCGTCCGCAACCTGGGCATAGCCGCCGGCCACGGCAAACGTGTGGTCGACAGTGCCCATGGCCTTATCGGAAACGCGAACGTAACCGCGGTCGATCGTGCAGATCTCGCTGGAGTGAGCAGGCAGAACGCCAAACTCGCCATCCGTAGACGGAATCGACACAAACGCAGCGTCGCCCTCATAGGCGCAGCTCACGGGGCACACGATGCGGATACGCATAACCTACTTCTCCCCCATCTTGCGGGCGCGCTCGCGCACGTCCTCAATCGTGGAAGCATAGCGGAAAGCCTGCTCGGGCAGGTCATCGGCCTTGCCGTCGACAATCTCGGCGAAAGAGCGGACGGTATCCTCGACGCGGACGTAGACACCGGGGTTGCCGGTGAACTTCTCGGCGACGTGGAAGGACTGCGAGAGGAACTGCTGAATCTTACGGGCACGGTTGACCGTAAGGCGCTGCTCCTCGGACAGCTCGTCCATACCCAGAATGGCGATGATGTCCTGAAGGTCGGAGTACTCCTGCAGGAGCTCCTGGACCTTGACGGCGACACGGTAGTGTTCCTCGCCAACGATCGAGGGATCGAGAGCGTCGGAGGAAGACGCAAGCGGGTCGATAGCCGGGAACAGGCCGAGCGACGAAATGCTACGCGAAAGAACCGTGGTGGCATCGAGGTGCGTAAACGTCGTGGCAGGCGCCGGGTCGGTCAGGTCGTCTGCGGGGACGTAGACAGCCTGGACGGAGGTAATGGAGCCCGTCTTGGTCGAGGTAATGCGCTCCTGAAGGTCGCCCATCTCGGTTGCCAGCGTGGGCTGGTAACCAACGGCGGACGGCATACGGCCCAGCAGTGCGGAAACCTCGGAACCTGCCTGGGAGAAGCGGAAGATGTTGTCGATGAACAGCAGAACGTCCTGGCCGCGATCGCGGAAGTACTCAGCGGTGGTAAGGCCGGCCAGACCGATGCGCAGACGCGCTCCGGGCGGCTCGTTCATCTGACCATAGACCAAGCAGGTCTTGTCGATAACGCCAGACTCGCTCATCTCGAGGAACAGGTCGGTGCCCTCGCGGGTACGCTCGCCGACGCCGGTGAACACCGAGGTGCCGCCGTGCTCCTGGGCGAGGTTGTTGATGAGCTCCTGGATCAGAACGGTCTTGCCGACGCCGGCGCCGCCGAACAGACCTGTCTTGCCGCCGCGGATGTAGGGCTCGAGCAGGTCGACGGCCTTGATGCCGGTCTCGAAGATCTCGGTCTTGGTGGTGAGCTCGTCGAAACGGGGCGCTGCATGGTGGATGGGGTAGAACTCCTCCACCTCGGGCATGGGCTTGCCGTCGACGGGCTTGCCCATGACGTTCCAAATGCGGCCGAGCGTCTTGGGACCAACGGGCATCTTCATGGGCTCACCGGTATCGGTGGCGATGAGGCCGCGCTGCAGGCCGTCGGTCGAGGACATGGCGACCGTGCGGACGACGCCGCCCGGAAGCTGGCTCTCGACCTCGAGGATCGTGCTCAGATGACCGATCGGGGTCTCGGCCTCGACCGTGAGCGCGTTGTAGATCGGGGGCACCGCGCCGTCAAACTTGACGTCGACGACAGGGCCGATGATTCGCACGATGCGACCATCACCGGCAGTCGTCTTCTTGGTGGCTTCCTCGACCGCAAGCTTTACGGTGTTATTAGCCATTACTGTTCCTCCAATGCTGAGGCTCCGCCGACGATCTCGTTAATCTCGGTCGTGATCGAAGCCTGGCGCACGCGACTATACGTGCGGGTAAGGGTCGAGATGATCGCGGTGGCGTTTTCCGTCGCGGAGTGCATGGCCTTGCGGCGTGCACCCTGCTCGGCAGCCGCCGAATCGATCAGGGCCTGGTAGATGACCGTCAGGATATAAGACGGCACAAGCTTGCCGAGAACATGCTCGGGAGAGGGCACGAACTCGAACGTGGACGAGATGCGCTTAGGGGCGTCGGTCTCGTTCTTACGCGGACCGTGGGCCATAGCGATCATCTCGGGGTCGAGCGGCAACAGATGCTCGACGCGAAGCTCCTGATCCACGCGGTTCTTGGCGTGGTGGTAGACAAGCTCGACACGGTCAAGCTCACCGGCACGATACGCATCGCAGATATGAGAGGAGATCATGCGGGCCTGATTGAAATCGGGCTCAGAGGAGTTGCCCTCAAAGTGCATGACGACGTTTGCGCGGTCACGGAAATACGTGGCCGGCTTACGCCCGCACGCGATGATCTCGCACTCGATGCCGTCGTTCGCCCAAGAAGCGGCGAGCTTTTCGGCCGTGCGCTCCACCGTCGTATTGAAACCGCCGGCAAGGCCGCGGTCCGAGGCAATAACGACAATCAGGCCATGCTTGACACTCTCATGCTTCTGCAGCATGGGATCGGTGCCCGAACAGGAGGCGTCGCCGGCGACCGTCAACATGACGTCGGTCAGCGCCTCCTTATAGGGCTCGGCCTGCTTGGAGCGATCGAGGGCACGACGAATCTTGGCCGTAGAGACCATCTCCATCGTGCGCGTGATCTGCTTGGTCGTGGTAACCGAGGAGATTCGCTTCTTAATGTCGCGAAGGTTGGCCATGGGGCTTAGTTCTCCTCTGATCCAGAAACATCCGAATGGTGCTTGGCCATGAACTGCTGCTTGAAGTCGCCGATGACGCGCAAGAGCTCAGCCTTGGTGTCATCATCGATCTTCTTGGCGCGAACCTTGTCGAGCAGCGAGCCAAAGCCATTGTCCATGTACTCGATGAGCTCGGCACGGAAAGGCAGCACGTCGGCGATCTCCAGGTCATCCAGGAAGCCCTCGTTGCCAGCGAACAGCGTAACAATCTGCTCGCCAACCTCAAACGGCTTGTAACGCGGCTGCTTCAGGAGCTCGGTCATGCGGGCACCATGGGTCAGCTGCTTCTGCGTAGCCTCGTCAAGGTCGGAGCCAAACTGGGTAAAGCCGGCGAGCTCCTGATACGAAGCGAGGTCCAGACGGAGGTTGCCGGCGACCTGCTTCATAGCCTTGGTCTGCGCGTCGCCACCGACGCGGGACACGGAAATGCCCACGTCAACTGCCGGGCGCTGACCCTGGAAGAAGAGCTCGGACTGCAGGTAGATCTGACCATCGGTAATGGAAATGACGTTGGTCGGAATGTAGGCCGAGACGTCGCCGTCCTGGGTCTCGATGATCGGCAGTGCCGTCATGGAGCCGTAACCGTTCTTCTTGGACATCTTGACGGCACGCTCGAGCAGACGAGAGTGCAGGTAGAAGATGTCGCCAGGATAGGCCTCGCGTCCGGGCGGACGATGCAGCGTCAGCGACATCTGACGGTAGGCCACAGCCTGCTTGGACAGGTCGTCGTAGATGACGAGCACGTGGCCGCCGGGGTTGGTCTCGCTGGCGGGCTTGCCGTCCTCGCCGTTGTACATGAAGAACTCGCCGATAGCGGCACCGGCCATAGGCGCGATGTACTGCATAGGGGCGGAATCGGCAGCGGTGGCCGAAACGATGATGGTGTAGTCGAGCGCACCGTGCTGAGCGAGGGTCTCGCGAATGTTGGCAACCGTGGAGGCCTTCTGGCCGATGGCGACATAGATGCAGACCATGCCCTTGCCGCGCTGGTTGAGAATAGCGTCGATGGCGATGGCGGTCTTACCGGTCTTACGGTCGCCGATGATGAGCTCACGCTGACCGCGGCCAATAGGCACCATGGAGTCGATAGCGAGCAGACCGGTCTGAACCGGCTCGCACACCGGGGTACGATCGATGACGCCGGGGGCCTTGAACTCGATGGGGCGACGGTGCGTGGCGACGATGTCGCCCAGGCCGTCGATGGGCTGGCCGAGCGGATTGACGACGCGGCCGAGCATGGCACGGCTCACGGGGATATCCATAATGCGGCCAGTGGTGCGGCACTCGTCGCCTTCCTTGATGGAGTCGACGGCACCAAACAGAACGGCACCGACCTCGTCACGGTCAAGGTTCTGGGCAAGGCCGAAGACGGTCTCACCGGTATCGGAGCTCTTGAACTCCAGAAGCTCGCCTGCCATGGCGCTCTTAAGGCCGGAGACGCGCGCGATGCCGTCGCCTACCTCGTCGACCGTTGAAACCTCATGCGTATCGACCGTCGCGGAGAGGCTCGTAAGCTGCTCCTGCAGTTTCTTGGCGATATCCTGGGCATTGAGGGTTTCGGACATTAGGCTTCACCTCCGTACGAATTAGCAGAGTTTGCGAGGGTCTCCTGCGCGATGCGCAGCTGCGTCTTGACGGAAATGTCACGACGCTCGCCGCGGGCCTCGAGCACAAGGCCGCCCACGATAGACGGGTCGACCTGCTCGATAAGGAATACCTTGCGGCCGAAGTCCTGCTCGCATTTCTTAGTGATGGTTTGACGCAGCTCGTCGTCGAGCGGGATCGCCGTGGTGACGGTCACGCCCACTACATCCTCGTCTTCCTCGGCAACATACTTAAAGGCAGCTGCCACCTTGGGAAGAAGGTCGAGCTGGTCGCGCTTGGACATGGTGTCGAGCACGGCGATGATCTCGGGGCTGGCAGAAGCCAAGCGCTCGATCATCTCGAGGTCCTCGAACACATGGTTCTCGGCCTTGGCGGCTTCCATGAGGGAGCGCGCGTAGGTCTCGAGCACCTTGTCCTGATAGCGGCTAGTCGGCATTCAGGCTACCTGCTTCCTGGATGTAGCGCTCGATGAGCTTCTTCTGCTCGGCATCGTCCTCGAGTGCCTCGCCCACGATCTTGGTGGCGACGGCAACGGACAGGTCGGCGATGGAGCTCGCGGCACCGGCGTAGATGGACTTGCGCTCGTCCTCGACGGTCGTATGGGCCTTGGCGATGATCTCCTCGGCCTCCTTGTGAGCAGCCTCGATGATACGGGCGCGCTCGGACTCGGCGTCCTTACGGGCCTCGAGAACGATGTCGGCAGCCTGACGACGGGCGTCGGTGACGATCGAGTCGGACTCAGCGCGCTTGGCGATAGCCTCCTGCTTGGTCTTCTCGGCCTCGTCGAGGCTCTCCTCGATCTTCTTGCCGCGCTCCTCCATGGTCTTCATGATGCCCGGCAGGGCGACCTTGGCCAGCACGATCCAGATAATCAGGAAGGCGATAAGCGCCGGGATGAACTCCGCCATCTTAGGGATGAGGATGTCCGCACCGGCAGCGCCGTCCTCGGCGAACGCGGAAACCGGCATGAGCAGCGCGGCCGCGGACGCGGAGAGTGCGATCGCGCTCTTCTGGGATGAAAGATTCATACTTGACGCTCCGTGCTATTTAACGATCAGCGCGACAACGAAGCCGATCAGAGCCAGAGCCTCGCCGAAGGCGGAGCCCATGATGAAGACGGTGAACACGCGGCCCTGGACCTCAGGCTGACGGGCCATAGCACCCGTAGCACCCAGAGCAGACAGGCCGATAGCAAGACCAGCGCCGATAACACCGAGACCGTAACCGATAACTCCCACGATTCCTCCTTTGTCGTGCGTGTCTTATTTCACGCAGGATAACCTTTTTATAACTGCCGGACTCCATGGGTACGGGCACCGGCGGTTTAACGAATTGCCTTACCTTTAAGGCGCGAACGGAAGACTACTCCTCCTCCGCGACCTCCTCTGCCTCGGAGACATACACGGCGGTAAGGACCGTGAAGACGTAAGCCTGGATGGCGCCGACCACAAGCTCGATCGCATAGATCAGGATGAGGATGGCAAGCCAGGCCAGCGAAGGCAGGGCGCCGACGGCGTGGGCCGCGGAAACCTGCTGAAGCAGCGGCTGCATGAACATGCTCGCCATGATGGCGAACGAGCCCATGACCACGTGTCCTGCGAACATGTTGCAGAACAGACGGACGGCGAGCGTGATGAGGCGCAGGAAGGTCGAGAAGAGCTCGACGACCCACACGAGCACGTTCATCGGGAAGCTCACGCCCTGCGGGGCGAGGCTCTTGATGTAGCCGATCACGCCGTGAGCCTTGCATCCGTAGTAGATGAAGTACACGAAGGCGAAGATGGCGAGCGCGGCGGTGGAGCCGATTGCGCCGGTGCCGGGCTTCATTCCCGGGATCAGGCCGATCATGTTATTGATCAGGATGAACAGGAAAAGCGAGCACAGGAACGGGAAGTGCTTCTTCCAGTTCTCACCCACGACGCCCTTGCCGATATCGTTCTCGACGTACTCGATGATGTACTCGAAACCGTTGACGAAGAAGCCCTTGGGAACCAGGGTCTGCTTCTTCTTGAACACGGCCAGGACGATCAGGAGCACGATCGTGGAGACGATCAGCCAAAACGAGTACTGCGTGATGCCGCAGCTCAGATCGCCCACGACAGGGGTGGAGCTGAACTCGCTGACCAGATGATTAATCTCATCAGGCAGCTTTTCAAAAATTTCCACGACTTACCTTTCGACCTCATGAGGATCTCGCAGCGCCTTGGCGACACGAACTGTGCAGGCGGCCATAAAGGCCACAAAGCCGATCGCCTCGCCCAGGAGGAACATGCGAAATGCCTCTCCGAACAACACAAACACAACCAAGGTAAAGACGAGCAGGGCGATCGCCGAGACCGCCAGACTCACCATACCCTTGAGCATGTCCGCATTCTGCTTATCGTCAAGAACCGGCTTGAGCGTAAAGACAAAGGGAAGAAAGGCGACCGCGCCCGCGATGGCGCCTGCAACGATAGCGAGCAGATCGGCTATCTGAAACATTGGCGTCCTCACTTTCCTTTTTTAACGCCTCACAGAACAGTTCCCGCCAAACATTGGTGACTATTGTACGAGCCAATCGTTAAAGTACAACCGAAAAAGCATCGGTTAATACGCACCTGTTCGTTTTCTTAAGACCTTCTTTATGCCGCAGGTACGGTAATACGTTTTTCTCGAACCCTGCAGGGCAAAACGTCCATTAACTAAAGGTGTGCACAGGCGTCTTCTACTTGCCCGCGCGCACCATTTCTTCCAATTTGCAGCCGCGGCCGTCTTAGCCCAGCGACTAGAGCGTGCCGTAGATGCGATCGCCGGCGTCGCCCAGGCCGGGAACGATGTAGGCAGCCTCGTTGAGATGGTCGTCGATAGCGCAGGTATAGATATGCACATCTGGGTCCTTCTCGGTCAGCGACTTGAGGCCCTCGGGGGCAGCGACGATGCACAGCATGCGGATGTCCTTGACACCGCGCTCGCGCAGGTAGCTGATGGCCATCTCGGCCGAACCGCCCGTGGCGAGCATGGGGTCGACGACCAGGCAGATGCGCTGGTCGATATCCTTGGGCATCTTGCAGTAATACTCATGCGGCTCATGGGTAACCTCGTCGCGTTCCATACCGATGTGGCCTACGCGAGCGGAGGGCACCAGGTCGAGAATGCCGTCGACCATGCCAAGGCCCGCACGCAGGATGGGCACGATGGCGAGTTTCTTGCCGGCGAGCTGTTTGAACGTGGCGGTAGTGATGGGGGTCTCGACCTCGACGTCTTCCATAGGCAGGTCGCGCATGGCCTCGTAGCCGTCAAAAAGCGCGAGTTCGCGCACGAGCTGGCGGAACTGGTTGGTGCCGGTGTTTTTGTCGCGCAGGATCGACAGCTTGTGCTGGACGAGCGGATGATCGACAAGCGTCACACGGGACGCATCGTAGGTGACGGTCATGGGTTGATTGCCCCTTTCGTTGCGGCCGCAAAACGGCCTTGCTGACAAGGCGCGCAGCAATGTTGCCGCCGCACGCCATGCATAAGTTTAGCGGTTTGTTGTATCGAGCAGCCCATCGCAGCCCTACTGTGCGGTACTGAGCGAGCGCTTGACTGCATCACGCCAGCCCGCAAGGTTTTGCTCGCGACGCTCGGCGGACATATGGGGAAGGAAGGTCCTAACGATCTGGGCATTTTGCTCCAGCTCTTCAAGGTCTTCCCAATAGCCGACGGCAAGACCCGCCAAGTACGCGGCACCGATTGCCGTGGTCTCCACCGTCTCGCATTGCAGCACGGGGATATCCAGCAGGTCGGCCTGGAATTGCATGATGAACTCGTTGCGTGAGGCGCCGCCATCGACGGACAGGCGCTCAATCGAAAGCCCCACGTCCTGCTCCATGGCGCGCAGCACGTCGTAGCTCTGATATGCCATGGATTCGCAGGCGGCACGTACGATGGTCGCACGGCTCGAGGCGCCGGTCAGACCGCACACGATACCGCGAGCATGCGGGTCCCACCAGGGAGCACCCAAACCCGCAAAGGCGGGAACGAAGTAGCAGCCCTCGTTGTCGCTAATCGAAGCGGCGAGTTGTGCCGACTCGCTCACGCTCGAAATGATGCCCATGTTGTTGCGAAGCCAGTTCATCGTTGAGCCTGCGGCAAAAATAGAGCCCTCGAGCGCATAGCTGACTTTGCCGTCCGCAGCGATACCGATGGTGGAGACCAGGCCATTCTTGGATTCGACGATCTCGTCGCCGGTGTTCATGAGCATAAAGCAGCCCGTGCCATAGGTGTTTTTGGTCTGGCCGGGACGGAAACAACAGTGGCCGAACAGCGACGCCTGTTGGTCACCCGCCACGCCCATGATGGGCGGCATGTTGGTCATGATGTCGCTCGCGACGCGGCCGTAGTCGCCCGAGCTCCAGCGAACCTCGGGCATCATGGAGCGCGGAACGTCAAAGAGTGCCAGCAGGTCGTCGTCCCAATCGAGCGTATGGATATTAAAGAGCGCCGTGCGGCTGGCATTGGTGTAGTCGGTGGCAAAGACCTGGCCGCCGGTGAGGTTGTAGATGAGCCAGGTGTCGATGGTGCCAAACATGAGGTCGCCCGCCGCCGCGCTCTCGCGTGCGCCATCGACGTTGTCGAGAATCCACTGCACCTTGGAGGCCGAGAAATACGGGTCGAGCGTGAGCCCCGTGCGGGAGCGCACCAGCTCTTCTGCGCCCCGCTCGACCAGCTCGTCGATCAGAGGTGCGGTGCGACGGCATTGCCACACGATGGCGTTATAGATGGGTTGGCCGCTTATGCGGTCCCACACCACCGTGGTCTCGCGCTGGTTAGAGATGCCGATGGCGGCAATGCGGTCGGAGTGGATACCGCTCTTAAACTGGACTTCCATCATGACGGCGATCTGGCTGGCAAGGACCGTCATGGGGTCTTGCTCTACCCAACCGGGACGTGGGAAGCTGGTTTTGACGCTGCGACGTGCCTGCGCGACGATGCAGCCGTACTCGTCGACGATGGTCGCAAGTACCGAGGTGGTGCCGCAGTCGAGCGCCATGATGTAGGAACCGCCAAAGTCAAACGAGGCATCTTCCATGCCCAGGCTGCCCAGATTCAACGTCATCGCTTACACCTTTCTATTGCATCGGGTCGGACAGGACCCGTTCGATCTCTGATGCGGGAAGTGCGCCTTGGCGCAGGATCTGGAGCCCGCCGTGTTGGAACGACACGATGGTCGAGGCGTCGCGACACGGGGTCTCACCGGCGTCGACGGCCACATCGACCCCCTCCAGGATGCGACCCTCGACGGCGGCAAAGCTTGCCGGCGAGGGCGCGCCGTGTGTGTTGGCGCTCGTGCAGGCAAGGGGACTGCCGCAGGCGCGGATGAGCGCTTGGACCACGGGAGAGGCCGAAGCGCGCAGGGCCACGGTGTCGTCGGCAGCGCGCATAAAGGTCGGCACGCAGGGGGCTGCCTTGACCACGATAGTCAGGGCTCCCGGCCAGCATCGTCGCGCGAGTACGCGGGCATCTTCCGGGATATCCACGCCATAGCGGTCGAGTGCTTCGACGCCATCGACCAGCCAAGCGACGGTTTGCGTGAGCTCACGTTGCTTGAGAGTGAAGATACGGCGATAGCCGGTGCCGAGCGCAGGAACTGCGGCGCCATTGACGGCAGCCTGCGGATCGCGCGGCCACGATGGGAATTCGCTTGTATCTTGGGGCACGGCGCCCGAGAAGGCGTTGACTGCCACGGCGACACCGTAGACGGTCTCGGTCGGAATCAAGGCCAGGCCGCCGCGGCCGAGCACCTCGGCCGTGCGCTCGACGGCAAGCCGATGCGGCTCGCGCGTTCCCTCGTATACCCGATAGACCGTCTGCATGTGTATGCCAGCCCCTTACGCTCCGGTGCAAGTTTGTTTACTGTGGGGCATTCTCGCACGAAACATTCAACCTATTTGCCCAGAGCGCATGTTGGTTTGGTGAGCGGCTCTAGTAGTCGGTGAAAGTGAGGGGGTTAATTGAAGATTTTTAGCGCGCAAGCGTAACGGTACGATCGGGAAACTCGATGCTTGCAACCAGTTTTCCGCCGAGGCTCTCTGCGTACCTGCTCAGCGTGTCGAGCCTCATCGAACCCAACTCCCCACGCTCGAGCTCGGATACACGTTTTTGAGAAACGCCCATCGACTGGGCGACCGACGCCTGTGTTAGATCTTTTAACCTGCGAATCTGAGCAAGCTTATAGGCTTCGATACGATCGCGAGTCCTCTCCTGCTCGGCGGTAATGGAGTCGCGTGTTATCCCGCGAGATTCCATATACTCATGCAGTTCCATCTCGATCGAGCCTCCTTACGTGGCGACGGTATATTTGCTCGGCCCTTGGAATGTTGATCGCATACCAACCGTTCCACTTTGCCTTCGACGACTCCGCCTGCGACTTATCTCCCGCCAACAGCAACACTGCCTGACGTTTGGGGTCAAAGGCAAAAAGGATACGAATCACCGACGGTCCGCACGACGTCACCCTTAGTTCCTTTAAATGATGCAATTTCGAGCCCTTCACGCGGTCAACCAGCGGACGACCAAGGCTAGGACCTTCTTTCTCAAGTACCAAAAGGTCTGCGTAAATCT
The DNA here is from genome assembly GCA_046883645.1 of Collinsella sp. Lineage (GTDB taxonomy): Bacteria > Actinomycetota > Coriobacteriia > Coriobacteriales > Coriobacteriaceae > Collinsella. The sequence goes on along the minus strand of JBKTBE010000006.1, from coordinate 35,383 downwards.
GTCGCAACGTAGACTCATCCTGCTCATCGAGCCAAGGCTCGATGTAATCGAGCACAATGCGGTATCGATGCGGCTGATTTGACATACCTTTCTCCTTCTATAGTAGAAGTTTTACGGTATATTACAAGAGCGGAAATAGGCTCGAAGGGTCTTTTTTGCAGAAGTGAAGCCCGAGATCAGTAAGCAACGAGGGGTTATTGGACTGCGACGAACTTCTTTGGCCTGCCGGCATGGCGTTCCTGAGCGGCGTAACGCTCGATGCTGTCGATCGTAATCATCCGACGGCCGTCGACAAGCTCAACATCGAGTTTGCCGGCTTTGACCAGCGCAGTGATTCGCGGTGCGGAAACCCTGAGGTCCGCCGCCGCGTCCTTAAACGTTCGACACGCCGCTTCCCGAGCGTCCTCGTGGTCGATTTCGACTGAAAGGGCCACGACCTCGGCCGAACGCTCGTACCCAGCCGGAGCCCGACCATTGTTAAGATCGTCGGCCAAAAACGCCATCAGCGCCTCGATGGCATGAGCTATTGCTTCTTCGCGCGTATCGCCATCGGCAAAGGCCCCGGGGACCTGCGGGAAGCTGGCACAGTAACCGTCGTCTTCTTTTATGAGAACGCAGTCATAGGTAAATCGTTGTTTCATTATGACCCCCTCGGCTACCAGCTACCAACCGAGATAATTATAAATTGCTTTATAATTAGAAATGAATCAGTTAATAAATATTACTGACGCTGTTTGGGCTCCGTGACGATGGCTCGGACGATTCGGGGGCGATCGGTAAGATCGCGGACGATGCGCACGTCCGAAAGGCCCGCCTGGCGACAGAGCTCGGCTGCGGCATCGAGGGCGCCCTCGTAGAGCTCGCAGGCAAAGAGGCCGCCGGCGCACAACATGTAGGGGGCCGCGTTGAGCAGGCGGCGGAAGATATCCAGGCCGTCGGCACCGCCCTCGAGCGCCAGGTCGGGCTCAAAGTCCTTGACCTCGTGCGGCAGCGAGCGCATGACATCGGTGGGGATGTAGGGCGGATTGGAGACGAGCACGTCAAAGGTACCCCACTCTTCGCGAGGAACAGAGCTCACCAGGTTGGTGAGGCTGAAGGCGACCTCGTCGGACGTGAGGCCAAGGGCGTCGCGGTTTTTGATAGCAAGGTCGATGGCGCGCGGCTCGATATCGGTAGCGGTGCAGGTGACGTGGCCGCGGCGCTCCCAGGCAAGCGAGAGCGAGATGCAGCCCGTGCCGCAACCGACCTCGAGGACGCGGGCGGTGCGGGGCTCGGTCGGAGCGGACTCGTTAGCCTCGGCGGCGTCTTGCGTGGGAGTCGCCTGCTGGTCGTTGCTCTCGATGGCGATGCCGTATTCGTCGAGCTCGGGCTCGGAGGCTTCCATGGCCTCGGCTTCAGCGGCCTGCGCAGCAGCTTCCTCCGCCTCGCGATCGGCCAGCTCCTCGGCATAGGCGCGGCTACCGAGCACATCGCCGCCCAACGCGGCCTCATCGGCAGCCGTTAAGTTGGCGGCACGGCGCTCGGCGGTCGCGCGTTCATCGGCCAGCGCGGCCTCGGCCTTGCGGGCCTGCTCGACCTCATCGTTCCAGGGCAACTCCACGCGCTGACGGGCAGCGGCCTCGGGGCTCAGCACCTCGGCGTCCAGATAGTTCAGCACTTCCTCGACGAGCATCTCGGTCTCGGGACGCGGGATGAGTACGCCGGGGGCGCAGGCAACGTCGATCATGCGGAACTGTGTGCTACCCGTGATGTACTGCAGCGGTTCGCCCTTGGCACGGCGGACGACGGCCGCGTGCATGGTTTCGAGCTGGGCCGCGTCGAGCGTTTCATCCATGCGCATATACAAGTCGATGCGCGCCAGACCCGTGGCCGCGCACAGCAGCCACTCGGCAGAAAGACGGGGATGCTCCTCGCCGCGCTCGGCCAGGTACTCCTTGGTCCACTCGAGACAACGCTTGATGGTCCAGATCTCGTTTGCCATGGGGTCCTCCCCTCTTGAGCGCCGGGCGGCGCGTGAATGTCGGAGCAGATTGTACGCGAGGGTGGCACGCGGTAAGGGACGATTGGAAGCGATTATCGAGAATCAGCCCAGATTTTTGCTCGCGGCGCAATCGAAGTGCTCATTTGTCGACGTCTAGATTTGCATCCGTCAAGCTTTTGGCAAGGTTGCCCCAAAACTGACCAATATCCAACCAAACACTTGCCAAATCACTTGCCGCACGACGCATCAAAAATCGCCCCGCGACTTCTTGAACGATTTTTCGAGCATTATTTTCAATAGCAGATGAATGCCGCTAATTTCTTTGAGCAGGTAGCCGACTTCATGGCCATCAAAGCCGATTGAATAACATCTCAAAGCAATGTGCCCAACCTAGTCATTTAAGAACGTCCCCAATGACTACCTCTAAGGCGCCGCAGGTTGAGCATACCGCATCCGGAGCAAGGCAGCGCCGCAGGTAGAGGACGGACAGCGAGCGGGTCGCATTTGAGACAAGGTGACGTGAAACGAAAGGGCGCTGACCTTCTGGTCGCGCCCTTGAAGTTGAACGTCAGATTGTCCAAATGCGGCCCGCGCAGCGTCGGCTGGTCCGCCGTTCGGTAGAACGGCGGAACCTACACAGCCTGTGCCAGCTTCTCGGCTCGCTCGGCGGCGGCGAGGGCCTCGATGACGGTGCCGAGCTGGTCGCCCAGAAGCACGCCGTTGTAGGTGGAGTTGAAACCGATGCGGTGATCGGTCACGCGGTCCTGGGGCTGGTTGTAGGTACGGATCCTCTCGGAACGGTTGCCGTGGCCGATCTGGCTCTGGCGCTCGGCACCGAGCTCGGCCTGCTGCTTCTCGAGTTCCATCTCGTACAGACGGGCGCGCAGCATCTGCATGCAGACCTCGCGGTTCTGGATCTGGGAACGCTGCTCCTGTGACTGCACCACGGTGTTGGTGGGCAGGTGGGTAATGCGCACGGCGGAGTAGGTAGTGTTAACGCACTGACCGCCAGGGCCGGAAGCACAGTAGGTGTCGATGCGCAGATCGGACTGGTTAATCTGGACGTCGATCTCCTCGGCCTCGGGAAGCACGGCGACGGTAGCCGTGGAAGTCTGGATACGGCCCTGGGACTCGGTCTTGGGGACACGCTGGACGCGGTGCACGCCGGACTCGTACTTCATGACGGAGTAGACGCGGTCGCCCTCGACCTTGAACTCGATGGACTTAAAGCCGCCAGCCTCGCTGGGGCTGGAATCGAGCACCGTGGTCTTCCAACCACGCGACTCGCAGAAGCGCTGGTACATCTTGTACAGATCGCCGGCAAAGATGGCGGCCTCGTCGCCACCGGCGGCGGAGCGGATCTCGACGATGGTGTTCTTGTCGTCGTTGGGGTCGCTCGGGATGAGCATGTACTTGATGTCTTCCTCGAGCTGTGGGAGCTTTTCCTCGTTCTCGGAGATGTCCATCTGGAGCATCTCCTTCTCGTCCGCATCGCTGGTGTCGCGGAGCATCTCCTTGGCGGCCTCGATGTCATCGAGCGCGCCGATGTACTCGCGCGAGGCGGCGATGAGGTCGGACTGGTGTGCGTACTCCTTGTTGAGACGCGTGAACTCCTTGATGTCGGAGGCGACGGCCGGGTCGGAAAGCTTCTTCTCGAGCTCCTCGTAGGCCTTGATGATCTTTTCGAGCTTGTCGCGCATGGCGGGACTCCTTTATGTGCGTGAAGGCGAAAATCGGCAGAGTTGATGGGGCGCGCGGCGCCACTGCGGGGGTAAGCCCAGCTAGAACATGTCGATCTTCAGATACATGCGCATCCCTTCGCGTATGAGGTACATAGTTGCGGTCTAGCCCATACATGATAGCGTGCGCAGGCATACCTGCATATAACCCGCACGGAATGCGACAAAGGGTCAGTCTCTTTCCTTGAATACAACTTCATCCGAACGCCTCCCGCATTCATCCGCACATATACGGATAAATTTGGGAATCCGATACCCTGAGGGCCGGATCGGCCGGCCCCGGGAGATCGGAGGACGCCATGTCCGGAAAGGGCGGGAAGGGCGCCGCGAGGGCGGTCCCGAGGACCCACGGCAGGCTCACCGGGTATGAGCGGGACACGGTCCAGAGGATGCTGAAGCGCAGGGTTCGCTCGGCCACTTCCTCGAGAGGTTCAAGGGCGTATCGACCCGCAGGCTCCACAGCTGCCTGATGTGGTTCAGATGGCTGCGCGAGGCCGCACGCGTCGGGGACAGGACGTCGCTCATGCGCGAGCAGCTCGACGACGGGCGCTACGAAAAGATCCGGAAGAAGATGATGGAGCCGGAGTACGAGTTCCATCTGGAGCCGGACGTGCAAACGGCGGGCTAACATAGCCTTTCACCGAAAAGGGCGGGCGGCCGCGCCCTGCGACCACCCGCCCTCAATCAAAGCCCTTCTCGGCCGCCGCAGCTACCGGTTCCGGCGCCGCAGGATTACGCCTGCGGCGATCAGCACCACCGCGCCGCCCGCGATGCCACCCAGGGCCATCGGCGACAAGCTGGTATCGCCCATATTCGGCAGACCCGGCTTCTCCTCCTTCGGCACCGGCGGCTTGCTCGGAGGATTCGTCGGCGGGTTGACTGGCGGGGTGGTCGGCGGCGTGTACGTGTTCTTGAACACCGGCGCCACGTCGCCGTCATAGGTTACCGTCGCCACCAGATGGCCCGCACCGTCGTCCGTCACCGTCACCGTTACCCGGTGCTCGGCCGCGTCGTACGTCACGTTCTTCTGACCGTCGTCCACCTCGGAGATGCTGTAGGCGTACGTCCCGGGCTTGTCGTACGAGATCGCCTCGAAGCCCACCGTGCCGTCCGCCGCGTTCTTGGCGGTCTGCAGCACCTTGCCGTCGGCATCCTTCAGCTGGAAGGAGAACTGCCCTTCCTTAAGGTCTTCGCCGCTCAGCACCTTGGAGGCCCCCAGCTTCACCTCAGTCGCGGCCGGCGCGTAGCTGTTGCTGAATGCCACCGCATCCGCAGCCTTGCCGCCCTTGCTGTAGGCAACCTGCGCCTCCAGCGCGTGCGTCTCCGCATTCTCCGTCACCGTCACCGTCGCGGTAAAGACCGTCGTGTCGTAGGTGACGCCGTTCGCCGTCGCCCCTGCCCGCTCGGACACGGTGTAGACGTACGTCCCCACCTTGTCCAGCTGCAGCGGCGCGAAGCCGAACGTGCCGTCGGCGCCGTTCTGCACCGTCTGCACCACGTTACCGTCGGCGTCCTTCAGGTCGAAGGAGAACTCACCCTCGGCCAAGTCGCGGCCGGTCAGAGCCTTCGTTCCGGTAATCGTCGCCGTCGTTGCCGTCGGCGTGTAGATGTTGGTGAAGGTCAGATCCGCGGCCGTCTTGTTCGCCGTCGCGGTCAGCTGGCCGCTGCCGTCGTCGGTCGCACTCACCGTCACATCCAACACCGCATCGCTGTAAGTGATGGTGCCATCTTGGCCCGCAACCTCCTTCACCTGGTACGCATGCGAACCAGCCGCGGTGTACGAGATGGCCTTGAAGGTAAACGCGTTACCCACGTTCGTGGTCCGGTCGATCTCCTGCCCGGTGGCCACGTCAATCAGCGCGAACGTGAACTCGCCATCGGCGGGCGTCCGCATGGTGGCCGAATCGGTATTCTCAAGCACCTTGGTGCCGGAGATCTGGTAGGAGGTCGCGCCCGGCTGGTAGCTGTTCGCAAACGTCATGGTGTTGGGGGTGACGCCGTTCTCGGTGCCCTCGCTCGGCTTCGCCGTGGAGCTCTCCACCACCAGCTTGCCGTCGTTGTTGTCTGCCACCACATAGGTCAGGGTGTACGTCTTGCCGGTGTAGGTCACGCCCGGCACGCCCGGCGCGTCGTCCGTCGGCTGCACCTCGCGGACCGTGTAGATAAAGGTGCCCGCATGGTCGAAGGTCAGCTTGTCGAAGGCAACCTTGCCGTCGGCGTCGTTCTTCTGGGTCTGAAGCACCATGCCGTCGGGCCCCACCAACTCGAAGGCGAAGTCTCCCGCCTTCATCTGGTAGCTGCCGTCGTGCACGTCAACGCTCTTGGTGAGGGCAATCGCGCCGGAGACCGTCGCCTGCGCCTTGTAGGTGTTGGTGAAGGTGGGCTTCGTGGCGTCCGCGCCGTCGTAGGCGACGCTCGCCTGCAGCGTGCCGGCGTTGTCCGCAACCGTCACCACGGCATGGTGCACCGTAGCGTCGTAGGTCACGTGAGACAGGTTGCCCTTCTGCTCCACGATGGTGTACTCGTGCGTGCCCGGCTTCGCGTAGGAGAAGGCGTCGAAGCTGACGCTTCCGTTCGCGCCGTTGATCGCGGTCCGGACGGGCTTGGCGCTGGCAAGCTGCTTAGCCGTCAGGTTGCCCTCGTACACACCGAAGGTGAACTCGCCGCCCTTGAGCGCGATCGGCGTGTTGTCGTCCTTCTTCACGTAGCTCTTCCGCGCACCGAGGGCCAGGCCGGTCGCAGCCGGCTGGTAGGTGTTGGTGAAGGTATCCGAGCCGGATGCGCTCGTCACGATCGCCTTCGCGTTCAGCGCTCCGGTCCCGCCGTCTGTGACCGTTACTTTGTAGGTGAGCGGATGGGTGTCGTAGACCATGGCCGGCTCCGTGCCCGGCTGCTCCACGATGGTGTATGTAAAGTCCTTGCTCGCGGCGCCGCCCAAGTCGGAGAGCTGGAACTCGCGCGTGAAGCTGATCTTGCCGTCGGCGTCGTTCTTCGCGGTGCCGATCACGTTGCCGGCAGCGTCCTTCAGGTCGAAGGTGAACTCGCCGTCCGCGGGCTTCGTCGTGTGGTCGAAGCCGTCCGCAACCTTGATGGTCTTGGTCGCCGTCAGGGTTACGGAACCCTTTGCGTCGTAGGTGTTGTTGAAGGCGGGAGCCGTAGCGGCACCGTCATAGGTGACGGTCACCTTCGTCTTATTGTTGTCGTCCTGGTTCTGCTCTACCTTGACGTGGACCTTGACTTCCTTGGCGTCGTAGACCACGCCGTCGACGGTTTGGCCCGCTTTCTCCTCCTTGAGCGTGTAGTCGTACTCGCCCAGGTTCAGGCCCTTGACGGTCAGCTTGACCTTGCCGCCCTGGTCGTTGGTGCCGCGGGCAACCTCGTTGCCAGCCTGGTCGTACAGGCCGAAGGTAAACGCGTCGGACGTCAGGTCCTTGCCCGCGAGAACTTTCATGGCCTCGACGGTAACGTCCGTCGTCGGCTTCGAGTTGGTGAAGGTCGGCACGGCCTTCTCGCCGTCGTAGGTGGCGACCGCCTTCAGCTCGCCCTTCTCGTCGGTGACCTTGACGTGGACCTTCACGTCCTTCGCGTCGTAGACGATGGTCGAGTCGTTGCCGGCAACCTCCTTGATGGCGTAGTCGTGATCGCCCGGCGTAGCGTAGTCGATGGCTGCAAAGGCGACCTTGCCGTCCTTGTCGTTTTGGACAGCCTGGAGCTCTTTGCCGTCGTTGTCGAGCAGCTGGAACGTGAAGTCGTTCCCTGCGAGCTCACCACCTGTGAAGCGCTTCTTCGCCTTGAGCGTTACCGAGGTCTCCTTCGGGTGGTACGTGTTCGTGAAGGTCTGCGAGTTGTCTCCACTCGCGACCTGCGGTGTGGCCGTCAGCGCGCCGGCGTCATCGTCCGCGACCGTCACCTTGTAGATGAGAGCATGGCCGTCGTAGTCCATGCCCGGCTCCGCGCCCGGCTGCTCCACGATGGTGTAGGTGAAGTCCTTGCTCGCGGCGCCGCCCAAGTCGGAGAGCTGGAACTCGCGCGTGAAGCTGACCTTGCCGTCGGCGTCGTTCTTCGCGGTGTCGAGCACCTTGCCGTCGGCGTCCTTCAGCTCGAACGTGTACTCGCCGCCCTTCAGCTTAGTGTCGTGCGTGAAGCCCGGCGCGACCGCAACGACCTTGGTCGCCGTCAGCTCCACGGAGCCGGTTGCGTCGTAAGTGTTCTTGAAGGTGGGGGCATCCGTCTTGCCGTCGTCGTAGGTGACGCTCGCCTCCAGCTGGCCGGCATTGTCCATGACCTTCACCACGGCATGGTGCACCGTAGCGTCGTAGGTCACGTGGGACAGGTCGCCCTTCTTCTCCACGATGGTGTACTTGTACTCGCCGGCCTTGGTGTAGTCGATGGCCGGGAAGGTGACGGTGCCGTCCTCGCCGTTCTCGGCGCTCCGGATGGGTTGCTTGCCCTTCAGCTGCTCAGCCGTCAGGTCGCCCTCGTACAGGTCGAAGGTGAACTCGCCGCCCTTGAGCGCAGCCGGCGTGTTGTCGGGCTTCACATAGGCCTTCTTCGCCGTGAGCGCCACCGAGGTCTCGGCGGGCTGGTACTTGTTAGTGAAGGTCGGGGCATCGTTCTTGCCGTCATAGGTGACGGTCGCCTTCGCCTTGTCGCCCTCCGCCTTCACCGAGACGTGAACCTTCACCGCCGTTGAATCGTAGGTGATGGTCGAGTCGCTGCCAGCGACCTCCTTGAGCGCGTAGTCGTACTCGCCCAGGTTCAGGTTCTCGACGGCCAGCTTGACCTTGCCGGCCTGGCGTTGTTCTTGGCGACCTGCTGCTGGCTCATCGTGGCTGAAGGCGAACGCGCCGTCCGTCAGCGCCTTGCCCTTTAGGGTTTTCGTGGCCTCGACGGTAACGTCCGTCGTCGGCTTCGTGTTGGTGAAGGTCGGCACGGCCTTATCGCCGCCGTAGGTGGCGGTTGCGCCCAGCTTGCCGTTCTTGTTATCGGTGACGCTGACCTTGACCTTCACTTCCTGACCGTCGTAGACGATGGTCTGGTCGTTACCGGTAACTTCCTTGATGGTGTACTCGTAGTCACCGGCCTTGGTGTAGCTGATGGGCTGGAAGGTAATGTTGCCGTCCTTGTCGTTCGTGACGGTCTCAAGGGGCGTGCCTTCCGCCTTGTCACCCTTGTACAGAGCAAACGAGAAATCGTTCCCCGCGAGCGCACCGCCCTTAAAGTGCTTCATCGCCGCCAGGGTCACGGAACCCTTCGCGGCATAGCTGTTGGTAAAGGTGGCGAGGTTCACCTCGCCGTTCTTGACCTCAGGCGTTTCGCTCTTGTCATCGCCGTCCTTTTTCACCGCCACGCCTGTGACAGTCAGCTTGGCATTCTTGTCCTCAACCTTCACCGTGACGGTGTAGGTGGAATCGTCCATCGTCCAACCGGCGTTCTGCACGCCGTCCGCCGCCGCGTCGTCGTCGGCGTCGTGCGCCTCGGTGAGCGTGAACGTGTACGTACCGGCCTTGTTGAACTTCATGCCGGAGAAGTCGACCGTCTGGCCCTTGTCCTTGATGATCTTGCCACTCGTGGCCTTGGACTCGGCATGCTCATTGCCCGCCAGAGCATCCGAGACTTTGAGGTCATCATCATCGATCTGCTTCTGCGTCTCTTCCGTGGCGGTCAGCGTGAACGAGAACGCCTTCTCCGTGCTCTCAACACCGGAGACCTTCTTCGTTACCTGCGGGGTCAGTTCGTCGCTAGCTTCCGCCTTGTAGGTGTTTGTGAACACCAGCTTGTTGGCTTCGGCCAACGTGCCGTCGGGTTTTTGCTTCTCGATCTCACCGGTGATACTATCGCCTGCGCCGGTCAGATTCGTGGTACCCTGCTTGCGGCCGGTCAGCTTATAGCCCGCGGGCATCTTGTCTGCGCCGGTCAGCTCCTGCACCGCGTACTCGTCGCCCTCGCCAAGACCGTACACGCGAATCGTCTCGTCGGCCTTGATAGCATGGGTGTCGCCGTTCTTCAAATCGAACACGTCGCCGGCTTGCTTTCCGGCCCCAGCGTTCTTGAACACTGCAGCCTTGTAGGTCTTCCCCTCGGGCACGGTGAACTTGAAGGTGAACTCCGCGTCCTTATTGCCCGTCAGGCCATCGGGCAGGGCAACCTTCTTCGTCACCTCGAGGCTCGCCTCGCGTTCGTTCGCCACGCGCACGCAGGTGGCACCTGTGAACAGGGCGCTCAAATTCATGTCGTCCAGATTGGCACGGGCGCCCTTCGCATTAGTGTCACCAGGCACGTCCTGCGTGATGCCCATACGTATCCAGCCCGTCTCGGTCTCCAAGCGATAAGGTTTGCCTTCCTCGGTGGGCCCATACTGGTAGACACGTCCGTTGGCGCCGTACTTGAGGTGCACCTCATCCTCGCCGCCCTTGGCGTCATTGTTCCAGGAAAGGTTGTCGTTGCCGTCGAGCGTCCCGTCGGACGTCTGGCGCTGGCCCTTGATCCACGTGAGCGTGTTGTCGATGTCGCCCTCTGCGCCAAACTGGCCCAGGCTCTTCATGAGCGCGCCCGGGCCCACGAACGTCGAAACACCGTCATCGGCCGTACCAGCATCGGCATGGACGCCGTAATCGTCCACAATCACCTTGGTGAGCGTGTCGTTAAGCAGGAAGCCCTTGGGCGCCGAGACCTCCTTTAGGAAGTAGGTCCCCTTCACGAGCGGCCTGTTACCGTCGCTCGTATTCGGGAATATGCCCGCACCTTCGAGCGGAACCGGGTTGTCGACCGACCTCGTCTTCAGGGTGTCATAGGGGGTCTGCTCACCCTTGAGCACGACCTTGCCACTCTCGTCCGTCGTCACCTGATCTGCCGTGTACAAGCCGAACTTCGCGCCGTCTACGGGGTTGCCCTCGGTATCGGTCTTTTGCACGAACAGGCGGTTCTGGATGTTCGTGACGAGCAGGCGCGTGGCGAACTGCCGCTGAAAGTTCACATTGCCATCGGGAAGGTCATCGCTGAACACGTGAACCGTGTTTTCCGGCCCCGCCTTGGCAACGGAATTTTCCTTCGTGTAGTAGATACCCACCGCGTATTCGACATCCTGAGCACGGTCCGCCTCTGGCAGCAGGTAGTAGTACTTGGAGATGTCGCCGGGCAGATCTGAAATCTCCACCTGATATTGGCCGCTTGTGTTGAGCGTGAAGACATGCGGCTCCGCCTTCGCCACCTTGATGGCGCCGGCCACGCCCGGGGTGTCGGCGAGGGCGTACCCCTTCGTCGGGTCGCCCGACACGGCGTACCAGGCGTTCTGATTGGTAGCATCAGCGTTCTTGCTTTTATCGCGCTTGAGAACCACTGCGAACAGGGTGCCGTGCTCCATGTCAACGGACTCGCCTGGCTGCACCAAGTCATCGTTCGCCTGGTACACAGTCTTGGGCGCGGTGATGGTCTCCTTCGCGCCGGCGAACGCACCGTTCTTCCACACGTCGCTGTCCTCGTCCATACCGCCGCGGTTGATGATGACGCCGCCCGCGCCATTCTTGTCGCTCGCGGACACGTACTCGAGCTGCATGCTACCGCCCGTCGCCGTGAGACTCGAGCGGTATCCCTCGGGCACCTTCGTTTCCTTCAGGAGGTAGTACTGGCAACCTTGCTTGTGAAGGTCATCGAAGTTGATAACGTCGTTCACGTCATTCGTGAGCGTCAGTTGTCCATCCGCGTCCGTGGTGCCGGAGCCAAGTAGGTTTTCCGGATTAGCGGTCGTGTCAGTAAAGTGCTCGTCTGTCTTGTACAGCGCGAACTGAGCGCCCTCCACCAGACCGCCATCCTGGTCGAACTTGATAATGTCGGACTCGGGAACCGTCACGAGGTTGTACTTGAGCTTCATGTTGGAGTCGGTGGCACCACGCTCCAAGTAGAAGAACTTGAGCGTGTGGCTGGTGTCGTTAGCGAAGGTGTTGCCAGTGAAGCCCGAAGTGCCCCGCCCCGCATCCTGGAACTTGCTTAACAGCGTGCCGTCTGGGGCATCGTTAACCTTGATGTCGCCCGTTTTGAAGTCGATGGTCAGCTTAGCACTGGTGTGGATGCCGCCAATGTCGCCCACAAGGACATCGTCAATGAACACCCAGACGTCGTCGTCGCCGGCGAACTCAAAGGTCATGGGATCGCCAACGTTCGTTTTGCCACCCGCCGGCTGCACGAAGCGCGACGACATGGAGAGGCCGAAATAATGGTTGAGGGGTTTGCCATCGTTATAATTCGAGTCGCCGTTGTTCGACGACGTAATGCCGTTCCGGACGAGGTTGCCGTTCACCTCATTGAATACCCTATCGGCCGCATCGAAGGGGAAAAACTGACCTCCATTTTGAGAGCCAGCCCCCGCTTGCCCAACGCCGGCAGCATTGTAGACATCAAATGCATTCTTATTGGCGTTGTACGCCGCGTAGTTCTGCGAGCTGTCATACTCGTAGTAGCCGTCCTTGTTGACCTGCAACAGACCTGTCACACCCATATGAGATATCTTGCCCGTCTGGGTGGAGGAATCAAACAGGTAGCCGAGGGATTCTCCCCCCCCCCCAGCGGCCGGTGAGTTTCGGGTAACCACCGGCAAGAACATTGTTCACGATGCCGGTGCGGACCCAGGAGCCACCCGTATACTGGTTAAGTTCCTCGTTGGCTCTTTGATCCTTGAACTGGAAGCGGTGGTTCTTGTTGATGCCGCCGTTGCCGGAAACCGACAGATGGTTATCGGGATTCACCCAGTAATCAAACAGGTTGATTGTTGTCCCCGAAGGCGAAATCGTCGGAACCGTGTGGTCCGAAATTACCGCCTCGGCACGAAGCGGCAGGAAGAAACTCGCCGTCAGCGCGATGGCGAGGGCCAGAACAATCGCATATGGCGAAACCGGGCGCAGCCCACGACGGCGGCCATAAGACATGACGGACCACCGCTCGCGCGGCCGGTGTTCACCAGGAAGTTCCCTGCTTAGACACCCCCCGGTAGCAATATTCACGAGTCGAGACGTCGTCTCTCTGAGCTCCTGCATAATTTCCTCCCCAGTCACACGGCGACCTGCCCGGGTGCTCCCCGGGGGCCGAAGCAGTCTGGCACATGCCCGCAGTCGTTCAAGGAATACCAACCCCAGCATATGTCTCTTAAGATATCTTAGTCTCTTTCTATAACAATTTTTGTCTCATTACCGATGAAATCGGCTCAGTCCCCTTGTCGCATTCTAGAGCGTGTGGAGCAGGGCGATGAGGAAGCGGATGCCTTGGAGGTAGGCGCGACGGGTGATGCGCTCGTTGGTGCCGTGGACGCCGCGGTCGCATTCGTCATCGTCGACCACAAAGGCGGAGAAGCGGATGCACTCGCGGCAAATGCGCTGGTAGTTGGCGGCATCGGTTGCGCCAATCACGGTCGAGGGCACGATGCTTATCGGCTCTTGGCCCACCGCAGACGATCTGTTTTCCTCCATCCCCTTGGGATTACGGAAATAGCGGGCGGCGATGGCGCGGACGGCCTCGAGCCCCGGACCGCCCACGCGCGGGGACGGTGAGGGCTCGGAGCTGCCGGGGCCCAGCTCGACCTCGACTCGGCCAGCGAGCCCAGCGGTGGCAACGGCCTCGCGGCAGCAGGCCACGACATCGGCCACGCTCGTACCCTCGAGCATGCGGAAGTTGACATTGGCCCACATATCCTGCGGCATTACGTTGGCACCGGTACTGCCGCCTTCGATTTGCGTGGGCGCGCAGGTGGTGGTCACAAGCGGGTACAGCTTTTTGCTGGCGAGGCAGTCGCGCACGATGGCATCCTTGCTGGTAGCAATCTCGTCTGCGGTATAAAGCCCCAGCTCGACGAGCTGGGCGGCAAGCAGATCGGTCACACGCGTCGGCCACTCGATATCGCAAATCGCGGCAATAGCGCGGCTGAGCACTTCGAGCGACGTGCCGCCGTAAGGGTTGGAAGAATGCCCGCCTTCGCTCTTCGTCTTGAGCACGATATCGGCATAGCCCTTCTCGGCAAGATCGGCATGCATAAGCCAACCCGCACCTGCGCCATACTCGGCAGCCGAAACGATACGATAGTCACCCTCGTCGATCAGGTACGCAAGCTCAATGCCGCGCTCCTCGAGCACGCGGCCGATGGCGCCTGCGCCGTACTGCGTCGTCTCCTCGTCCTGGCCAAAGGCCAGGAGCAGCGTGCGCTCGTGCTGCCAACCGTGCGCCAGCGCATGCTCGACAGCCTCGAGAATGCCTGCGACCTGGTCCTTCATGTCGATCGCGCCGCGGCCCCAGATGTAGGTGTCGTCCACGTGCCCGCTAAAGGGGGCGTGCGTCCAGTCGGCCTCGGTACCCGGCACCACGGGAACCACATCCATGTGACCCATGAGCATAACGGGTTTGAGTGCGGGGTCGGAGCCGGAAAGCGTCACCAGCAACGAATGGTCGATAAGCTCGACCTCGCCCGCCGCAAATACATGCGGCCAGGCCTGCTGCATATAGGCGCGCAGGTCGTCGAAGGGCCGCCAGTCCACCGCCTCGGCATCCATGCTCGAGATAGTCGGAAACGACAGCACGCGCCCCAGGCGCTCGCACGCGCCAGTTTCATCCAAATCGGCAAAATCGTCCTCATGCGCAAAGAAGCGCCAAACCTCGGCCATGACATCCTTTCGATTGTGACGACAAAGGCCGCCCCACGGGAGCGGCCCTGCAACGCAAGAGTTTGCGGTCGGTTATTTGTCCTCGAGATAACGCGAGAGGAACTCGCGGGTGCGCTGGTGCTTGGGGTTGCCGAAGAGCTCGGCCGGCGCGGCGTCCTCGAGCACCACGCCCTTGTCCATAAAGACCACGCGGTCGGACACGGTGCGTGCGAAGGCCATCTCGTGGGTAACGACGACCATGGTCATGCCGTCGGCGGCGAGCTTGCGCATGACGTCGAGCACCTCGCCCACGATCTCGGGATCGAGCGCGGAGGTAGGCTCGTCAAACAGCATGATCTGCGGGTTCATGCACAGGGCGCGGGCGATGGCAACGCGCTGCTTTTGGCCACCGGACAGGCGACCAACCGCGGCATGGGCGAATTTTTCGAGTCCCACGCTCGCCAGGTGCTCCATCGCGACCTGTTCGGCCTCGGCCTTGCTCATCTTTTTGAGCGTGACGGGCGCGAGCGTGCAGTTGTCGAGCACGTCCATGTTGTTGAACAGGTTAAAGCCCTGGAACACCATGCCGATGTCCTCACGCAGCTTGTTAATGTTGCAGCGCTCGGCCGTGAGGTCCTGGCCGTGAAACCAGATGTGGCCCGCGTCCGGGGTCTCGAGCAGGTTGAGGCAGCGCAGAAAGGTCGATTTGCCCGAACCCGAAGCGCCGATAATGGTAACGACCTCGCCAGGATTGACGGACAAGTCGATGCCCTTGAGCACCTCGAGCGAGCCGAAGCTCTTGCGCAGGCCCTCGACGCGGATGAGCGGCTCATTGGTCTGTGCGGCGGCCGCGGTGCCGGTGGTAGTGGTATCTGCCATGATGATTCTCCTCGTCTTGCGCCTAGTTGGAGCTGGGCAGCGTTGCCGGGGCCTCGGCGCCGAGCTTTTTGCCAAAGGCCTCGAGCAGGCGGCTCGCCACGAGCGTCAGGATCAGGTAGACCACGAGTGCCACGCAGTAGACCTCCATCTGGCGGTAGTACACGCCAGCGACGGTGGTGGTGGCGTACATGAGGTCGAACACGCCGATGACCGAAAGCACCGACGAATCCTTGATGTTGATGATGAGCTCGTTGGTGAGCGCCGGAATCGCGTTTTTAATGCCCTGGGGGAACACGACTTTGCGCATGGCTTGCCACTGCGACAGGCCCAGCGAGCGCGCCGCCTCGGCCTGGCCGGGATCGATGGACTCAATGCCGCCGCGCAGGACCTCCATCATGTAGGCGGTGGAGTTGAGCGAGATGGTGACGAGGCCGGCGGTGAAGGTACTCCAAATCTGGTTGGCCTGGGCGGTCTCGAAGCCCATGCCGCGCAAAACGGTGAAGCCCGCGTAATAGATGAGCAGGCCCTGGACCATCATGGGCGTGCCGCGCACGATGGTGGAGTAGATGGTCGCAAAGCCGCGGCCGATGCTCTTAAAGAAGCGCACCAGGTCGTTGTCCACGCGATCGAAGGTCTGAATGCGCAGGAACACAAAGAGCAGCGCCAGGAAAAAGGCGATGACGGTACCGAAGGTCGCAAGTGCGATGGTGATCTCGATGCCGCGGATAAAGAAGTCGCCGCTCTTGTAGGTCATGTAGACCAGGCTCGACAAAAAGTCGCTGGGGTTGGAGTCCGAGACAATGCTCACTTGCACCAGGTCGATAAATGACATGACGCAGCGGTCGACAAAGAAGATTGCCGCAATAGCAACGACGACATAGCTGCCCAGGCGCGCGCCGCGACGGAAGCGCTCGGAAGCAAACGGCGACGTTTCGCGATAGTCGCTCCAGTGCATGAGTTTGGTGGCCAGCGCCGCCGCCGACACGACGAGCCAGGCCCAAAGAATCGCCCAAAGGCAGTCCTGGAAAATGCTGGTGGGCGCCAAGAAGCTCAGCGGCGTGGGGTTACGTTGGCTAAACGCCAGGCCGAGCGCCGCGATAACACTCGTGCCCAGATATACATAGCGATGGTCGGCCTTGATAAAGGAGGCCAGACGATTGATGGTTTTCATGCTGCCTCCCTATGCCGGCTGACGATCGAGGCACGCGTCCCACATTTGGTCGCGTTCCTCTTGGCTAATGCCCTTGAGTGTCTTGTCGATGAGTTTAAGCAGCTTGTCCGAGCCCTTGCGGCAGCCGACGTTTGCCGCGACCTCCTGCTTAAAGCCCTCGCCCTCGGCAAAATGGATGGGGACGATACCGGGATTTTGGGCCATATAGCCCTTCTCGTTCTCGGTGTTATAGGTCACGGCATCGCACGTGCCCTGCAGCAGGTTCGAGAACACCGTGGGAACCGAATCGACCGGGTTCTTGTGCACAACGCCCGGGATCTCGTCGATGACGGTGTCGAGCATGGTGTCCTTTTGGCCGAGCACCGTGGCACCGCTAAAGTCGCTAAGCTTGGTGGCGTTTTGGTAGGGAGAACCCTCTTTTACGAACAGGCCAAAGTAGCCAATGAAGTACGGGTCGGAGAAGCCGACCGATTCCTCGCGCTCGGGCGTGGCGCTCATACCGGCGATGATGAGGTCGATCTGGCCGTTGTTGAGCGAATCGATAAGGCCCGAGAAGCTCTGCTTGACGGCAACGGGCTCGCCACCGAGGGCCTTGCAGACGATCTTGGCGATCTGCACGTCGTAGCCATCGGCATAGGCGCCCTGCACGTTGTCGATGGGGATGGTGAACTCACTGGCTTCGGAAACCTGCCAGTTGTACGGGGCGTAGGCCGCCTCCATGCCGATGCGGATCTTATCCTTGCCGATCACGGAATCGGACAGGTCGTCGCGACCGCCGCCCGTCGTGGGCTGAACCACCTTGAGCGTGGACGGGCGCTGACAGCCGGCGAGCGCGCCGGCGACGACGGAAGCGCTCGCAGCGAGAGCGCTACCCAAAAAGATGCGACGGCTGCATACCGGCTGGCGCTGCGCATCGCACTGTTGGGGAGAATGCATAATCTGCCTTCCCTGTTGAATCGTACGCTGACGACTTAACAGGATATACGCCAGCAACCAGCAGCGCAGCACAAGCTCGAAAAATTAATAGACACGCGGTAGTCATTGGGGACACCGATGTTTTGGCAATGCCGGCGAGCGACGTCCAGAGCAAACAAGTGGCATGAAAAAGGCAAGGCATGACCAGAAGGTCTATGCCTTGCCTTTTTCATGACAACTTGTCGCTCTGGACGACGCGCAGCATCGACCGAGCGGCGGAACCTCTAGAGCAAGGTAACGCTAAAACTGCGCTTGTCCGTCTCGCCCGGGGCCAGGGTGATGGTGTTGACCTTGTGCTCAAAGACGTCGTCCTCGGTGTCCATGGTGGTGTGACCGGTCCAGGGCTCGAGTGCCACAAACGGAGCGTCGTTGGCGGCAGACCACACGCCAATGTACTTAAAGCCCTCAAAGTCGATCTTGACGCCGTGGCCCGACTTGCGGCCGCGCAGCGTGAGCGTGGAGCCCGGAGTATCGGTGAACATGATGGCATCGTTATCGAAGCTGCGGTGCGTGATGGGCAGCACGTCCGAGTTGTCGGGAGCCTTATAGCTGCCCTCAAACGTCATAAGACCGTCGGGCGTGATGATAGGAGCCTCGTTAGTCCAAGCCTCGGTAAACGCCAGCTCGTAATCCTCGAACGCCTCGTCCTCGGCACCGGGGGCGGGCACGTTAAATGCGGGGTGGCCGCCCACCGAGAACGGTAGGTCCACGTCGCCGGTATTGGTGACGGCAAAGGTCTGCGTGAGGGTGGCGTCGCCGGTCAGGGCATAGGTCATGTTGAGCTTAAAGTGGAACGGAAAGGCCTTGAGCGACTCGGGCGTATCGGTGATCTCGTAAGTTACCGAAGAGCCGTCCTCCGAAACCTCGACCAGCTCGTGCTCGACGATGCGCGCGAGTCCGTGGCGCGGCATCTCGCAGGTGCCGGCCGCAGACGTTGCCGTGTTGTTGCGCAGCGAACCCACAATGGGGAACAGGATGGGCGCGTGCTTGCCCCAAAAGGCGGGGTCGCCCTGCCACAGATACTCGTTGCCGTTGAGGGCAAGGCTCGTGAGCTGGGCGCCCATGGAATCGATGGCCGCGGTGAGGCCGCCGCGCTTGATGGTAGTGACGGTAGACATGCTACTTCCTCCAAAAGTAAACAATAGTGTCGAGGGCTATTGTCCCACTCTTGGCGGCGGGACGGGACGGCAGGCGATTATTGAGTAGCCATAGCGGAATGAGCGGCGAGCGCCTACTGGGTATCTACGTAAAGGTCGAACCCGCCCTGCGGTGTGGTGTCGACCGTATCGGGCGCCTGCGAGTTAAAGCTCACGGGAACCATGCGCTTTGAGGCGCGGAAGCGCGTGCCGTCGGTGGCGACGGGCGGTTCATCGACGGTGAGCTCGTAGTCGCCGGGCTTAAGTTCGATGCCGTCACCAGCGGAATTGACGTATTGATACTCGTCAATCGTCTGCCCTTTGAGCGTGCGCCCCACGATATGGATGAGCATTTGGCTGTCGCCGCGCGCGGTGTCCCACGTCGCGCCGTCCTTGACCTCGACCGACACATGTACCGAGCGCGTGCGGCCGAGCGATTGCTCGACAGACATCTCGACCTTGGCGGCGTCTTTTCGCTGTTGTTCGACATGGCTCCAGACGTTTCCAATTACCGAGCATGCGATAACGCCGGCCATAAAGGCGATAAGGATGGGGCCGAGCGGCGAGCGACGTCCTGCATCTTCCTCACGAGACAGATTGGGGCGACGTGTGGGTGCGGGCGCCTGAGCGCCCTGCGAGGGCACGTCGAGAATGCTGAAGGATGCCGTGCTGTCGGGGTCGATCGTGTGACGCAGCTGCGGGGTCTTTGCCGGCGAGATCGACATGTCGGCTGGCTCGCCGAGCGTGGCCGTAGCGTCGGCCTTGGCCTCGTCTGCCTCGGCCTGGGCCCAAGCCTGCTCAAAGGTCAGGGGCTCGACGGGATCGAAGGCGACGTCCGAGTCGGCGGCGACGTCGTTGCCGGTCTCGTCCTCGTCGCTCGACACGTCACGCGGCGTGGGCTCGTCCCACTCCTCGTCCGAAGCCTCACCCTCGCTATACCACCATTCAAAGTTATCGATATCCATACGGGGCGCCCCTTAGGCCTCGCAAATAAACACTTGCTAGCCTTATACCCCCAGACGGCACGGCGGCTCGCCGGCACAGATAGGAAAACCATCACAACATTCGACGCTTTTCCTCGTTTTCGAGATTTTCATCGAATGTTGTGACGGTTTGGGCGGCAGCCACGCCGCGAATGTGACAAAGAGACTGTCCCTTTGTCACATTCTGTTAGAGTTGCAGGGATTGAATCCCGCTTATTCATGCGACATTGGAGTGACAACCTTGACCGCCGCAACCACGCCTAAAAGTAAGTCAACCGCCGCCGCGCTCTCCCCCGCGCGCACCAAGCTCTGCCTGGCGCTGCTCGTGCTGTTGGGATTCTCGCTCGGCTGCTCCGAGTTCGTGGTCATCGGCATCGAAAGTGACTTGGCAACGGAACTCGGCGTATCGCTTGCCACCGCAGGCCAACTTATTAGCGTGTTCGCACTGGTCTACGCTATCGCGACGCCGGTGCTCGCGCTCAGCACGGGGCGTTTTCGCCGCTACCAGCTGCTCGTGTGCTACAGCATCGTCTTTGTGCTCGGCAACCTGGTCATGGCGTTGGCGCCCAACTTCCAGGTGCTGTTCATCTCGCGCATCATCCTGGGCTCCGTCTCGGGCGCACTGCTCGCCGTGGGCGTGACGTACATCCCCGAGCTGCTGTCCCCGCAGCAAACTTCGCTTGCCATCTCGGTGGTATATGGTGCGTTTTCCGTGGCAATGGTCTTTGTAACCTCGATTGGCAAGTTTGTGGCCGACACGCTCGACTGGCACGTGGCCATGTACGGCACGCTGACCTTTGCCGTTTTGATCTGCAGCGCGCTCGTGGCGTTTATGCCTCGCGCCGGGCAGACCGATGAGCCCGCCACCTTCCGCGAGCAGGCGGGGCTACTACGCGAGCCGAGCATCGTCACCGGCATGCTCATCTTTTTGTTTGGCGTGGGGTCGGTCTACGTTTTCTATGGCTACGTGACGCCTTATCTTGAGCAGGTGCTGGGCATGGGCACGGTCGAAGCCAGTACCACGCTCATGGCCTACGGCGTGTTCTGCCTGATCTCGAACATCCTGGGCGGATGGATCGATGCGCGCTTTGGCATGAAGGCGCTACTCGTGACGTTTGTGCTGCAGGCCGCAGCGTTACTCGGACTGTTTGCTGTGGGCGGCACCATGCCGCTCGCGCTGGTCTTTGTCTTTAGCCTGGCGCTGCTCATGTACCTGTTCTCGGTGTCGTGCATCACGCACTTTATGGACGTGGCACGCAGCCGCCATCCCAAGTCGATGGTACTCGCAAGTTCGGTTGAGCCCATGGCGTTTAACGTCGGCATCTCGTTTGGCACCGCAGTGGGCGGCGCCGTGGTAAGCAGCATTGGCATTGCATATGTAGGCGCAGTGGGTGCCGCGTTCTCGCTTGTGGCCTGGGTGCTTACGCTGGTGACGATTAAGTTGGCTCGCTGGGAACGCAAGAGGGCGATGGCGCAGGCGTAGATGCGATACTCGAGCTCGATGATGGCGATCGAAAGGAAACCGCATATGCAACGTGTACTGTTTATCTGTTATGGAAATATCTGTCGCTCGACGATGGCTGAGTCCGTGTTTACCGAGCTAGTGCGGCGCGCCGGGCGCGCGGGCGAGTTTGTCATTGATTCCGCTGCGACCTCGACCGAGGAGATCGGCAACCCGCCACACCACGGCACCATTGCCAAGCTACGCGAGGTCGGGATTCCCGTCGTCGCACATCGCGCACGTCAGGTGCGTCGCGCGGAGTATGGCGACTGGGACCACATTGTCTATATGGACGACGAGAACGCCCGCGCCCTGTACCGAATTTTTGGGAAGGACCCCGATGGCAAGATCTCGCGCCTGCTCGATTGGACCGATCGCCCCGGCGACGTGGCCGACCCCTGGTACACCGGCAATTTCGACGCCACCTACCGCGATGTACTCGCCGGTTGCACCGCCATGCTCGAGCAGCTGTAGGCGCTCGGGCGGCGCGGGCACACGGGCCACGCCATCGGCATAAAACGAGCGTGGATTTTCTCCCACTTTGAGCGTTCGAGTGCGCTCTAAACGGGAGAAAATCCACGCTCGTTATCTCGGTGGGAGAAAATCCACGCTCATGAATGTGACAAAGGGACTACCCCTTTGCCACATCCGGGACTGGCCCTAGACCGGCTTGACCTCCAGCTTTATCCCCTCGGCGCAGGAGTCGCCCAAAACATCCGAAAGGGCCCAGGTCGCATATAGCGGCAAATAGAGAACCGCTCCGTTGCGCTCAACGTTGCCTCTCGAGAAAACAATCCCGAGCCTTACGCCATATTCAGCCGTATCAAGCACATGACCGAGCGCAGCGTGCGCGTGGTAATAGGAGCCCGATTTAACCTCGATCGGAACAGCCGTCCCATCCGGTCCATCGACCACAAAGTCCACTTCACCGCGCTTTTTTGTCTGATAGTAGTAAAGCTGGCGATTTTGGGCAGCCAGCTGCTGGGCCACCACGTTTTCGTAAATGCCGCCCAGATTGGGCTCCTTGCTATCAAGATACGCCGCTTGGGCGACTCCGACGGGATAGCGCGCCATCAACATGCCCGTATCCGATTGATATAGCTTGAACTGCGATGGCCGTGCCGTCTTGAGCAAGGGCGATTTTGGCTCGGTTACGATATCGGCTTTGAGAGCAACGCCGGCATCGACAAGCCATACAAAATCTCGCTGATACTTCTCGTAGTGAGCCTTGGGGTCAATGGAATTGAGCACGAAGCGCTTGTTTTCGCCCTCGAGCATAATAGGGAGCTGATCGTAAATGCTCTGCACCTGAAGGGCTCGCCCGCTTGCATACTTGGAGATATCCCGCCGGTACTGTTCGTTGAGCTCTGACTGTAGCTGACGAACAGAGGCAAGGTCGCCCTGCGTGTCAAGGAAACGTTGCACGACCTCCGGCATTCCGCCGACAACGGTATAGGTCCTGAAGTTTGCCATCATCGCGTCATGAATGTAATCAGGAATGGGCCTCTCGCTGATACACGCGTCACGTATCGTTTGGCGAGCCCCCTCGCTCACCCCGATTGCCCAGCAAAACTCCTCA
Source organism: Collinsella sp. (assembly GCA_046883645.1). Lineage (GTDB taxonomy): Bacteria > Actinomycetota > Coriobacteriia > Coriobacteriales > Coriobacteriaceae > Collinsella. The sequence goes on along the minus strand of JBKTBE010000006.1, from coordinate 12,817 downwards.
AAATCGAGCGGGAACATCCTAAGCTCGTGGACATACCCCACGGGATAGGACCTGACGCCCTTGAACTGGGTCCCGAGCATTGACCCCGAAAACGCCCAGCGGCACCTCCCGTCCTCTACAAGGAACTTTGCCATCGTCATGATGTCGGGGGCCTCTTGGACCTCATCGATAAACACGAGCGTTTTGCCTGGTGCAATCGACTTTCCCGAAAGAAGCGTCACCCTGCTGATGAAATCATCGGCATTCCGCGCCTCGAGAAGAGCATCTTTTGCCTGGCGATTTTCCATGAGATTGAGCTCGATGTAGGTTGCATGGCTGGCTTTGCCAAATGCGCGAATCGAATAGCTTTTGCCGATCTGGCGAGAACCCGTGATGAATAAGGCCTTTTGCTCGGCAGACTTCAGCCAACGCTCCAGCTCTGCCGCTATTTTCCTGCGCAGCATAGGCTCTCCCCTCAGTGTCATCAAATGAAATGCAAAGTTTTATGCGCTTAATTATCGATGAAATGTAGGATTTTTAGAACCTAAAATCGGATGAAATGCAGAGATTTAGGATTATAAGCAAAAAGAAGGGGCAGCCCCGGCGAATGTGACAAAGGGACTGTCCCTTTGTCACATTGCGCTCGACTACTCGTCGACGATCTCGGCAAGCCAGACGTTCAGCGTATCGACCTCGGGGCAGCAGAACTTTGCCGTACCGGGCTCGTTGCCAGGCACGGTTCCGCCATAGCGCAGGATATCGATATAGGGAAAGCCCACATGGCAGGCCATGGCACACATCTTGCCGCGGTCTCGGTCGAAGTCAAAAACGTCGCCCGGCTTGTGACCATGGTGGCAGCGGCACGCACCCAGCTGGTCCACGCAGCTCACGCGGATGCGCGGACGCTTGCCCCGCGGCGCGCCGAGCGGCTTGTTCTCGCCCGCAGGCTTGGCGCCGCCCTCGCCAGCATTACTCATGGTCAATCACATCCAGGCAGGCCTCGATGGGAAGGCCAGCCGACTTGTCCTCTTGGTCGGCATTGCGCTCGATAAGCTCAGCCACCACGCGCATGGCATCGGACGTCGCGCGTTGCAAACTCCAACCTGCCATAACGCGGCCGACGAGCACCGCCGAGAACGTGTCACCCGTGCCCGGGAAATAGACCGGAATGAGCTCAAAGGGAATCGTAAAGTACTCCCCCGCTACATGGTCGTAACCGATAACCGCGTTCGTGCCATTGACCACGGCGCTCGTAATGACCACCGACTTGGCACCCAGCTCGCGCACGGCGTCCACAAGGGCGCGAGCCTCATCGGGCGTGATTTGCTCGGCGATAGGCCTATCGGCAAGCAGGCACGCCTCGGTATAATTGGGCACCGCGTAGTCTGCGCACTCCAGCAGGTGCCGCATAAGGCCAATCGTGGACTCGGGCACGCCCGCATAGAGCTTGCCGTTGTCGCCCATGATGGGGTCGACGAACACCTTGGTACCCTTTTGCGCGCGACGGTGGCAGAAGTCCGAAATGATGCGCGTCTCTTCCTCGGTCACGATAAAGCCGGTCGAGATGGCGTCGAACTCAAAGCCGAGCTCCTCCCAGATGGCAAGACTCTGACGCACGTACTCCGTGGTGTCGTGGATGTAGAACTTGGGGTAGTTGAGCGTATCGGAAACAAGGGCCGTCGGCAGGTTGTGGATGCGATAGCCCATATGCGACAGCACCGGCAGCATGGCGGAAAGCGCGACCTTGCCGTAGCCGCACATATCGTTGATCAACAGCAGCTGAGTGTTCTTCATGAGAGTCCCCCTTGGGTCGGGCGCGGCACGATGGCACCATAGTGCAACTAAGTGTAGCGCAGGGGAAGTTGTGAACGGGCGCTGGCGCCGCGGAGGCCACATTGTTGCGGAAAGGTTACGGGAAGGAGGAAGTTAGTCATTGGGGACGTTCTTGTTTGACTAGTCATTTAAGAACGTCCCCAACGACTATCGCAGGTTGAGGACGGACAGCGAAAGCGTTCCTAAGCGAGCAAGGTGACGTGAAAGAGGAGGGCATAGGCCTTGTGGCCATGCCCGACGATTGAACGTCAGATTGCCGCTTAGGAACGCTTGCAGCGTCGAGCGGTTACGGCGTTTGGCAAAACGCCGTAACTAAATAAGTTTGGTACCTTGACATTGGTTTCTCACGCTCCTAAATTAGTTAGGCACAAAACAATTACTCTACCTAACTAAAGAAAGGAGCGAAGCTTAGATATGTGTGTTGAACCACTCGTCCTTCCGCATGAGCCCGGCGGTGACCCGTCGCAACCGGTAGACATACCCGAAGCGGTCAGCGCCGAAGACAAACTCGCCAAGCGCATCCTGAGCGGCCTGGGCTTTTGCGGCCATTACATGCATTTTCACGGCGGCGGCATATCTGGCAAGGCGCCTATTGTCTGCCTACTCGCCAAGCAGCCGACCGGCGAGCTGTCCCAACAGGAGCTCGGCATGCACTTCGACCTCAAGCCAGGGTCCCTTTCCGAGATTCTGTCCAAGCTCGAGCTCAACGGTCTTATCGAGCGCAGTCGCAATCCCAAAGACCGTCGGCAGCTCACCATCCGCCTGACCGAAGCGGGATGGGAAAAGGCCCGTGTTGAGCAGGCAGCCCGCATTCGCTTTAGGGAACAGGCCTTTAGCGCCCTTACGCACGACGAGCGCGAACAGCTCGCCGAGATGCTCGAAAAAATCCGAGTAACCTGGGAGGAACTGGATGATTAAAACCCTCATGGGAAGCATCCGCGATTACAAGAAGGTCACGATCGCCACGCCGCTGCTGGTGCTTGGCGAGGTGCTCTGCGAAATGATGATCCCGTTTATCACCGCCGACATGATCGACGCCATCAAAGACGGTGCCACCGTCGCCCAGATGCTTCCCACCGCAGGCTTTTTGGTGCTCATCGCACTGACGTCGCTCGCTTTTGGTGCCGCTGCCGGCGTCACCTGCAGTCATGCGAGCTGCGGCTTCGCCAAGAACCTGCGCCACGACCTGTTCTACAAGATCCAGACGTTCAGCTTTGCCAACATCGATGAGTTCTCGAGCTCCTCGCTCGTCACCCGCCTCACCACCGACATCAACAACGTGCAGCAGGCCTTTATGATGCTCATCCGCATCGCCGTGCGCGCGCCGCTGGTGTTGGTCTTTGCCTTTGCCATGGCCTACGCCATGGGCGGCAGCGTCGCCATGGTCTACCTGGTCATCATTCCGCTGCTGGGCTTTGGCCTGTTCTTTATCATCTATAAGGTGCGCCCGATCTTTGCCCGCGTGTTCCGCAAGTACGACGCGCTCAACGAGTCCGTCGAGGAAAACGTCACCGGCATGCGCGTGGTCAAGAGTTACGTGCGCCAGGACTACGAGAAAGAGAAGTTCGCCACCGCCGCGCGCGACGTCCAGATGGACTTCACCCGCGCCGAAAAGCTGCTCGCCTTCAATAACCCCATGATGAACATCTGCGTCAACGGCGCGTTCGTCGTCATCATCTACCTGGGCTCCGAGCTCATCATCACGAGCCAGGGCACCTTGTTCGACGTGGGCCAGCTCTCCTCCATCTTTACCTATGGCTTCCAGATTCTGATGAGTCTGATGCAGCTGTCGATGATCTTTGTCATGGTGACCATGGCCGACGAGTCGGCACACCGCATTACCGAGGTGCTTGCCGCCGAGCCCACAATCGCCAACCCGACCGAGCCCGTGCTCGAGGTTGCCGACGGCTCCATCGACTTTGACCACGTGAGCTTTAAGTACTCCGAGCACGCGAAGCGCCAGGCGCTCGACGATATCGACCTGCATATTAAGAGCGGCGAGACCATCGGTATTATCGGCGGCACCGGCTCGGCCAAGTCGACGCTCGTGAATCTGATCGCCCGCCTGTACGATGTCACCGAAGGCACCGTGCGCGTCGGCGGCGTGAACGTACGCAACTACGATCTGGACGCGCTGCGCCACCAGGTAGCCATGGTGCTGCAGAAAAACGTGCTGTTTAGCGGCACCATCGCCGAAAACCTGCGCTGGGGCGACCCGAACGCCACCGACGAGGAAGTCCGCGAGGCAGCACATCTGGCCTGCGCCGACGAGTTTGTCGACGGCTTCCCCAAGGGCTACGACACCTGGATTGAGCAGGGCGGCTCCAACGTTTCCGGCGGCCAGAAGCAGCGCCTGTGCATTGCGCGTGCCCTGCTGCGTCGCCCCAAGATCCTGATCCTGGATGACTCCACGAGCGCCGTCGACACCAAGACCGACGCCAAGATCCGCGAGGGCCTGGCGAGTTATCTGCCCAACACGACCAAGCTCATCATTGCCCAGCGTATTAGCTCCGTGCAGGATGCCGATCGCATCATCGTCATGGAGGGCGGCCGCATCAAGGACATCGGCAACCACGACGAGCTGCTCAAGACGAGCGAGATCTACCGCGAGACCTTTACCTCGCAGAACAAGATGAGCGCCGAGGGCGAGGACGCGGGCGAGACCGCTGCAGCCGGCACCGAGGCATCTGCATCGCAAGCCCAGACCCAGGAAGGAGGCGAGGCACATGAGTAAGGCCACTACCGCCGAGCGCGTACGCAACCGCAAGGGCGGCGCCATGACGCGCCTCATCAGAATGCTCTTTGGCTTCTACCCGGTGCTTTTGCCCCTCGTCGTCGCCGGCGTGGTGCTCTGCGCCGTCATCAACTCCATCGGCGCGACGTTTCTCCAGAGCGCGCTGCAGGTCATCAGCGAATCATGGCAGTCGGGCGACTGGACGGCCGCGCAGCCCAAAATTCTGAAGCTTGTGACTACCCTCGGCTGCATCTACGCCGTGGGCGTCGCGTCTTCGCTCTTCTGGAACCGCGCCATGGCCGTCATCACGCAGGGCTCGCTCGAGAAGCTGCGCGAGAAGATGTTCAACCGCATGCAGGACCTGCCGATCCGCTACTTCGACACGCATCAGCGCGGCGACATCATGAGCCACTACACCAACGACATCGACACGCTGCGCCAAATGATCAGCCAGTCGCTGCCCAACCTGCTCATGACGATCATCGTTATCGTCACGGTGTTCTTCATCATGCTGTACTACAGCGTTTGGATGTGCCTGGTCATCATTGCCGGCGTCGCCTTTATGACCTTTATGACCAAGCTGCTCGGCTCCAACTCCGCGCGCTTCTTCATTGCACAGCAGACCGAGCTCGGCGTGGTCGAAGGTCATATCGAGGAGGTCATGAACGGTCAGAAGGTCGTCAAGGCGTTTTGCCACGAGTCCGCCGCCGAGACCGATTTCGATGAGCGCAACGAGAAGCTCTTCGAGGTCTCGCAGAAGGCCAACATGTACGCCAACATCCTCATGCCCGTCCTTATGAACCTGGGCAACCTGCTCTACGTGCTGGTCGCGCTGGCCGGCGGCATCTTCCTGGCGCTGGGCGTGCCTAACCTGAGCATCTCGGGCACGGCGCTTTCCATCGCCGTCGTGGTACCGTTCCTCAACATGACCAAGCAGTTCTGCGGCCAGATCGGCCAGATCTCGCAGCAGATCAACGCCGTGGTCATGGGCCTTGCCGGCGCCGAGCGCATCTTTGAGCTGCTCGACGAGGAGCCCGAGGCCGACGAGGGCTACGTGACGCTTGTCAACGCGCAGGTCAACCCCGACACTTGGCAGCTCGAGGAGGCCGACCACCACACCGGCATGTGGGCGTGGAAGCATCCGCACCGCGCGACCGGCGAAATTGAGTACGTGCCGCTGCGTGGCGATCTGGTCATGGACAACGTCGACTTTGGCTACACGCCCGACCACGAGGTGTTGCACGGCGTGTCCGTGTTTGCCAAGCCGGGCCAGAAGGTCGCGTTTGTCGGCGCCACCGGTGCCGGCAAGACGACGATCACCAACCTCATCAACCGCTTCTACGACATCGCCGACGGCAAGATCCGCTACGACGGCATCAACGTCAACAAGATCCGCAAGGCCGACCTGCGCCGCTCGCTGGGCGTCGTGCTACAGGACGTGAACCTGTTCACCGGCACTGTGATGGATAACATCCGCTACGGCAACCTGGACGCTACCGACGAGGAATGCATCGCGGCGGCCAAGCTCGCCGGCGCGGACGACTTTATCACCCGCCTGCCCGACGGCTACGACACCATGCTCACCGGCAACGGCGCCCAGCTGTCGCAGGGCCAGCGCCAGCTGATTTCGATCGCCCGCGCCGCCGTCGCCGATCCGCCGGCGATGATTCTGGACGAGGCCACGTCGAGCATCGACACCCGCACCGAGGCTATCGTGCAAGCGGGCATGGACAAGCTCATGGAGGGCCGCACGACGTTTGTCATCGCGCACCGTCTCTCCACCGTGCGCAACTCCGACGCAATCATCTGCCTGGACCACGGCCGCATCATCGAGCGCGGCAACCACGACGAGCTGATTGCCAAGCGCGGGTATTACTATCAGCTCTATACCGGAGCATTTGAGCTGGAGTAGTTCGGCCCGCCGAGATGGCCGATTTGCCGCTCATTCGTCGGGCATGACCCTAAGGTCAATGCCCTCCTCTTTCGGGGCAAATCGACTCATCTCAACGACCCAAACACAATGCACCGCAACGCATAAGCCCCCGCAGTTCATATTGAACTGTGGGGGCTTTTTTTCATGCCAGCCGGAAACCGTATCCCACTTTTCGGGCTCAGAATGGGATGCCGTTTCCCGCTGGACCCCCTCCGGGAAACGGCATCCCATTTCAAGGGGGTAAACCGGGATGTGATTTCCCCTAACGGCACCTTTGGGAAGCCGCATCCCACTCTGTCCGCACAAAACGGGATGAGCTTTCCCATGGTGATCCAAGACCAGAAGCATGTCCGATAGCGCGGCCAGGTCAAGAACAACAAGACAAGCGTCACGCCAATTTGGACGAGCGTCTGCTACAGTTTGAGGCTGTTGGCCCATATGGTAGAGTTGACCTCACGTGAATTTCAGCACGCTGGGTGCCACCTGCGCTTTTGCCATTTGAGGGAGTGAACTTGTGAATACTTCTGTCGCCAAGAAAGCCAGCCAGGCGATGCGCCTGCTCATGATGGTGCTCACGGCAGTTCTCATCTTCTTCTTCATCAATGTCATGCTGCTCGTCTCCGATATCCAGGGCACGGCGCGTGTGGTCAACTACGCCGGCCTGGTGCGCGGCACCACGCAGCGAATCGTTAAGCTCGAGGACGCGGGCCAGCCTCAAGATGACCTGCTCAAAGCCGTGGATTCATACATCAACGGCTTGCGTTACGGAAGTGACGACCTCAACCTCGTCCGTCTCGACGACGATGAGTATCAGGCAAAGATGACCGAGCTTGCAAATTATTATGATGAGCTTTGCGCCGAGATTAGCCGCGTGCGCGAAGTCGGCTACGAGAGCACCGACATCATCTCCATGAGCGAGGAGTTCTTTGGCATTTGCGACGATGCTACGCGACTCGCAGAGGACTACTCTCAGGAGAAGGCGTCGGCGCTCAACTATCTCGAGGGCTTGGTGATCATCGACATCGTGGGCTTGGTGGCGACCTTTGCGGTCGAACTTGTTCGCGCGGTGCGCACTGCCGCGCTCAACCGCGAGCTGCAGAGCAAAGTCTATCTCGACGAAGCCACAGGACTGCCCAATAAGAATAAGTGCGAGGAGATCTTGGGGCAGGAGCAGCCTGTCTCCGCGGAGGCGCCCGTTGCGCTGTGCGTCTTCGACCTTAACAATCTGCATACGGTCAATAACAACTTCGGCCACGAGAAGGGCGACGAATACATCCGTTCTTTTGCCCAGCAGCTGGGGTGCGTGGCGTCCGAGACCTGCTTTGTGGGCCGCGACGGTGGCGATGAGTTTATCGCGGTGCTGCGGGATGCCGATCGAGCTGCCGTGGAGTCCCGTCTCGCTCGGGTTCGTGCGAACGTGAACGAGCATTCCGAGGCTCATCCCGACATGCCTATCAGCTATGCAGTGGGCTACGCGCTTTCCAGTGATTTTGATGAACCGCCTACGATGCGCGAGCTCTTTTCCCAGGCCGACAAAAACATGTACATCGACAAGAACCGCGTAAAGACAGCTGAGGCAGCCGGGCTGCAACGCGAGGACCGCTAAACCCGTCCCAAATGAGCTATTTGAGAAGTTGTGCCATGGCGTTGACGAATTTTTGGACTTGGAGGGTGGGCTCGAGCGGATAGTGCAGAAAGACTGGCACCTCGCGACCGCATAGGAACGGCACGCCCACAAAGGCCGGGTGCACCCCCGACCACGCCCCGCAGGTGAGCACCGCGTCGCCCTTTTCCTCCGCCTCGTTAAAGAGCGCAAAGTCGAAGCTATCCACATCGATCACGTCCACACCGCCGTCGGCCAAAAGGTCGATACGCAGACTGTCCATGGCGTCGTTGCCGTGGCGGAGCACGCGCAGGCGCATGCCCTCCAAGTCGGCAACCGTAATGCGTGTCGTGCGCGCCAGCGGGCTCGTGCGCGGCAGGTCGATATAAAACGGCACGTTAACGATGCGGAGCTTTTGACAGGCATCACCCCAGCGCGGTGTCGAAAAACTCGACTGCACCACATCGACCTCGCGGCCCAAGCTGCGCATGACGGATTCGCGTTCGTCGTAGAGGTCGCTTACCGGCACGATCTCAAATCGAAGCGACGGTTCCAGATCGTGGATGCTCGACCACATCGACAGCGTTTGGCGCCCCGGGCACATCATCGACACACCCAGACGCACGGCACCGCCATCGCCCGCCGCGCGTCGGGCGCGGCGCAGCGCGTCCTCGGACTGCCGCATGATCGAGCGCGCGTCGTCCACCAGCAGAGCGCCCGCCGGCGTCACCTTAACACCCGAATGCGAGCGCTCGAACAACGTGATGCCAAACTCGGCCTCGAAACCCGACACCTGTTTGACGAGCGCCGGGGTCGACACGCGCAATTTTGCCGCCGCACGTGAGAAGCTTCCCAGCTCCGCGGCGGCCGATATGGCCTCGAGTCGTCGATCGTACACGTCAATCTCCCGTTTTCGCGCCTGTGAACGCATGGCGCCACAGGGGGTCGTTTTGGCAGGTCACGCGCTCGATTGAGAAAAACTGCATCGCACAGTATAAACCTACGGTTAACGCCATTCTAACAAATATGCAATTCACCTGCGCAAATGCAAAGCATACGATAACCAGCGAAAACCACGTGGGTCGGTTAATGGGAGCGACCCACCGGGAGGCACAAGAAGGGAAGTTCCTATGAGCAATTGGCTTAAGCTCGAGGGCGATGTCTGCGCCGTGACCGGCGCGCTCGGCGGTATGGGCGTCGAGATTTGCCGCGAGTTCGCCCGCAACGGCGCCAACGTCGTCCTGCTCGACCTGGACGAGGAGAAGGTCAAGGCCGCAGCCGCCGACCTCGCCGCCGAGTTTGGCATCCACGCCGAGGGCTACAAGATGAACGCCACCGACGAGGCCGAGGTTCAGGCCGCCGTCGATGCCACCATCGCCGACTTCGGCCGCGTCGACGTCCTTGTCAACACCGCCGGCATCCTGCGCTTCGCCGCCATGGAGGACCTGCCGCTGAGCGACTGGGAGCAGGTGCTCAACGTCAACCTCACCGGTTACTTCATCACCTCGCAGCGCTTTGGTCGCGAGATGATCAAGGCCGGCCAGGGTCGCCTGGTGCACATCTCGACCGTTGCCAGCCACTCCCCCGAGACGTTCTCGGGCGTGTACAGCTCCACCAAGGCGGGCGTCAACATGATGTCCAAGATGCTGGCTGCCGAATGGGGCCCCTACGGCGTCCGCTCCAACTGCGTCGAGCCTTGCTTCGTTAAGACCCCGATGTCGGCCAACTTCTACGCCGACCCCGAGGTCGAGAAGAGCCGCAGCCGCCTGATCGCCACGCGCCGCATCGGCGAGGTCAGCGATATCGCCAACGCCGTCATGTTCCTGGCGTCCAAGCGCTCGGACTTTACCACCGGCGACGCCATCAAGGTCGACGGCGGCTTCTCCAACATGATGGGCGACCTCACCGCCAAGCCCGGCGGCCGTCGCGCCTATGCCGACAACTACCTTAAGAACAAGGGTGTCGAGCTCTGGTCCGATGAGTCCGGCGTCGCAAAGCCGACTGACCAGTAAACCAACCTGACAGGGAGGCCCCGCGGACACGCCTGTTCCTCCCCCGTATCGATTAGAAAGAGTCCAATGGCTTCCACCAACTCCAACAAGGGTCGCGCCGTCGTGCTTTCCGCCGCGTGCGTCACCATGTTCTTCATCAGCTCCATCGCGCTGTATTCCGTCGTGAGCAAGAACCTGCTCGCCGTCTACCCCGAGTGGTCCAGCGCTCTTACCTGGGCCTTCCCCGTCTTCCAGACCATCATGGCCGTGACGGGCATCTTCGCCGGCCGCATCTCCGATAAAATCGGCCCCCGCAACGTCGTGATCGCCGCCGCCGCGTGCTACGGCCTGGGCTGGTTCATGTCCGGCACCGTCACCGAGCCGTGGCAGTTCTACCTGTGGTTCTCGCTCGTCGCCGCCATCGGCAACGGCCTGGGCTACAACCCCGCGCTCACCACCGGCCAAAAGTGGTTCATCGACAAGAAGGGTCTCGCCTCCGGCATCACCCTGGCCGCTTCGACCGCCGGTCCCGCCGTGCTGTCCCCGGTGCTCGCCTCGCTGCTCATCCCGAGCCTGGGCATCTTTGGCGCCCTTAAGGCGCTCGGCGTCATCTTCTTTGTGACGATCGCCGCCTCCGCCCTGTTCCTGAAGGCCCCCGAGGCCGGTTGGCTGCCCGAGGGCTTCGAGGCCCCCAAGGGCGGCGCGCACGCTGGCACCTTCGGCGACCTCACCCCGGGCGAGATGGTCAAGACCCCGCGCTTCTGGGTCCTCATCGTCACCTTCGCCTTTGCCGCCACCGCGGGCACCCTGCTCGTGGGCAAGGTTGCCTCCATCGCCGCCGTTCAGCTCTTCGCCGACCCCACGAGCGCCGCGGCCGTCGCCCTCGGCGGTGTGGTGGTCTCCGTCAACACCTGCGCCAACCTGGTCGGCCGTCTGTCCTTTGGCCAGATCATCGACAAGCTCGGCGCCTATAAGTCGCTGCTCATCAGCCTTGTCGTCACCATCGTCGCACTCGTCATCATGTCGATGAGCTTTACGCAGGCCATGTTCTTTGTGGCGCTCGCTCTGCTCGGCTTTAGCTTTGGCGCTCTGCTCGTCATCTACCCGCCGCTCACCGGTGGCGCCTTTGGCACCAGTAACATCGGCGTCAACTACGGCATCATGTTTTTGGGTTATGCCGCTTCCACCTGGATCAGCCAGCCCATCACCGCCGTGCTGTATCACGCCGAGGCCGGCAGCGCCGCCTACCAGCAGTCCTTCTACGGCGCCATTGTGATCGCCGCCATCGCCGTCGTGCTCACCGTCTACATGATGGTCTCCGACAGCAAGAAGAAGTCCGCCTAGTTTTACCGATGCGACAAAGGGACAGCCCCTTTGTCGCATTCCACCGGTCAACAATATTAAGGAGTCGAAATGTCTGAGCTCAACCCCGTCCGCATTGCCGTTATCGGCGCCGGCGCCATGGGCCGCAACCACATCCGCTTTGTCACCGAGGAGCCCGAGGCCGAGCTCGTCGCCATCGCCGACGCCTTTGAGGGCGCCCGCGCCACGGCCGAGACTGCCGGCGTGCCGTTTTACACCGATCCCGCCCAGATGATGGACGAGGTCAAGCCCGAGGCCGTCATTATCGCCACCCCCAACGACCTGCACTTGGGCGTTGCTCGCGAGGCTGTGAAGCGCAACATCGTGCCGCTGGTCGAAAAGCCGATCTCCAACGATCTTGAGGATGCCCAGGCTTTCGCCGCCGAGGCCGAGACCGCCGGCGTGCCCGTGCTCGTGGGCCAGCACCGTCGCCACAACCCCTTCGTCAACAAGGCCAAGGAGATCATCGAGTCCGGCGAGCTGGGCAAGCTCACCGTGTCGAGCTTCCACTACATGATCTATAAGAATGACGAGTATTTCGATGTCGAGTGGCGCCGCAAGAAGGGTGCCGGCCCGATCCTGGTCAACCTGGTGCACGACGTCGACCTGCTCCGCTACCTGCTGGGCGAGCCCGTTGCCGTCCAGGGTATGCAGTCCAGCGCCGCCCGCGGTTTTGAGACCGAGGACTCCGCCGTGGTCAACGTCCGTTTTGCCGATGGCGCGCTCGCAAGCATGACCATCTCCGACGCCACCGCCAGCCCCTGGAACTGGGAGGCAACCGCTCGCGAGGATCCGCAGTACCGCCCCTTCGACGCCGACGCCTACTTTATCGGCGGCACTAAGGGCGCCCTGTCGCTGCCCCGCCTGCACCAGTTCTCCTACGACGGAGCCTCCAACTGGCACAAGCCGCTGCAGATGGAGATTCCGGCCGTGGACCCGGCGCTGCCGCACAAGATGCAGCTCAAGCACTTTGTGAAGGTTGTCCGCCGCGAGGTCGAGCCCGTCGTGACCCCCGCCGATAACGTCAAGACGCTCACGCTTCTCAACGCTATCAAGGAGGCCGCCGAGACCGGCCAGCTCGTCGAGCTGTAATGCCTTAAGAGCGACCGCGGCAGAAACCCCATGCCGAGCCCCTCGGTCCGCCACCAACAAGCCCCTCTTCTTTGCCCCGCGAGCAGCCTCCTGCCCGTGGGGCATTTTGCTACCTTGCCGACGATTTTCTGGGACGGGGGCCATTTTGCACCTCAGCTTGATTCGTTCGCCACGAAATGCGCCTATCTACTACGTTTAACCGATCGCCCTCAACCATGCCGAATTTCGAGAAATAAAAACCGACGCTCCTATAAGTTGTCAAGAGGCAGTTTGCGGGAGCGCTCTCTCCA
>JBKTBE010000005.1:0-53898 GCA_046883645.1 Collinsella sp. | reverse complement strand
ATACAAAGGCCAGGTTTGTTTGAACCAAAAAGGGGAAGTTGCGGTGGAATAGTTCCCGTTTGGCCGTCTTGAGGGGTTAAACGGGAACTATTCCACCGCAACTTATCGATGGCGTGTTTGGTTGGTGCCAGTTGATTGCTTGGGCGTTGGGGAGGGTCTGCTCCGTTATAATCGCCTAGAACATTAATTGGAAACGGGACGGGAGCCATACATGCGCCAGGGTTTCGACAACGCGAAGTATATCGAGCTGCAGGCTGCTCACATTAAGGAGCGCATCTCACAGTTTGGTGGCAAGCTCTATTTGGAGTTTGGCGGTAAGCTGTTCGATGACTATCATGCGAGTCGCGTGCTGCCGGGTTTTGAACCGGACAGCAAGTTCCGCATGCTCAAGAGCATCGCCGACGATGTCGAGGTTATCATCGCGATCAACGCGAACCACATCGAGAAAAACAAGGCTCGTGGTGACCTTGGCATTACCTATGACGAGGATGTGCTGCGCCTGGTTGACCTGTTCCGCGGCAACGGCTTTGCCGTCGCGGCTGTGGTCATCACTCAGTACGCCGGCCAGCCTGCTGCCGATGTGTTCCGCAACCGCCTGAACGCGCTCGGTATTCCCGCCAAGCTGCACTATCCCATCGAGGGGTATCCGCACGATGTCGATCTGATCGTGTCCGACGATGGCTACGGCAAGAACGAGTTTGTCGAGACCACGCGTCCGCTCGTTGTCGTGACGGCACCCGGCCCCGGCTCGGGCAAGCTCGCTACTTGCCTCTCGCAGCTGTATCACGAGCATAAGCACGGTACCGCCGCCGGCTATGCCAAGTTCGAGACCTTCCCGGTCTGGAATCTTCCTCTGACGCATCCGGTCAATATTGCCTACGAGGCCGCCACGGCTGACCTCGACGATGCCAATATCATCGATTCGTTCCACCTTGAGGCCTACAACAAGACCACGGTCAACTACAACCGCGACGTCGAGGCCTTCCCGGTAGTCCGTGCCCTGATGGAAAAGATCCTGGGCAAGAGCCCCTACCAGAGCCCTACGGACATGGGCGTCAATATGGTCGGCTTTGCCATCACCGATGACGATGCCTGCCGCGACGCTTCCAAGATGGAGATCGTCCGCCGCTACTTTACCGCGGTCGAAAATGTGCGCCGTACCGGCGTGGGCGATGAGCAAGTCGACCGTCTCAAGATTATTATGAAGAAAGCCGGCATCGATAAGAACTACTCACCGGCGCGCTCGGCGGCCCTCACCAGGGAGCAACTGACGGGTGGTCCCGTGGGTGCCATGGTCATGCCAGACGGCTCCGTGGTGACCGGTAAGACCTCCACGCGCCTGGGCGCCGCAAGTTCGCTCATTATGAACGCCCTCAAGCATGTCTCGGGCGTCGACCTTGAGCTCGAGGTTATCAGCGATGAGGCGATCGAGCCCATCAGCAAGCTCAAGACGCATTTCCTGGGCAGCAAAAACCCGCGCCTCCACACCGACGAGACGCTTATGGCGCTGTCGATCACCTCGGCTACGAGTGAGACGGCCGCTCGCGTCCTTTCGGGCCTGGAGCAGCTGCGCGGTTGCGATGCCTTCTTTAGCGTGATTATCTCGCCGACGGACGAGACGGTACTGCGCAAACTGGGTATCAACGTGTGCTGCGAGCCCAAGTTTGAGCGCCGCGGTTTCTTCCATCGCTAAGTTTGAAGCACCGCGGTAATTGCATTGCATTTTGGCCGTATCGGGTTAGCGCCCGGTACGGCTTTTTGATCAATAAAGCGCCTATTTCGGCGAAAAATAGCCGTTTACCTGCCTAGAAACAATTTGAGCGGTATACAATAACCATAACTGTTTCATCCTTAGCGGGATGCCGCATGATGGATATTACCTGCCATCGTGAGGTGTGTCGGTCGCGCACGGCGCGTTAGATGCTCGTGCTCGGTTTGAGGAGGCTGCTATGGCGGGCAAGGGTCGTGCGAGTGTCAACGATATGAAGCGTGTCGAGGTGCTGGTGTTGATGGAGATCGACCAGCAAACCGAAGACAATGGCGGGCCGTATAGTTTCTCGCGCAAAACGCTTGCCGAGCGCGTGGGGGTTTCGCCGTATCGTGCCCGCGCCGCAATCGATCGCTTGGATTCCGAGGGCATGATTGATGTCGTCTCGCGTTATAGCGACGACGGCGGTCAGCTTGCAAATGGCATTTGCCTCACCGAACGTGGCGAATGGTATCTTGAGGGCGTCCGTACCGGCATGCTCGTTCAAGAAATGCTTGAGGACGAGGCTACTGATCGATAGCAGCATGTAACCCTTGCCATAGCGACGTCGCCTGGGAAACCGGGCGGCGTTTTGTTTCAAGATTGAGAAATGCAATCGCACGCGAGAAAAATTGCGAACGGTCCGCGGCGCGAGTATTACAATGAAGACCCGTAAGATGTGTATGGACAACTTCTACGGGAAGCGCAGGTAACTCAATATGACCAAGCATGTGTTCGTAACCGGTGGCGTGGTTTCGTCCCTGGGCAAGGGTATTACCGCGGCCTCGCTGGGCCGTCTGCTCAAGTCGCGTGGCTACAAAGTAACGATGCAGAAGGCCGACCCGTATCTGAACGTCGACCCCGGTACCATGAGCCCGTTCCAGCATGGTGAGGTCTTCGTTACCGAGGATGGTTACGAGTCCGACCTGGACCTGGGTCATTACGAGCGCTTTATTGATGAGAACCTGACCCGCGATTCCAACTTTACGACCGGTGCCATCTACAAAAGCCTAATCGCCCGCGAGCGTCGCGGCGACTTTTTGGGCGGTACCGTGCAGGTGATTCCCCACGTCACCAATGCCATTAAGGACAAGTTCCGCCGCATCGAGGAGCAGACCGGCTCCGATGTAGTCATCACCGAGCTGGGCGGCACGATTGGCGACATCGAGTCCCAGCCGTTTGTCGAGGCCATCCGTCAGTACCGCAAGGAGGCCGGCCCCGAGAACGTCTGCTACATCCACGTGTCGCTCGTTCCCTATATCGCCGCCGCCCACGAGGTCAAGACCAAGCCCACACAGCATTCCGTCAAGGAGCTCCGCAGCTTTGGCATCCAGCCCGATATTATCGTGCTGCGCTCCGACCACCATATCGATGACGCTATCCGCGGAAAGATCGCAAGCTTCTGCGACGTCGACACCGATTGCGTCTTTACCAACGAGGACTGCGCGAGCATTTACGATGTTCCGCAGCTGCTTGCCGAGCAGGACTTTGACCTGCGCATTTGCGAGCGCCTGGGTCTGGACCCGCGTGAGCGCGACATGAGCGAGTGGAACGAGTTCCTGCGCAAACAGAATCACGCCAACCATCACGCCGACAAGGTGAAGATCGCCGTCGTGGGCAAGTACACGCAGCTGCCCGATGCGTACCTGTCGGTTATCGAGGCCCTGCACCATGCGGGCGTCTTCTACGATCGCCATGTGGACGTCCAGCTGGTCGACGGCGAGAGCCTCGACGAGCAGAATGTCTCCGAGGTTCTGGGCGACGCCTCGGGCATCCTGGTCCCCGGCGGCTTTGGCAAGCGCGCCCTGGAGGGCAAGATCCTCGCGGCCGAGTTTGCCCGTGAGCACAAGATTCCGTATCTGGGCATTTGCCTGGGTATGCAGGTGGCCGTGTGCGAATTTGCGCGCAATGTCGTCGGCCTTGCCGGCGCCAGCTCCTCTGAGTTCGATCCGGATGGCCCGTATAGTGTCATCGATCTGATGAGCTCGCAGGAGGACGTGACCGAGAAGGGCGGCACCATGCGCCTGGGCGCCTATCCGTGCAAGCTCGCCGCCGATACCCTTGCTCGCGAGGCATATGGCGAGGAACTCGTCTACGAGCGTCACCGTCACCGCTTTGAGTTCAACAACGCCTTCCGCGACCAGCTCGAGGACGCCGGTTTGGTTATCTCGGGTCTGTCGCCTGACGAGCGCCTGGTCGAGATGGTCGAGCTGCCGCGCGACGTGCATCCGTGGTATGTGGCAACCCAGGCTCATCCCGAGTTCAAGAGCCGCCCGACCAACCCGCAGCCGCTGTTCCGCGAGTTCGTGCGCGCTTCGATCGGCCAGCACGAGGGTGTCGACCGTCTGCAGGTGACGCCCATGAACCTCGCTACGGACTAAGGGTGCCGGCGAATAAGGAACATACCGAAGCTACTCCCTCGTCGCTCGCCGTGGCGGCGGGGGAGTATCTCGATTACCTCGCGGTCGAGCGGGGTTTGGCGCGCAGCACGATTGCGGCCTATCGTCGTGACCTGACGACGTACTGCGCCTATCTGGAGCGGGCGGGTATTGTGTCTTTTGAAGAGGTGACCCGTCAGGTCGTGGAGGGCTTTGTTGCCGACCGTCGCGATGGGGGCTATTCCGATGCCTCGGTGGAGCGTGCGCTTGCGGCCGTGAAGGGCCTGCATGCCTTTTTGGTGCGCGATGGGGCTGTGGCCCAAAATCCAACGGCGGCGTTGCGCCTGCCTAAAAAGGCTGAGCGTTTGCCGGAGTATCTATCGGTGGAGGATGTCTCGGCGCTGCTCGATCAAGACTTCCCCGAGGGCGAGATGGGCTTGCGCGACCATGCCATCTTGGAAGTGCTCTACGGATGCGGTTTACGTGTGAGCGAGTTGGTGGGGCTCGATGTGGGCGATATCCATATCGACGATGGCTTTGTGCTCGTTCGCGGTAAGGGCTCAAAGGAACGCCTGTCACCGCTGGTGGGAAGCGCGGCGCGAGCTCTGACGCTCTATGTAACTGGGGGGCGTTCTCGCTTGGCGGCCCATGCCCGCGGAACCGAGACCTCGGCGGTCTTTTTAAATAAGAACGGCCGCCGTCTGTCGCGCCAGGGCATTCATGCCATCTGTGAGCGCTACGGGCGCCAGGTGGGGCTGGTGGGACTCCATCCCCACACGCTGCGTCACTCCTTTGCCACCCATATGCTTGCGGGCGGCGCAGACCTCCGTGTGCTACAGGAGATCTTGGGACATGCCGATATATCGACCACGCAGGTCTACACGCATGTCGACCGAACGCAACTGACCGAGGTCTATCTGGCGGCGCATCCGCTAGCACATCGCTAGCACCTCGCTGACCTGCATATTTATAAATGTTAAAGGGGACGGGCCCCAGATTGCCGAGACGCACTTTTGCGCACATGGGCAATCTGGGGCCCGTCCCATTTTTCGCCACTTGGCGTCGCGGTGGTGGGCCGCACGTGCCTTGGGTGGGGGAGTTTGGGGGCGATGTGAACGGCATGTAAAGGGACGTAAAAATCGCCTCAAGGTCAACTTGAAGGTTGAGGTTCGCAGGTGTGGTTCTACAGGTGGCATCACGCCTTTGCTGAAAACACAACATATTGTGTTTTCGAACATATGCTTGGGGGTGTTTTGCAATATATGGTGAGTGGAGTGGTGGGGCGGGGTGGGGAAGGGGTGGGGAAAGGTGTTGAAAAATGGGGCGGTTCCCCATATTATTGATGACGTCGACAGGCGGGGTGGTTCCCCGCGTACGTGCCATCTGAGTAACCGAGGGGAGGGCGCACATGGGAATGACTGGTGCATACGAGCGCAATCTCGATGCAAAAGGTCGTCTGTCCCTGCCTGCACCCCTTCGCGAGGAGCTTGGAGAGCACGTTCGCGTGTTCAAAGCCCTGGATGTCGATGCTCTGTACGTGTTCTCTGCCGAGGCCTTCGATAAGTGGGTCGAAGGACTCTTCGCGGGTCGTGAGGGCCACGAGGGTTTTAACCCGCGTGACATTAATGACCAGAAGCTCATGAGGGCGATCAACAAGCGCACCACGTCGATGGACGTGGACAGCGCCGGTCGTATCGGTCTTTCCGAGTCTCTCCGCAAGCAGGCGAACCTCGACCGCGAGGTCACGGTTGTGGGCAACTACGACCACCTTGAGGTTTGGGATCGCGCCGCGGCCGATGAGGACGATGACGATGAGGCCCTGCTGGACCTCTTCTTCTCGTAAGGGCAAGGCACGGGTAACGGATGGAGCGTGGGATCTTGACACAAGAATATCGGCATGAACCTGTCATGCTCGGCGAAGTGCTTGAGTCGCTGCGGCTAAAGAGCGGCTCCGTTGTCTGCGATTGCACCCTTGGCGGTGCCGGCCATTCGGTAAAGATGGCCGCGCAGGTGGGGGAGACGGGCCTTTTGCTCGGCGTCGATCAGGACGACATGGCCCTCGAGGCCGCTGGCGCCCGTCTGGACCGCGAGGTTCCCGGCGTTCCGCACCAGCTGCTGAAGGGCAACTTCGGCGACTTGGACGAGCTACTTTGCTCGGCCGAGGTGCCCGGGGTCGATGGCTTCCTGTTCGATTTGGGCGTTTCGTCGCCGCAACTCGATATCCCTGGCAGGGGCTTTTCGTATAACGAGGACGCCCCATTGGACATGCGGATGGATCCGGGTAATAACACCTTAAACGCAGCTGAGGTCATCAACACCTATAACGAACACGACCTCGCCCGGATTCTACGCGTCTACGGCGAAGAGAAGTTCGCCTCGCAGATCGCGCGCGAGATCGTGCGCCGCCGCGAGCAAGAACCGATCGAAACCACCGGCCAATTTGTCGAGATCATCAAGGCGGGTATCCCGGCTGCCGCTCGTCGGCATGGTGGACACCCGGCCAAGAAAAGTTTCCAGGCCATTCGCATCGAGGTCAATCACGAGCTCGATGTGCTCGAACGAGGGCTTGATGCCGCCACCAGGTGGCTCAACCCGGGCGGACGTATCTGCGTCATCTCGTATCACTCGCTCGAGGACCGTATCGTAAAGAACCACTTTAAGGAGATGAGCCAGGGCTGCACGTGTCCGCCGGAGATTCCGGTGTGCGTGTGCGGCAACGTGCCGATACTCAAGGTCATCACCCGCAAACCCCTGGTTGCCCAGCCTGATGAGGTTGAGCGCAACCCTCGGGCGAGATCAGCCAAAATCCGCGTGGCGCAGCGTCTGTAGGCGCGACCGCGCGATATTGGACCTCCCGCTCGCACCATAAACGAAGCTTAAACACACTACCAACGTACTCGGGATGGGAGGCGGCATATCATGGGCTACAACACTTCAAGCGCAGCACTCGCCTATGATATGAACGCCATGCCCGCCTATCGTGAGACGCCGCAGGCCCCCGTTGCTCCCCGTGAGCAGCGCACGCCGCGCTTTGATGTCTACACGGGCGCGGGCCGTCAGGCAAACCAGGCGGTAAGCCCGGTTTTCATGAGCGTTCTTAAAACGTTTTGCATCATTGCGGCTATCTTCATGACGATCGGCGTCGCCCGCGTGGCGCTCGCCGGCGTTACGGCCCAGGTGCTCAACAGCAACGCCGAGCTTACCAACACGCTCGAAAAGGCGACCGATGAGGCTCCGACCTGGAGGTCATGCATTCGGTCTATGGCGCCGACACGCGCATTCGCGACCTTGCGGGCGCTTATGGCATGGTGGAGCCCAGCGAGAGCGTTACACTTGACTTTTCGCAGGATGCAGCCGCGGGCGCCAACGCGACCGCGACCGCTCAGTAGCAAGACGGTAGCTGAGTATGACAAATGACTATCGCCGCGGTTCCGATGGGGGCCGCGGTTCTGGACGTCCCTCGTCGCGGGGACGTTCTGGTTATCAAGGAACGGGTCGGCAATCTTACAACGCCGGGCAGTCCCGTGGCAACGACCCGGCGTCGCGACTTCGCGGCTCGGGCGGCCCTCAAGTGCATAACACCAGGTCGCGCAAGAGCTCGTCGACCGAATGGCTCACAGGCGCGCCTCTGCCTCGCCGCAAAGCCGTCATGGGATTCATTGAGCTTGGCTTGGGCTTGGGCGTCTTTCGCCTTGCCGACTATCAAATTGTCGAAGCCGATAAACTGCGCGAGCGTGCCGATGCGCGCCGCCTGCTTGCGCAGACCCTCTATGCCAAACGCGGCACCATCTACGACCGCAACGGTAACGTGCTGGCGTCGTCGGTCGAATGTCGCAACATCGCCGTGAACCCGCAGCTTGTCGAGGATGTTGACAAGACGGTGTCGGCGCTGGTCAAGGCAACTGGAATCGATAAAAAGACCTGCCGCAAGCTCGTCGAGTCCGATGGCACCTGGGTGTATATCAAGCGCCAAGTGGACGAAGACGATGCTGCGGTGCTGGAGAAGAAGAACCTGCCCGGCGTGCTTTTTGAGCAGGCCATGAAGCGCGTATATCCATACGGCAATCTGGCATCGCAGGTGCTGGGTGTAGTGAATGTGGACAACGACGGCTTGACGGGTCTCGAAAAGCAATACAACAAGCTTCTGACCGGCACGAACGGTTCTCTCGTGCGCGAGCGCGCGAGGGACGGCAGCTATATCGCGGGCGGTGCCTATAAAAAGGTGGCCGCGGTCGACGGCGTTGATATCGTGACGACGCTCGACGTCAATATCCAGCGTGCGGCTGAGGATGCTTTGGCGGAGGCTGTCGAGAAGACAAAGGCCAAGAACGGCTCGGCTTTGGTCACCGACCCCACGACTGGTGAAATTCTCGCCGCCTGCTCGTACCCGACCTACGACCAGACCGATCTGGAAAACGCCAAGACCGAGGATATGAACTTGCGCCTGGTCACCGACGCCTACGAGCCCGGCTCGGTCTTTAAGACGCTCGTGGCGGGCGCCGGCTTCGACTTGGGCGTCGTGCGATCGAGTACGTCGTTTGAGGTGCCGGCGAGCATCAAGGTGGGTGACGATACCGTCACCGATGCCGACAAGCGCGACTATGCCATGACCATGGATGTGCGCGAGATGATGCGCCGTTCGTCCAACGTGGGCTTTGTCCTGGTGGGGCGCAAGATCGGTGCGGATGACTTTGCCGCCTATGTGGACAAGTGGGGCATAGGTCACAGCTCCGGTGTCGATTTTCCGGGCGAGAGCCTGGGCATCGTCAAGGAGCGTGACCAGTATGACGGCGCCACGCTGGGTTCGATGAGCTTTGGACAGGCGCTGTCCGTCTCGCCGATTGAGATCGCACGTGCCGTGGGCGGCATCGCCAACGGCGGCGTGATGATGACCCCGCACTTCTATAAGTCCAGCAAAGGCGACGAGAAGGACTGGGGCGAAGGCGAGCGCGCGATTTCGGAGGACGCCGCATCCCAGGTGACATCGTGCATGCAGACGGTCGTGTCCGAGGGAACGGGCGTTGGCGGCGCGGTTGACGGCTATGACGTGGCGGGTAAGACCGGTACGGCCGAACGAGCCGACGAGAACGGCGGCTACCTCAAGGAGAACTACATGTCGTCCTTTATGGGCTTTGCACCGGCACAATCGCCCAAGGTGCTGTGCTATATCACGCTCGACGGAACGCCGAGCGGCTCAGATGCCGCTGCGGTGCCGTTCCAGTCCATTATGGCCAACGCGCTCGACGTGCTGGGTATCCCGCACACGAAGTAGGGGGTTACAATCTTTGGGGCGTGGTTTGTTGTCCCATATGAGGGGTGTTCACATGCCCTGCACCACGCATGCGCGGCGCTGGGATACAATACGCCGATAGCATTATTAGGTTTACAGGGGAGCTGCAATGATAGAGATCGCCGTCAACAACCTCGCGGCCGCAACAGGGGCCCGAACCGTGACGGGAGAAGCCGATCAGGTATGCCGCGGGTGCGTTATCGACTCGCGCCAGGTCGAGGAAGGGACGATTTTCGTCGCCTTTCCCGGTGAAAACGTCGACGGCAATGATTTTGCTTCCCGTGCCGTCCAGTCGGGTGCCGGCGCCGTCGTGATGACGCGTGAGCCCGAGGCCGAGCTGGTCTCGCTGGCGCAGGACAAGGGCTGTGCCATCTTGCTGACCGATGATCCCGAGGAGTTTCTGCTGCGTTTGGCGCACACGTTCCGTCTGGAGCTTGGCTGCCTGGTCGTTGGTATTACCGGTTCCATCGGCAAGACGACGACCAAGGACGTGCTCGCCGCTGTGCTCGCCAAGCGCTATCGTGTCTGGGCCACCAAGGGCAATTTCAATAACCTGATCGGCATGCCACTCACGGTGCTTTCCGCTCCGGCCGATACCGAGGTCCTGGTGCTCGAGATGGGCATGAACCATTTCCACGAGATCGAGCGCCTGTCCCAGTCCGCCAATCCCAACCTTGCCATCGTGAGCAAGATTGGTACCTCTCATATCGGCATTTTGGGTAGCCGCGAGAACATCGCCCGCGCTAAGGCCGAGATTGTCCAGGGTATGTGCGCCGCTGGCGACTTCTTGCCGCTGCTGGTTTTGGGCGGCGAGGACGACTTTACGCCGTTCATTCGCGATACGTTCGCCCAGCCTGCTGGTATCGACGTGATGCTGGCCGGCGTCTCGGACGATGATGAGGTCCGTGCCCGCGACGTTCGAGTTGATGACGAGGGCCGTCCGGTCTTTACGCTCGATTTTGGTCAGGGCGAGACAATCGATACCATGCTTGCCATCCCCGGCGTGCAGTCCGTCCCAAATGCCGTTAAGGCCGCCGCGGTTGCCTATCGCCTGGGCGTGACGCCCGAGCAGATCGATGCTGCCTTTAGGGGCCTCACGATCACCGGTCACCGCCAAGAGATCAAGCGCGCCAAGAGCGGTGCCCGCGTCATCGACGATTCCTATAACGCCAGTGCCGAATCCATGGCTGCTGGCCTCGATCTGCTGTGCTCGCATTCGTGCACGGGGTCTCGCATGGCGATCCTGGGCGAGATGGGCGAGATGGGCGATGAGGCTCCTCGCATGCATGAGCTCGTGGGCGCCTATGCCGCCGCCAAGAAGCTCGACATGCTGGCGTGCGTGGGTGGTGAGCTGGCCCAGCTTATGGCCGATGCCGCGCGCATGATGGGCATGGACGAGGACCGCATCCAGGTGTTCTCCGATTATCAGCAGGTGCTCGACCGCATGGGCGGCGCGCTTGAAAAACATGATGTTGTACTGGTCAAGGGTTCCCGTTTTGTTGAGCTCGACCGCTTTGTGGAAGGTGTGTGCTAGCCCATGTTCGGCAATCCCTCGTATCCAACGTATCAGGCTTTTTTGGGGCTTGGCATCGCCGCTGCCATTGCGCTGCTGCTCATGCCGTGGTGGATCAAGCTGCTCAAGGTCGAGGGTATCGGCCAGCAGGTTCGTGCTGACGGCCCCAAGCGTCATTTGGTTAAGCAGGGAACGCCCACCATGGGTGGCGTTGTCATCCTCGTCGCGATCTCGCTGACCTGCCTGCTGATGGGCAAGCTCACCACCGAGCTCGTGCTCGTGCTGCTCGCCACGCTGGCGACCGGCGTGCTGGGCCTGATCGACGACCTGACCTCCGTTACGCACGGGCGCTCGCTCGGTCTGACGCCTCATGCCAAGATGATCGGCCTAACCATTATCTGTGTCACCTTTACGGTACTTGTCGTCAACTGGTGCGGCGTCGCCCCCGAGATTCGTTTTCCCGGCGGCCTGACGATTGACCTCGGTGTTCTTTCGACCACCATCTGCGGCCTTTCGTTCCCGTGGCTCTACATTGTCTTTTGCTGGCTGATGATCGCCGGTCTTTCTAATGCCGTGAACCTGACCGATGGCCTTGACGGTCTTGCTGGCGGCGCCTCCATGATCGCCATGCTCGCCATGGCTGCCATGGCGTTTTTGCACGGAGACGTGAACCTGTCCATCTTCTGCACCGCGTGTGCCGGTGCCTGCTTGGGCTTTCTGTGGTTCAACTGCTATCCGGCGAGCATCTTTATGGGCGATACCGGCTCGCTTGCCCTGGGCGCCGCGTTTGCCTGCACGTCCATCATGACCAACACCGAGGTCGTCTCCCTCATCATCGGCGGCCTGTTTATCGTTGAGACCCTGTCGGTCATGATTCAGGTTGTCTACTTCCACTTTACGCACAAGCGCGTCTTCCTTATGGCGCCCATCCATCATCATTTCGAAAAGAAGGGCTGGGCCGAGACCAAGGTCGTCATCCGTTTTTGGATTATCGCTGCGGCCTTTGGTGCCGTTGGCCTTGCTTTGTTCTTCCAGTTGGGATAGTGGTCTTTCATGCCTCTTGCTGATGTCTTTAGCCTGCTCGTTTTGGGTCAGGGCAAATCCGGTCTCGATGTCGCCCGCTGGGCGCTGGCACATCCCGAGCGCGTAAGCGCCGTTACCGTGTATGGCGGCGGCACCTCTGAGCCCAATGACGCCACGCGTGCGCTCGAGGCTGCTGGTGCGTCGTTTGTCTATGGGGCCGAACAGGTCGAGGGCGCCTATGACGTGTGCGTGACATGCCCGGGTATTTCGGAGTTCTCGTCCTTCTTTAAGGCGGGGCGTGAGCATGCCGCTCAGATTATGGGCGAGCCCGAGTTTGCCTATCGCTTGTCTCCCCAAAATTGGATTGCCATCACGGGCACCAACGGCAAGACGACCACCACGTCGCTGACTGATTATCTGCTTAAGGCTGCCGGCGAGGCCAGCGTTGCTGTCGGCAACATCGGCGAGCCGCCGGTCAACGAGATTGACGGCCGAGCCCACAACGAGTGGTTTGTGGCTGAGCTCTCGAGCTATCAGATTGCTACGACCACCGAGCTCCACCCTCGCGTGGCGGTGCTGCTCAACATCACTCCCGACCACTTGGGCTGGCATAAGAGCCATAAGAACTATGCGCTTGCCAAGATCAAACTGTTTGACAATATGGCCGATGACGATCTGGTGGTTGTCGACGTCGAAGACGCCGGCATTCACGAGTTCGATGAGTACATCTACACGCCGGGTCGTCGCATCTGCAAGGTTGCCTTTGACGAGCCTGAGGGCGAGGATGCCGCCTTTGTGCGCGATGGCAAGATGATCGTGCGTCTGAAGGGTGTCGAGACCCCGCTCATCGCTACATCCGCGCTCAAGATCTCGGGCCATCACAATGTTATCAATGCCCTGTGCGCTGCCACGGCTGCCTTGGCGGTCGGTGCCGATGTCGATGGTGTCTGCCGCGGTCTTGCCTCGTTCCAGCCGCTCGAGCACCGCGTGGAGCCGTGTGGCGAGATTGACGGCGTGCGCTACGTCAACGATTCCAAGGCGACCAACACCGATGCGGTCGAGAAGGCACTGACGGCATTTCCCGATGACGACGTGATCTTGCTGCTCGGCGGCCACGATAAGGGCACGCCGCTCACGGACTTCGCGCGCGTCGTTATGGACAACGTGCGCTCGGTCGTCTGCTTTGGCGATGCGCGCGAGCGCTTCACCGCCGCTATGGACGAGGCCGATGTCGATGGCGATGTGGATATCGCCCAGGCGGATGACCTACGCGACGCCGTGGACGTCGCCCGTTCGCTGTCGAGCCGTGGTGACGTGATCTTACTTTCTCCTGCCTGCTCTTCGTTCGATGAGTTCTCGGGCTATGAGGAGCGCGGCCGCGTGTTTAAGGACTACGTGGCCCAGCTTGCCGCTGCAGCGAAATCACAAATGGAATAGGGGTTGCGGTGAGAGAGGAGAGCCCCCGACAAGGTATGAGGAGGCCCGACTCGGACCGTGCTTCCTCACGTCGTATCACACCGCGTTCCAGCCGCGGCGGGCAGTCGTTTAGCGAACGCTATGTTGCCGGCGTTCCCGCCCGTATCATGCGCCCCCGTTTGATATTCATGGCCTGCTTGTTTACCTTGGTATGCTTTGGCCTGCTGATGGTGTACTCGGCGTCTTCGGTCGAGGCGCTGCACGAGAATGGCTCGGCGACGTTTTTTCTGGGTCGACAGGCCGCGTTTGCCGTGGTCGGTGTTCTGGCGCTGATTGCCATCGTGCGCGTTTTGCCGGACAGCTGGTTTGGGGAGGATGTGCTCAGGATCTTCCTCATAGGCATGATAGGGCTACTGTTTCTGGTGTTCTTGGTGGGCAGCGGCAGCCGTGGCGCCACGCGCTGGCTTAACATCGCCGGTATTCAGTTCCAGCCTTCCGAGTTTTTAAAGCCATTTGCCATTGCGTATTCGGCCATCATGCTTGATCGCTTCTTTTCGCCCGGTGGCAACATCAACGAATTCCTTCGCAAGATGGGCATCTACCTGGGCATTTCGCTCTTTCTGATCTTTATCCAGCCCGATTTCGGTACTGTCCTGATCATCCTGTTGACCCTCATGTGCATGGCGTTGTTTGCGGGTCTCGACCCCAGATTTATCATCGGCGTGCTAATCTTCGGCATTCTCGTGATCGTGATTGCGCTTGTCGCAGAGCCGTACCGTATGGTGCGTATTCAGGTTGCCTTGAACCCTTGGGCCGACGAGTATGGTGACGGCTATCAGGCCACGCTTGCCATTATGGCCTTTGCCTCGGGCGGTCTGTTCGGCCGTGGCATCGGCAACTCAACCATGAAGTACTCGTATCTGCCCGAGGCGCACAATGACTACATCCTGGCCATCATTGGCGAGGAAGTCGGTTTTGTCGGAACCGTGCTGTTCTTCTTGGTGTTTGCGATGCTGATCTACTCGGCGTTTCGCATTGCCGAGCAGGCGACCGATCGCCGGGGCGCGCTTATGGCGTCTGGCTCCGCGGTCATTCTCGCAGTGCAGTTTTTGATTAACGCGCTGGGCATCCTCAACGTGTTTCCCATGACGGGCAAACCGTTGCCGTTTATTAGCTACGGCGGTTCGTCGATTATTGTGTCGCTCATGCTTGCCGGGTTGATCCTGCGCGTTTCGTACGAGAGCGCCCGCCGCGATGAGTATGACCGCCGCCGCGAGAGCTTTGCCGTTATGGATGAGAGTACCGCCGGCGTGCCCCACGTGCGCGGCGAGCGATCTTCGCGTAACGGTTTTACCGTCCTGGATGGCTCTGCGACCGAGCCGGCAGCCCGCCCGCGTCAGCGAACGGCGCCGCAAGGTCGTCCTCAGCGCCCCAGCCCTCGCAACGCGGGCGGCGGATATAATCGAATCGATTTGAACTCGGACCCGTCGGCGCGTCTGCGTACCGACGACCAGGGACCGCGTGTACGAAGGGACTACCATGACCGATAAAATGACCGTTGCTATTGCAGCCGGCGGCACGGCCGGGCACATCAACCCCGCGCTCGCCTTGGCCGAAGAGCTGCGTGACCGTGGCCACCACGTTGTGTTCGTGGGCCAGTCGCGCAAGCTCGAGGGTCGTCTGGTCCCCGAGGCTGGGTTTGATTTTGTGCCCATTACGGTCACGGGCTTCGACCGCTCCCGTCCTTGGACGGCGCTGACCTCGCTGTGGCGTGTCAACAAAGCCAAGCGTGCGCTCGCCAGTCATTTCTCAAAGGTCGGCAAGCCCGATGCCGCCATTGGTTTTGGTGCCTATGTCGAGGTTCCGCTGCTGGGGTGGTGCAAGGGCGCGGGCGTTCCGTATCTGCTGCATGAGCAGAACTCTGTTCCGGGCCTGGCCAACAAGATGATGAACTCCCACGCCGGCCGCGTGTGCATCTCGGTGCCGGCAGCGCGTTCGGTCTTTGAGCGCGAAGGTGACCCTGACCACGTGCTCATGACCGGCAACCCCGTACGTCGCTCGGTGATCGAGGGCGATCGCGCTCGCGGCCGCAAGGCACTTGGCGTTCCCGAGGACGCTACGCTGCTGCTCGTCTTTGGCGGTTCACTTGGCGCCCAGCACCTCAACGAGCGTGTGGCTTCGCTCAAAAACGAGCTGCTTTCGCGCAAGAACCTCTATGTGTTGCATTCGACGGGTGCCGACGGCTTTGAGGAGACCGAGCGCGCTTTGGCGCTGACGCCCGAGGAGGCGAAGCGTTACCGCGTCCAGCCTTACATCGACAACATGGGCGATATGCTGGCTGCTGCCGATTTGGTGCTCTCGCGTTCGGGCGCATCGAGCGTGGCCGAGATCGCTGCACTCGCCGTGCCTTCGGTGCTCGTGCCGTACCCGCATGCGACGGCCGACCACCAAACCACCAATGCCCGTTATCTGGTCGACGCTGGGGCCGGCGTGCTCTGCGCCGATGCCGATATCGACGGTTCTGCCTTTGCCGATGAACTGCTGCACCTGGTCGATGACGCGGCGGCGCGCGACGCCATGCGTCAGGCGGCGCGTGGTCTGGCTCAGGATAGGGCCGCCGCTCTTCTGGCGGATGCGGTAGAGGGTTTGCGTTAGTTAGACGGGATATCGTCGGTCGCCCTCGCGCTGATGCGGTAGGTGCGGTACAGTTAACGGGTTACAGGCAGTGTTTACGCAAGGAGTACACGAGCACATGGCTGATTCCCAGACTGCAACCTCCGCGCCCGAGTTTAAGAGCGCCCACTTTATCGGTATCGGCGGCGCCGGCATGAGCGGCATCGCCCTCGTTCTTCACGAGCGCGGTTATGCCGTTACCGGCTCCGACCTTAAGACGTCACGTTATATCCGCCAGCTTACCCGCGCTGGTGTGAAGGTGCATGTGGGCCATGAGGCCGCCACGATCGACGAGGTCAAGCCCGACGTGGTTGTTGTCTCCACCGCTATTCCGGAGTCCAACCCTGAACTCGTGCGCGCTCGCGAGCTTGGTATTCCCGTGTGGCCCCGTGCCAAGATGCTCTCTGCTTTGGGCCACGGCTACACCACCGTCGCTGTTGCCGGCACGCATGGCAAGACCACCACGTCTTCGATGTGCGCCACCATGCTCGACCGCATGGGTCTGGATCCGAGCTTCTTGATCGGTGGCATCGTCGAGGGCTATGACACGAACGGCAAGAACGGCTCGGGCGACTACTTTGTCGCTGAGGCCGACGAGTCCGACAGCTCCTTCCTGTTCCTGAACCCCAACGTGGTCATCGTGACCAACGTCGAGGCCGACCACCTCGATCACTACTCGGGTATCGAGGAGATCGAGGCAACTTTCGCCAAATTCATGAGCCTGGTGGGCGAGGACGGCACCGTCATCGTCTGCGGTGAGGACTCGCATCTGGTCGAGCTCGCCAAGTCGACGGGCCGTCACGTGCTTTCCTACGGCTTTGCCGAGAGCAACGACATCGTCTGCATGCACCCGGATGTCAAGGGCATCCAGAGCGATTTTATCGTTCGCTTTGAGGACGGCACTGAGCACGCTGTGGAGATCAAGAGCAATCCCGGTCACCACAACATGCTCAACGCCACGGCGGTGCTCACCGTCGCCCATGTCCTGGGCCTTGACATCGACGCCGCCGCCAAGGCGCTCTCGAGCTTTGAGGGCGTCCGCCGTCGCTTTACCCACGTGGGCGATATCGATGGCATCACCGTGGTCGATGATTACGGCCATCACCCCACCGAGATCAAGGCGACGCTTGCTGCTGCTTCGTCGCTGGGCTACAAGCACGTCGACGTCGTGTTCCAGCCGCACCGCTATTCGCGCCTGCAGGCCCTGTGCGACGACTTTGCCGATGCATTTGCCAATGCCGATAAACTGCTGCTGATTGATGTGTTCTCGGCTGGCGAGATGCCCATTCCGGGTGTCACCTCTAAGATGCTCGCCGATACCGTGCGCGCCAAGCATCCTGGCAAGGAGGTCGTGTACTGCTCCAGCCGTCTTGAGCTCAATCAGGAGCTCGAGCAGATGGTGGGCGAGGGCGACCTGCTGCTCACTATGGGTGCCGGTGACGTTACGACCGTCGGTCCCGAGTTCATTGAGTATCTGACTGCCAAGAAAGACGCTTAAGTCTAATGGGTCTGTTTAACGCCGTCATGGCGCTCTCGGGCATGATCGACACGGATGTGATCGAGGACGAGCGCCTTGCGCGTCATACGAGCTATCGTATCGGCGGCAAGGCCGACCTCTTTGTGACGTGCCATAGCTATCATGCCCTCCGCCGCGCCGTGGCGGTGCTCGATCGCGAGCAGGTGCCGTGGGTCATCATCGGCAAGGGCTCCAATCTGCTGGTTGCCGATGGCGGTTATCGCGGCGCCGTCATTTCGCTCGGACGTGAGTTTCAGCGCACGGTTGTTGCCGATGACGGTTGTACGCTGACGGTCGGTGCGGGCGTGATGTTTGCGCGCCTGGTCAACGATGCCCTGTCGCGTAGCCTCTCGGGCCTTGAGTTTGCCGTTGGCATCCCTGGTTCGGTTGGCGGTGCGATATCTATGAATGCCGGCACACGGACCGAGTGGATTGGCTCGCTGGTTGAGGATGTCGTAACGTTTGACCCGGCATCCGGTATCAAACATTATGCGGGGTCCGAGATCACTTGGGGCTACCGCGAATGTAGCCTTCCCCGCAATGAGATCATCCTCGAGTGCGTGCTCAAGCTTAAACCGGCGCCCAAGGCCGACATTCGCGAGCGCATGGAGCGGTACCTGACGAGGCGCAAGCGTACACAGCCCATGGGTCGCGCATCCTGCGGGTCGGTCTTTCGCAACCCGCCCGATGCGAGCGTGGGCAAGCTTATCGAGGATTGTGGATTAAAGGGTTTTTCGATTGGCGGCGCGGAAGTTTCGCCCGTTCACGCTAATTTTATCGTTAATAACGGAACTGCCTCGGCCGATGACGTTGCCGCGGTTATCAGACATGTGCACGGAAAGGTGAGGGAGGCGTATGGCATCGAGCTCAGACCGGAAGTTAAATTCCTCGGCTTCTAGAGCATCGAAACCCACCTTCCGCCGCGCCGGAGGGCGTTCCGGCGCGCCTGCCAAACCTCAACGCAATACCGTCGCGCACTCTAAGTCTGTCGGGCATGCTCGACAGACCAGTCGTCCGGTCGTCGGCTCGCAGCTCGGTAATCGTCCGGCCGCAAAAAAGTCCTCGCGTCCCTCGGTGACGTCAAAGCCTGTTATGGGCGCCAAGCCTGCCCGTCCCATGGCAACTCCTAAGCCACCGACGGGAACTAAAACGCTGCGTCCGGGTCGCACGCTGGGCGCATCGAAACCGCGCTCGCTGACATCGGTGCCGGCTACCGCCAAGAAGCCTTCGGGTAAAAAAGGCGTCAACCCGTTGTCTTCACTTGGGGCGATGGCAAATAAAACATCAGACGCCGCTTCTGTCGTTACAGGCAAAGGCAAAATCGTGGGCGGCGTTCTGGCCGTCTTGGCCGTGCTCGTCGTCGTTGCCATCGTGGTGATTAACTCTGGATTGTTTACCGCCACTGATATTCAGATTCAAGGCAGCGAGCATGTGACGAAGCACGATGCTATCCAGCTGATCGATTTGCCCGAGGGAACGTCGCTTTTTAACGTCGATCCCGACCAGATTACCGAGGACCTCAAGCAGAACCCGTGGGTCTCGGGCGTGGATGTTCAGCGTCAGTTCCCGCATACGCTCATCATTACGCCTATGGAGCGCAAGGTCATCGCAATTGCCTATATCAGCTCCGATGACCTAGCCTGGGCCATCGGGGATGATGACACCTGGATCGCCCCGCTGTCGACGTCGGTCGAAGTGGACGACCAGGGCAACGTCATCACGACAGGGCAGGGCTCAAATACCCTGACCGGCATCGATGCCGCACTGGCGCTCGCTAAGCACTATGGCGCGGTGTTGCTGACTGATGTCTCGGCGGATGTCGCTCCAGTTTCCGGCCAGGCGGTGAGCTCCAAGGCCGTTAAGGCCGGCCTGGATTATGTGCGTGGTTTTTCGAGCGAGTTCTTGGGACAAGTCAAGGATATTTCCACGCCTTCGGTCGAAGCCATCTCGGCAAACCTCAATAACGGCATTGAGGTGTCGCTGGGCGATTCGGACGATATCGCCAAGAAGGAACGCGTAGTCACCAAGTTGCTTTCGCAGGTAGAGGGCGTAACGTATATCAATGTGCGCTCTCCGGGCAACTACACATTTAGGAATGCTCCGACCTCATAGCGCTGGTTGATGCTTTGTTGAGTGGCCATACCACGCCGTTTATCTGGTTTGTTTGGTTTTCACGGTCAATTATTTGACTGATACGTTCATAATGTGCAACCATAATACGGTTTACCTTTGCATTTACTTTCAACCTGAAGGTTAATGTGCGCAGGGGTCGACCCATGCTATGGCTATAACCTTTGTTCGGAGGACCGACATGCACGAGACAGAGATCAACAACTACCTTGCCGTCATTAAGGTGGTCGGCGTCGGCGGCGGCGGTACCAACGCGGTCAATCGAATGATCGAAGAGGGCATCCGCGGCGTCGAGTTTGTTGCCATCAACACCGATGCTCAGGCACTCGCGATCTCTGATGCCGATATCAAGGTGCACATCGGCACCGACCTTACCCGCGGCCTGGGCGCCGGCGCCAACCCCGAGGTTGGCCGCAAGGCTGCCGATGAGTCCCGCGACGACATTGCCGAGGCGCTCGCTGGTGCCGACATGGTGTTCATCACCTGCGGCGAGGGCGGTGGCACCGGTACCGGCGCTGCTCCCATCGTTGCCGATA
Organism: Collinsella sp.; assembly: GCA_046883645.1. Lineage (GTDB taxonomy): Bacteria > Actinomycetota > Coriobacteriia > Coriobacteriales > Coriobacteriaceae > Collinsella. Next base: position 33,676 of record JBKTBE010000005.1, on the reverse strand, counting down.
TCGCGATGAACGAGGTCGGTGCGCTGACCGTCGCCGTCGTGACCAAGCCCTTCACCTTCGAGGGCCGCAAGCGCAAGAAGAGCGCCGAGGAGGGCATTAAGACCCTCTCCGATTGCGTCGACACCATGATCGTCATCCCTAACGATAAGCTGCTCGACATCGCCGAAAAGAAGACCACCATGCTCGAGGCCTTCGCGATTGCCGATGGCGTCCTTTCCCAGGGCACCCAGGGCATCACCGACCTCATCACCGTCCCCGGTATCATCAACCTGGACTTCGCCGATGTTAAGACCATCATGAAGCAGGCCGGTACCGCCATGATGGGTATCGGTACCTCTTCTGGGGACACCCGTGCCGTCGACGCTGCCCAGCAGGCCATCTCCAGCCCGCTGCTCGAGAGCTCCATCGATGGTGCCACGCGCGTGCTGCTCTCCATCGCCGGTTCCAAGGACCTGGGCATCCAGGAGATCAGCGACGCCGCCGACGTTGTCGCCAACGCCGTCGACCCCGAGGCCAACATCATCTTCGGTACCGTTGTCGACGAGTCCCTGGGCGATCAGGTGCGTATCACCGTCATCGCTACGGGCTTCTCCGACTCCAACGTCAACCGTCAGGACGAGCTCTTTGCTGCTCAGCAGTCTCAGAGCAAGGCCGCTGCCTCCGCTGAGCCGCAGCGCACCGCTCCTGCCACGAGCCCGGCTCAGGCCGCTCCGACCCGCAACGTCGGTGGCACCGAGCTGCCCAACTTTGGCAACGATCAGTTCGAGCTTCCCGACTTCCTGAAGCGCGGTAGCTTCTAAGTCGTTCTTTGCATTGTTGTGCGCAGGGGCGTGTCCGTATGGACGCGCCCTTTTTATTTCGACTTTGTAAACTAGAACCTCCAATCTCTTTACGTTCCCTTTACGATTGCCTCCAGCGCAGCAGGTATCCTTTTAGAGAAGTATGACAGCCGTATAAACGCGGGCTGTAGCGGCGATGCCGCGGTACTTGTGTTATTAGGAGGCTTTAGTATGGCAGCACGTGCGGACAACGTTTCGCGTGTCGACCATGATGGAGTTACGTTGGTGGAGGGCGCGACATCCGATGTTCGCTTTGCCTTCACCGAGCGCGCCGGTGGCGTTTCCGAAGATGCGTACTCCTCACTCAACTTGGGCTCGCATGTTGGCGATGACCCCTTTGCTGTTCAAGAAAATCGTCGTCGTGCGCTCGAGGCTATGGGTGCCGCCGAGTGCGAGCACAACCTGCTCGTTCCCAATCAGGTCCATGGTGATCATATCGTTGCGGTGACCTCGAACGGCGCCGATGACCTTGAGGACGTTCGCGAGCAGATTGCCGAGGGCTGTGATGCCATCGTCTGCACGGCGCATAACGTGCCCGTGCTGCTCTGCTTTGCCGACTGCGTTCCCGTGGTGCTGGTGGCCCCCGGCGGATTTGCCGTGGTGCACTCCGGTTGGAAGGGCACGATTGCACGTATTTCCGCCAAGGCGTGCCAGGCGCTTTGCGATGCTGCCGGTTGCGATGCGAGCGACGTTTCCGCCTATATCGGCCCCCATATCTTGGGTGACGAATATGAGGTATCCCAGGAACTCATGGATCGCTTTGCCGCCGAGTTCTCTTGCATCGATGCGAATACCTCTCGCATGCTTGATCTTTCCGCTGCCATTCGCGAGGCGCTGGTAGATGTCGGTGTCGACGCGGATAACATCGTGGATACCCAGCTTTCGACCGTGCGTCAGAACGACCGCTTTTATTCCTACCGTAACGAGGACGGCACCTGTGGGCGCCATGCTGCGATCGGCGTGATGCTATGAGAAAGATCGTATCGGTTCTGAGCGCCGCTGTGCTTACGCTTACGCTGTGCGCCTGTTCTTCGGGATCTTCGACCTCTTCCATTACCGTGGCCGGCTCCACGACCTGCCTTCCTATCGCCGAGATTGCGGCCGAGGGCTTTAAGGAGGAGACCGGCATCGACGTGCTCGTTTCCGGTTTGGGTTCTTCCGCTGGGATCGAGGCCGTCAGCGCCGGCACGGCCGATATCGCCAGCTCCTCCCGTGGACTCAATGCCGACGAACAGGATCTGGGCCTGACTCCCATCGTCATTGCCCACGACGGTATTGCGGTCATCGTGAACGACGACAACCCCGTCGATAACCTCTCGACCGAGCAGCTCCGCGATATCTACGCCGGCAAGATTACCAATTGGAAAGAGGTCGGTGGCGAGGACCTGAGGATTCAGGTCATCAACCGAGACGAGGCGTCCGGTACGCGCGAGGCCTTCCGTACCATCGTGATGGATGGCACGCCGTTCGATCGCCGCTCGGCCGTTCTTTCGGGTACGGGCCAGGTGCGCGACGTGGTATCTCGTTCGCGTGGGGCCATCGGCTACATTTCGCTGGGCTTCGTCGATAGCCTCAACGCCAAGACCTCGGTCAAGGCCGTCTCGGTCAATCATGTTGAGGCGTCCGAGAAGACGGTCGCGAGTGGCGGCTATCCCATCTCGCGCGACCTTTACTTCTTTGTGAAGGGTGTGCCTTCGCAGCAGGCGCAGGATTACATCGACTATGTGACGTCCGAAAAGATGGACAAGCAGATTCGCGAGGCGGGCTTTATTCCCGTCACCAACGACGAGAAGGGGAGTGAGTAGCATGGAAGCACAGGAAAACTCCCAGACTGAGCAGAATGTTCAGACGCCCAAGAAGCGCGAGCTGGCGCTCGTATCGCGCAGTACCTATATCAAGGAGAAGGCGCTGCAGTGGATCTTCTTTGCCTGCGCGTTCTTGGCGGTCGTTACCGTCATCCTGATTTTTGTCTTTACCACGTACTCGGCGCTGCCCGTCTTTACTGACATCGGTCTGGCTGACTTCTTTAGCTTTACGTGGGCGCCTTCCGAGGGCCACTACGGCATCTTGTCGCTGCTTGCTGGCTCGGGTCTGGTGACCGTCGGTGCGCTCGCCATGGGCGTGCCGCTGGGCGTGGGTACGGCCGTTTACCTGGTCGAGATTGCCAGCAAGCGCGTGCGCAAGCTCATCAGCCCCGCCGTTGACCTGCTGGCGGGCATACCCTCCATCATCTACGGCTTCTTTGGCATGATCATCATCCGCCCGTTTATCGCACAACTGACCGGCGGCCTTGGTTTTGGTGCGCTGACGGCGTGGTTTGTGCTCGCCATCATGATCGTCCCTACCATCACCACGCTCACCATCGATGCTCTCAATTCCATTCCCATGGGCATTCGCGAGGCATCGTATGCCATGGGCGCCACAAAGTGGCAGACCATCTATAAGGTCGTGCTACCTGCCGCGAAGCTGGGTATCGTTGATGCCATCGTGCTGGGTATGGGCCGTGCCATCGGCGAGACCATGGCCGTGCTCATGGTCGTGGGTAACGCCCCGGTTATTCCCGACAGCATTGCGAGCCCCATCTCGACGCTCACGAGCCAGATCGCGCTCGACATGAGCTATTCCTCGGGTCTGCATCGCTCGGCGCTGTTCGGCATGGGCGTGGTCCTGTTTATCATCTCCGCCACGCTGGTGGGCATCGTCCGTCTGATTTCCAAGAAGAAGAGGGGGTAGGCTATGTCCGATTCCGTTGACACGACGGTCGATACGACCTCGTCGCGCGAGCGCATCAAGCGTGCCCTTTCCCACGGCAAGAAGGGCCGCATCAACAAGGACCTGTCCAACAAGATCATGCTCGGCGTGTTCCGCGCCGCTGCCTACATCACCACGCTGGTGCTGGTCGCTATCATCGCCTACGTGGTCATCAACGGCCTGCCACACATCTCGCTCGACTTTATCTTCGGTTGGCCCCAGGGCGTCAACGCCGAGGGCGGAATTTGGCCCACGATCGTCTCGACCGTCTACGTGACGGCGCTCGCCATGCTTATCTGCACGCCGATCGCTGTGCTGGCAGCCGTCTATCTGGCCGAGTACGCCAAGCAGGGCAAGGTCGTCGAGCTCATTCGCTACGCTGCTGACGCTTTGGCCTCGGTGCCCTCCATCGTTATGGGCCTGTTTGGCTACGCCTTGTTTGTCGAGGCTATGGGCCTGGGCCTTTCGATGGTCTCGGCCGCTCTGGCGCTCGCGCTCTTGATGCTTCCCATCGTCATGCGCACCACCGAAGAAGCCATTCGCGCCGTTCCGCGCTATATCCGTTGGGGCGCGTACGGCCTGGGCGCTACCAAGTGGCAGGTCGTCTCCAAGATCGTGCTTCCTTCGGCCTTTGGCCGCATTGCCACGGGCATCGTCCTTGCCATCGGCCGTGCCATCGGCGAGACCGCCGTGGTGCTCTACACCATGGGCCAGGCCATCAATCTACCTATTTCGCCGCTCGATTCCGGTCGTCCCATGACCGTTCACCTGTACCTGCTTGCCAACGACGGCATCAACATGAACGCAGCCTACGGCACCGCGCTCTTGCTGATGGTGATCATTTTGGCCTTCAACCTGTTTGCGCGCTTCCTGTCGCGCAAGCGTCGCTAGTTAAGGAGTCCCATGTCCGTTTATCAGTCCGCTCCCGCGTTGGAGCAAGCGGCCATTACGGCCAAGGATTTCAACTTTTGGTACGGTGACTTTCATGCGCTGACGGGGCTTGACCTCAACATCGCCAAAAACGCCATCACCTCCTTCATTGGCCCTTCGGGCTGCGGCAAGTCGACGTTTTTGCGCTGCATCAACCGCATGAATGACCTGATTGAGGGCACGCGCGTCGAGGGCACCATGACGCTCGACGGCAACGATATCTATGCCGAGGGTGTCGATCCGGTCGATCTCCGTCGTCGCGTGGGCATGATCTTTCAGCAGCCCAACCCGTTTCCCAAATCCACCTACGAGAATGTCGCCTTTGGCCCTCGTCTGCAGGGCGTGACTAGCAAAAGCGACCTCGATGACATCGTGGAAGAATCGCTCAAGCGCGCCAACCTCTGGAAAGAGGTATCCAATCAGCTCAACAAGGATGGTTTGGCGCTCTCGGGCGGTCAGCAGCAGCGTCTGTGCATCGCGCGCGTGCTTGCGGTGCAACCCGATGTCCTCCTGATGGACGAGCCCTGCTCCGCCATCGACCCCACTTCCGTCTCTAAGGTCGAGGATCTGATGGCCGAGCTGGCGCCCGAGATGACGATTATCATCGTCACGCATTCAATGCAGCAGGCAGCTCGTATCAGTGACTACACCGCGTTCTTCTTGCAGGAAGTTGCCGGCGAGCCCGCTACGCTCATCGAGTATGGTCAAACCGACGCGATCTTCACCAGCCCGGTGGACTCGCGGACGGAAGACTATATCACCGGCCGCTTTGGCTGATCGGTGCGACTAGTCCCAAGCCGATCGGATCTGGTCCGGTGCGTATTCACTGTGCGGGCGGCATGACCGCACCCAACTGATTGGAGTGAACCATGCGCAAACTGTTTTCCCGTCAGCTCATCGAGGCCCGTCACGAGATGCTGAGCATCTACGAGGCCGTCGATCTGGCCCTCCACGATGCCGTGAAGGCCTATGTGACCGACGACCGCAAGCTCGCCACCAAGACCAAGAAGCGTACGCTTTCGATTGACGCACGCTGCGCCAACCTGGAGGCCGTCTGCTACAACCTGATTGCCACGCAGTCACCGGTCGCCTCCGACTTCCGCTTGCTGCAGACGATCATCTACGTCGACTTTAACCTGCAGCGCATGACCGATAAGGTTCGCCAGATTTGCCGCGCCACGCGTCATATGATCAAGGCCGACATCTCGCTGCCCAAGGAGCTTGTCGGCACGGTCGAGGCCGAGGCTGAGGCCGTCTACCAGGTGCTGGGCTCTTCGCTTTCTGCGCTCGTCACCAACGACATGTCCATCATCTGCAACTTGGCCGTCGAGGACGAGCCAGTGCACGCCGCCTACGAGAAGTTCTTCCGCACCTTTAACCGCATGGACACGGGCGATTTTATGGACGACGACAGCAACTATGACGACCTGCGCCGCGCCATCATGGTATCGCGCTATCTCGATCGCATCGCCTCGATTTCCATCGATGCCGCCTGCCGTCTGACCTTCCTGTTGACCGGACAGCGTATGACTGCCGGTGATATCGCCTGCACTGATGAGGATGAGCTCGAGAGCATGCGCGTGCCTTCGGGCGAGGGTGTTATCATGAGGCCCGCCGTCGATGCACGCTACGTTGCCAAGGTGCCCGTTAACGAGGTCAGCGAGGGTCTTCGCTACCTGCTCGATCATCTTGAGGATGAGGACGATGGCGAGGACGACGAGGAGTAAGTAACCCCGTTCGTCGAAAGATTGTAAATACCTAAGTGAGCGCGGCCTTGCACATGCGGGGCCGCGCTCTTGCGTTAGCATGGGACTACTTGTTTGGCTGTCAGCGGAGGCGATTGGCAATGGATAACTATTTGGACTTGATGCGCGCTCGCCGCGAGCAGATTCTGGAACGTTTTTATGCGGCGCTCGATCGCGCGGGCCGTCCCCACGACGCCGCGCGCCTCATTGCCGTGTCCAAGACCGTTGGTGTCGATGAGACCGTTGCCGCCATCCAGGCGGGGTATCGCCATTTTGCCGAGAATCGCCCGCAGGAGCTGGTTCGCAAGCTCACAGGTTTGGCGGAGCATCCGGAGCTGCCCGAGGTGCGCTTCGATATGATCGGCAACCTGCAGACCAATAAGATCAATGCGGTGCTGGGCTCAGCCGAGCTGATTCACTCGGTGGGTTCGCTGCATCTGGCGCAGGCGATCTCGAGCCGTGCTGCCCGCAAGATTGAGGCAGGCGAACTCGCCAGCCCCCAGCGTGTGCTCATTGAGGTCAATGTGAGTGGTGAGGAGTCGAAGGGAGGCTTTTCGCCCGATGAGATTCGCGCCGCCGCGGGTGAGCTTGCGGAACTTGAGGGAATTTGCGTACAGGGGCTTATGACTATGGCGCCCCGGGGGAATAAGGATGTGGCACGCCGCACCTTTGCGGGGCTTCGTGAGCTGAGGGATGAGCTGGAGGCGGCGCATCCCGATTTGAACCTGCCTGAGCTTTCCTGCGGCATGAGCGAAGACTTTGAGCCTGCCCTTGAGGAGGGCTCTACGCTCGTTCGCCTGGGCAGGGTAGTATTTAGCCCGGAGTTTGCAGTAAAATAAGGCTCTGAAGTGCGCACTGATTATCGGGGCGCCTGCACTAAACCGCGAGAGGACACAACCATGGGCTTCCTTGACGAGATTAAAAATAAGATGCACCTGGGCGGCCAGCAGGGTTACGACCAGGGTTATGGCCAGGACGACGACTACGGCTACGATGATGGCTATGACGATGGCTATCAGGGCAACGGCTACAGCGGTGCTTCGGGCGAGGGCTTCTACACCCAAGACGAGCCGAGCAACGGCCTGCTTGGTCAGACGCGCCGTGGTGAAGCTGAGTCGGTTGCCGTGTATACACGCTCCGGGCAGCTGGTCGGCGATGACTCCCGCCATGCCACGACGTATAACCCGCCTTCGCGCTCGCAGGACAGTGTTGCGAGCGGTTATCGTCCTGGTGCCTATGACACGCCGTCGAGCTACGCCGAGAACACCCGCGCCCGTGCCGCCGCTGCGCCTGCGCCTGCACCGAGCGATGCCTCGGCCTATGCGAGCAATATCATCAACGCCACACCGCAGCTGCCGGCCTATGTCCTGCGCCCCGAGAGCTATGACGACGTGGAGACCGTGGTGCGCCGCGTTCGCACCAAGCAGCCTGTCGCACTGATTTTTGTGGGCGTACGCACCGAAGTTGCCAAGCGCGTCTTGGACTTCTCTTACGGCTTTGCCTGCGGTCTGGGTGCCACGGTCAAGGAGGTGGGCGACCGCGTGTTCATGGTGCTGCCCGCCGGTTGCGAGGTCAAAGATTCCGATCTCAAGAAGCTTCGTGCCGACGGCTACCTTAAGTAAAGACAAGACGAGGAGATTCCCATCAACATCTACACTATCGTCCAGCTGGTCAATACGCTGTTCAACTTCTATTCCACGCTCATTGTCGTCTACTGCTTTATGACGTGGATTCCCATGAAGCAGGGTGGTTTGCTTCAGGATATTGCCGCGGTGCTTGATAGCGTGTGCGGTCCGTGGCTCAACCTGTTCCGTCGTTTCATCCCGCCGATGGGCGGTATCGATTTTTCGCCGGTCGTTGCGATTATTGCGTTGCAGTTGGTGCAGAGACTGGTTCTGCAGCTTCTTATAGGTATACTCGTGTAGAACTGTCTTAGTAACTTACGTCGGGCGTGTAGCGCCGAGGCGATGAAAAAGGAGACTTGTTATGGCTATTACCCCTGCAGACATCCAGGCTCAGACTTTCTCTGAGGCCAAGCGTGGCTACGATCCTGCTGAGGTCGACGTCTTCTTGGAGACGCTGTCCTCTGAGGTTGACGCTATGCTCGCTAAGATCGTCGACCTTAAGGGTCGTCTGACTGCTACCGAGCAGCAGCTTGCCGATGCGCAGGCTCAGCTTGCCCAGGCTCAGGATGCCCCCGCCCAGGCCGTTCCTGCCGCCCCCGTGGCTGCTCCCGCCCCTGACTTCTCCGCTCAGGAGCGCCAGATTTCCGCTGCCCTGATCGCTGCCCAGCAGACCGCTGAGACCATCGTCAACGATGCCAATGAGAACGCTGAGCGTATTCGCAACGAGGCTGACGCCAAGGCCCGCGAGGTTATCCGCCAGGCTCTGACCGAAAAGCAGGCTGAGCTCGAGGAGATCGATCGTCTCAAGGCTTCTCGTGAGGAGTTCAAGGCCGAGTATCTCAAGCTCATCCAGCACTTCATGGACGATGCCCAGAACTCCTTCCCGGCCGACCTCATGGCCTCCACGCCGGTCGGTTCTGCCGCTTCTCCTGCGGTGACTGTTCCCGCCGAGCCGCTGCCCGTCGCTGACCCGGTTGTCCCCGTGGCCGATCCCTTCGCCCCGATCGACAACTTCGCTGCCGACGACCTGGACTAACATTCGGCCTACAATTTAGTGCCTAGAAAGGACCCGCAGCTTGCGGGTCCTTTTTTATGACTGTACCGGGGCGCGCAACATAAAAAACCGAGCCCTGCACATAGTGGCGCAGAACTCGGCGAACCGGTGAGCGGTCAAGGATAGGTTTTAGGGCATGTCCCAAAATCTACTTGAGGAGGAAGTCGGAGAGGGGAATGGTACGGGCCTCGCGATGCTCGGAATCGGCGATGTGGTCGGCAGGATATCCGCAGACGAGCATGTGATAGGGATAGACGCCCTTGGGCAGATTGAACTGCTCCTGTGCCACCTCGGGCTTAAAATGGCATACCCAACACGTTCCCAGGCCCTGCTCGGTGGCCTCCATCATCATCTGATCGCACACTATGGACGTATCGATTTCACTGGAATTCATCTGGTCATACGGGCGCACCCAAGCGTCTTCGGTAACGCTACAAATAAGGAAGATGAGCGGAGCGCCAAAGATAGATCCATCACGAGCAAACCGAGGCTGACAAGCAGCAGCCTTCTCCAGAAGCTCAGGCGTATCCAGCACCATCACACGAGAAGGATGATTATTACAAGCAGAAGGAGCAATCCGCCCAGCCTCAACAATGGCATCCACCACAGCCTGCTCCACAGCCCGATCTTCAAACTCACGACAAGAATACCGACCCCGAGCCAGATCCAAATAACTCACAACCAAGCCCTCCAAATTCAGTGTATCAACCCAAAGCAAAACAAAGGGTACCCAAAGCCCGATCCAGCCAAACGTTTAAGGCGGTCCCAAAGTTCCCAATCGGGCTCAAAGGCCCTGTCAACAAAAGCCTCATTGCTTTCAAAGTATCAGCCAAAGTTCCCAATGGTGGTACGTAAGGGAGCGGGCCCGACCACTAATACCTTTTGAACGACTCTGCTTGCAGCCGGAGTGAAAAAGGTATTAGTGGTCGGGCCCGCGACCGGTGGGATACGTACCCCCAATTAACTGTTCTTCATGACAATCGAATCCACAACATCGGCCACATTCTCGCAGCAGTCGGCGCAGTACTCCAGGAAGGCGTAGACGTCACGCCAAGCGATGACCTCGAGCGGATCCTTGCCGTTAACGTGCAGGTTGCGCATGGCGTTGATGTAGAGCTCGTCGGCTTCGGACTCGATGGTGTTGATCTGGATGACGAGTTCGCGCAGGGTCTTGGACTTGCGGTAGTTGGGCAGCTCGACCATCAGGTCTTTCATGGCGCGGCAGGCGTCAGTCACCTTGTGGGCGATGACGATGGCGTCGGGATGGATGCTCTGGATGTTGGTGAAGTAGACGCGCTGCACGACGCCCTCGATGCGGTCGAGCACGGTGTCGAGCGCGCAGCTCATCAGATCCAGATCCTCGCGCTCGAGCGGGGTGATAAAGGCGGTGAGCAGGGCGTCTTCGAGCTCGTGGTGCTTCTTGTCTGCCGCATGCTCAATCGCATGCATCTTATTGAGCATGTCGTGAATCTGCGCGGGATCGAAGTTCTCAAAAATCTTGGTGAGCAGCTCTGCGGCCTGGACGGCGAGGTCGGCGCAAGCGACGTAGTTGTCAAAGTAGAACGAATCGGGTTTCTTTGCCATGGGTGGGTCCTTTCGAGGCGAAGACGGGTGGGCGAAGTGTTGCGGTCCGGATGGACGTTCGGTTTGATTAGAGGAACATCATGAACAGCTTGGCCATGACAAAGCTGATGAGTCCGCAGGCGGGGAAGGTGAAGAACCAGGTGAACATCATGTCCTTGACGACTCCGAAGTTGATGGCCGAGAGGCGCTTGACGGCACCGACGCCCATGATGGCGCAGGTCTTGATGTGTGTGGAGGACACGGGGATGCCGGTAAGGGTGGCAAGCAGCAGGTTCGCGGCGCCCGCGAGGTCGGCGGAGAAGCCCTGATACTTCTCGAGCTTAACCATGCTCTGGCCGACGGACTTGATGATGCGCTCACCGCCCACGCTGGTACCGATACCCATAGTGGCCGAGCACAGCAGCATAATCCAGATGGGGATGCCGGCATCGCCGACGCTGGTCTGGCCGTTTGCGAAGGCCACGCCTAAAAAGAGCACGCCGATGAACTTCTGTCCATCCTGCGCGCCGTGCATAAAGCTCATGGCCGCGGCGCTCGCGATCTGAGCGTATTTAAAGAAGACATTGGCACGTCGCCTGTTGGCGGCGGCGAAAAGAATCGAGACGAGTTTGCACAGGACCCAGCCCATGACAAAGCCCAGGCCGATGGAGAGCGCCAGGCCGTAGATGACCTTCATCCACTCGTGGACGTTGACGCTGCTCGCGCCGCCGAGGGCGATAGCGGCACCGGTCAGGCCGGCGATAAGGCTGTGGCTTTGCGAGGTGGGGATGCCAAAACGCGACGCTGTGGCACCGTAGACGACGATGGAGAACAGCGCCGCGCACAGACAGGCGAGCGCCATGGTGCTGTTTCCGCCAAAGTCGACGATATGTGAGATGGTGTTGGCGACGCTCGCATTAAAGTGCGTCATGATGAGCACGCCGAGGAAGTTGAATGCGGCGCTCATGAGAATGGCGGCGCGGGCGGGCATGCAACGCGTAGTGACGCAGGTCGCGATGGCGTTGGGCGCGTCGGTCCATCCATTGACGAAGATGGCGCCCAACGCGAGGATCACGGTGACGGCAAGGACTGGGTTCGACACAATTTGGCCGAGGAAGGTTGAGAACGTTACGTCCATATATGGGCTTTCTCGAAGTTTGCAGACACGTTACAAAAACATGATAAATCGTATCACCTCCTGCGGGTCTCTTTACCGAGTTCTGATGGGAGAAGTGAACTTTTTGGCACTAAAATTGAATATTAGCCCTGTTGACCGCGGGTGTTCTTTTTGCTAACACGCCATGCGGACACGTGCGATTACTACGACACTCCAAAACCACAGTCTGTTCGCTTTACAACATGCAAACATGCGTTCGATAATAGGAGGCATGGAATATCGACAGACAGACGGCAAAACTCGGCGCGTACACAAGCAGTATGTGGACGTCGTGGCTCGCATCCTCGCGGGCGGACAAGTCGTGCCGGTCACCGTCTGCTGGGTCGACGGCCGTTGTTTTACGATCGACGAAATTATCTCGACCACCGGGTTTGGCCTGATGGTCCACGGCATCCGTACGGCAACATATAAGGTGCGTTTTGGCGGGCACGCGACCGAGTTGTATCTGGAGGACCAGACGCGCGAGCGGGCAGACGGCTCGCAGACACACGTGATGCGTTGGTGGGTCTGGGCCTTTGATCGTACGCTTGAGGGCGAGCGCCGTAGGTAAGGACGTGCGGCATTCGGGTACAATGGCAGGAATCTTGTTACCTACGGCGCTGTCGTGCGCTTTTTGAAAGGACGAAGTATGAACGATATCCAGGGCTATCAGAACGGCCCCGTCGAGAGCGGCGCAAGCCGCGCCAAGGAGATGTCGCCGCGCGCGTACAATCTCGCCATGTCTGCCCTGATCTTCTTGGGCTTTTGCGCCATGGGCGCCGGCGCCTACTTTACGAGCACCATGTCGTTTGCGCGCATGATGATGAGCGGCGCCGCCTTGCCGCTGGTCTTTGGCTCGTTTATTTTGACCATCGTCGGCATGGTCATGATGTCGGCCGCCGCCAGCAAGCAGTCCGTGGGCCTGTCCCTTGTGGGCTACGTAATCTTTGCGAGTACCTTTGGCCTGACCGCGTCGTTTGGCCTTGCCAACTATGACCTGCCCACCATCAACACCGCTTTTATCGCCACGGCCGCCATCACCTTTGTCTTTGGCGCGCTTGGCGTGACCTTCCCCAAGTTTTTCCAGCGTGTGTATGGCATCGGTTTTGGTATTCTGCTCGCCACTATTCTGGTTGAGATCGTGCTGATGTTCATGGGCGTTTCGCAGTCCATCACCGACCTGATCGTGATTGTGGTGTTCGCTGGCTTTATTGGCTACGACACCTATGTTGCCACGACGGTGCCGCCTACGCTGCCCAACGCCGTGCTCATGGCCTCTAACCTGTTCGTGGATATTATCAACGTGTTCCTGCGCATTCTGAACATCCTCGGCCGTCGCGACTAGTGGCGAATTGCGGCGGTGCTTGCCGTGCGTGCAAATCGATGCGAAAGGCGGTCCTTCGGGGCCGTCTTTTTTGTACGCGGCGGGGTATCATGGATGGGAAAAGCCGATAGCGGCAGAGACCGAGAAAGGTGACCACTTATGGCAGACGTCGACAACAGGAACCGTAACCGCAGGTCCAACCGAGCGGGTCAGCCCAATCCCAAGCGCGAGGCCCGTGCCAAGGCCGCCGAGCGTCACGTGGCAACTGTGTCCGAAGCGTGCGCCAAGGATATCGAGCGTTCGCTTGCCGGTGTTCGCGAGTTTGACGGTATGCCTGCCGGCTTTGTCTCGGCGATGAAGGCCAAGGTTCAGAGTGCTGTGGCCACCGAAGAACAGGTTGCCGAGGACGTCGAGGGCGCGGAGGCTGCCGAGGTCGAGGCGGCACCCGAGAGCGAGGCAGCGCCCGAGACCGAGGCAGCTCCTGAGCCCGTCGAGGAGCCTGCCGAGGAAATCGCCGAAGCTGAGTCCGCGCCTGCTGAGGAGCCTGCTGCGTCTCTGCCTGAGGTCACCGTGCTCGATGCCTCCGCCACGCAGGCCATCTTGGACAACGGTCGTGGCTATGCGCAGTTCTGCGACATGGCCGTGCTCGCCTTTGCCTCGTTCACCAACCCGGGCGGTGGCTATATTCAGGGTTATCTGGGCCAGGAGGCCACACTGTGCGCCGATTCGTATCTGTACAACGTTCTCGATAAGCAGCGCAAATGGTACGGCGAGAACCGTCGCCGCAACATCAACTGCGAGCTCTATCGTAACCGCGCCCTAGTGGTGCCTGCGGTGCGCTTCGACCGCAACCACGTGCATGCATACGCCGACGTGATCGTGGCCGCCGCGCCCAACGTTAAGCGCGCCCGCCAGGAGTATCGCGTGAGCGACGATGCTCTGCTGGATGCCCTGCGCGACCGCATTCGCTTTGTGCTTGCCATCTGCGACGAGCTGGGTCGCGAGAAGCTCGTGCTGGGTGCTTGGGGCTGCGACAACAACGGCTTTGACGCAGAGGCCGTGGCCGAGCTCTTCCGCAAGGAGCTCGCGTCGGGCGACTTTAAGGTCAAGCAAGTCTTCTTTGCCGTGCCTTCTACGCGCTGGGATGAGGATTTTGCCAAGTTCGAGCACGTGCTGGCAAACTTCCCCGAGCGCAACGAGGAGTCCTATGCTCAGGTTGCCGCTCGCGCTGCGGCAGCTCGCGCCGCCGAGCAGGCCCAGGCTGCTACCGAGGATGATGAGGACGAGGACGATTGGCGCAAGTACCTGTAATCGGTACGTGCTGACAGATAGGCCGAGCCGACGGGAGAGGCTGCTTCCGTCGGCTTTTTACTGAGCGAGGGGCTTACGATGAAAAACGTTCTATGCTTTGGCGACAGCAACACCTATGGTTACGATCCGGCGGGCATGCGCGACGGCACCGCGGTGCGCTATGCGCAGGATGTGCGCTGGTGCGGCGTGGCCCAACGTGACTTAGGCGAGGGCTGGCATGTAATTGAAGAAGGCCTCAACGGCCGCACGACGGTACGCGACGACATGTGCCATTTGGACACCAATCTTAACGGCATCCGCGCGCTGCCGATGCTGCTCGAGGCTCATAAGCCGCTGGATGCGATCGTTATTATGCTGGGAACTAACGATTGCAAGACGGTCTTTGGTGTGACGGCCTCCGATATTGCCCGTGGCGCCATGGCGCTGATTCGTGCGGTGCGTGCATTTCCCTGGACCAATGCCGCACCCTGCCCGCGTATTCTGCTGATGGCACCTATCAAGATCAAGCCGCAAATCGCCGATGTATATATGACCGATTTTGACGAGCGTTCCGTCGAGGTCTCGGAGCATTTTGGTGAGTATTACGCACATGTGGCTGAGCAGTTTGGCTGCGACTTTTTGAATGCCGCCGACTTTGCCGAGCCGGGCGATATCGACTATCTGCATATGATGCCCGAAAGCCACGAGAGCTTGGGACATGCCGTGGCAGCCAAGCTCCAAGAGATGCTCGGTGAGTAGCGCGACCCCAAGCCACCACAGAAGTTCCCCTTGCGGCGGCTTGTTTCGTTGCTTTGTCTCGATCTGTAACAGTTGTAAGGCCGAAAACGGGCTAGATGTTACAGATTGAGATTATTTAGGTCGATATCGGTCGTTTGTCTCGATCTGTAACATCTAGGGTCGATTTCGCCGAGTTACTGTTACAGACCGAGATTATCTTCTCAGCGGAATTTGAATGTCTCAATCTGTAACAGGTGGGCCGAAAAATGGACTCCAACTGTTACGGATCGAGATGTTTGTGGGAACCACCGCAAAGGTGCCTGTCCCCTTTGCGGTGGTTTTGGGCTGTGAATCTTAATATTGCCACAACTAACTGCGTGCCATCTACCTGCTGCTTTGCGGGGTAATATCCTAACTTATCCCAAGCGCGTCGAAGGCGGCGCGGACGACCTGCTCGGCGGTGGGGCGGATATAGTGCCGTCCCGACACGCCGGGGAGGGCGTGGCCCATCAGCATCTCGATGAGGTCCCACGGCAGGCGAAGCTCGACCTCCGCTATCGTACGCCATGAGTTGCGGAGGTTCGACCACGGGATGTGCTCGATGCCGCGGGCGGCGCAGAGTTTCCGCCAACGGTCGTTGCAAATGCTGCGGTTCATGGGCAGCCCGTCGCCCCGGTCGCTCAGCCACTCGCGGCCCTCGGCGGCGCGCGAGGCCGCTATCTCGACGAGGCGGTCGGCGGCCTGCGGCAGGATCACGACGGTGCGGGCGGACTTGGCGGTCTTGAGGGCGCCCACCGGCTCGGTGCCGGACTGCTGCATCTGGCGGCAGATGTCGGCGGAGGCGAGGACGGTGCCGCTACGCTCCCAGTGCAACACCTCCTCGGTGCGCACGCCCAGCGACTCGCCCGAGCGGCAGGAGCCGAAGCACGCGAGGATGAACGCGGGCTCCAGGGGGTTGCCGCGCAGCTCGTCGAGGACGCCCAGGGCCTCGTCGAGGGTGTAGACGCGCTTTGAGCGCTCGCGGGTCTTTCTGGTGGGCATGGTGTACCTGACGCTGGCGGCGAAGGGGTCGAGCGGCAGGCGGATGAAGGTCGAGACGCAGGCGTAGACCTTGCGCAGGGTGAGCAGGGCGGTATCGGCGGTGGCGGCGGGCAGTGTCAGCAGCCAGTCCTGCAGCTCGACGGCGCGCAGCTGGTCGACGGGCATTGCGCCCCAGCGGGGTCCGACGTAGTTTCTCCACGAGCGCAGCACGAGGTCGCGGGTGTTGGGGGCGAGGGTCCCCGCCTCGACCTGTGCGGCCATCTTGGGGACGAGCCACGTTTCGTAGGCCTTGGCTATGGTGGGCACGGGGGCGTCGTCGGCGTGCTCGACGTGGATGCGGTCGAGTTCCGCGCACGCCTCGCGGTAGGTGCCGTACACGGTCTTGGTCTTGCGCCTGCGGCCCTGCGGCGTGTTCTGCATCCAGCGCAGGACGTACTTCTTGCCGCGCCTCATCTCGGTCACGGAGCCCCAGACGCGGCGGCGCTGCTTCTTTGTCATATAATCAGATCCGTTCAGATCGCGGGCTTATTCTCCGTTTCGCCCGGTTCTGACTGCGGCCCCGTCTCACGTTCCAAAGTGCAGGGGCCGCCTCCTTAGTCTCGGGGCCGCGGCATCAGCCTACGGTCCCGAGATTTTTCGTTTTCATGGCATCACCTCCCTAGATGTAGGTGCATGGAATCTCGCCATACGTTCGCGGTGCAGGGAACGGCGTCGGGCTATGACTCTGTCCCGTCTTCTGGCAGTTCGCCCGCTATTCCATCGTCGGCCTCTATCTTCGCTATCACGGGGCTGCCCTCGAGGGTCGAGAGTTGGCTGATAGCCATCTCTCGTAAGTATGCCGCCCTCTGCCTGCGGTCGATTCCCCTCTTGATCAGTTCGGCGTTCATGCTTTCGAGGTTCGCGAGGACGAGCAGCTGGTGCAGGCTCGCCTCGTCTCGGATGTTGCCCGTCGCGCTTTCGTGCGACTCCCTCCACTGCTTTGCCGTCATCCCGAACAGGGCGACGTTGAGGACGTCCGCCTCGTTTGCGTAGGTGTAGCCCTCGACCTGCCGGCTCATGCTCGGCTTCAGCAGGTTCTCCTTCACGGCGTCGGTGTGTATGCGGTAGTTGATCTTCGAGAAGAGCCTCTTCTCGTTCCACTCGCCGGAGATCCTGCTGTTCTCGTCGTTCTTCAGACGCTGGTAGTCCTTGATGACGTAGAGCTTGAATTCCGGGGAAATCCACGACGCGAACTCGAACGCGATGTCCTTATGCGCGAACGTGCCGCTCGCATACCTCCCCCTCTTGGTCCTTATGCCGATGGCGTTTGTCCTCGAAATCCACTTCGTTGGCGTCAGGGTGAAGGAGTTGAGCCCGGCCTCTTCCCTAAAGGCATCGAATTCGATGCCTTTAAAGTCTGGGTTGTGGAGCGACTCCCAAACACCGAGGAACTCGATGGTGTTCCTGTTCCTCATCCAGTTCTGCACCACCATCTTCGGCTCATCGCTCTTGTACCTTGCTATGTCCGTGAGTGAGATGTAGTCGTCCCCGCTGCCGGTCGACGCGACCCCGATCTCTATACCGAGTGCGCTGATCTTCTCGATTGCCTCTTTCGGAGCCATCCGCGCTCCTCCGTTCTTCCAGTCCGGTTGGCAGGGGCCCGGTCGGCCCCAATGTCTCTACCTCTCGTCCCGCTCGCCCATGTACCAGACGACGCGGCCACGGCAGACCACGGGCTCGTCGCCCGGCCCGGCGAGGATGTCGTCGTACTCGCCGCTGTGGCTGTCCGCCGTGAGCATCACCGTGGAGCGGCCCCGGGTGTAGTTGCGCACCACGGCGCCGTAGTCGGACGTCTCGGCGAGCACCGGCTGGCCGTTGACCGGCTCCATGTCGGGGTCGACCAGCAGCAGGGCGTCGTGGGGGAACCGGTTGTCCATGCACCCTCCCTGGGCGTGGACCATGAAGCCGCGCGGGTGCGCGTCGGCGATGGAGGCGGGGACCTCGACCTCGTCGGCGAGGTTCCCCTCGTCGCACGGCTCGCCCATGTGCGCGAAGCCCAGCAGGGGGACCATGCGCGAGGTGCCGCTGATCGCGGCCTCGGCGGCGTCCTCTCCCATGAGGTCGGCGACCGTGGTGCCGAAGAGGTCGGCGAGCTGCTCAAGCCGGTACATTCTCGGTTGAGATTTGCCCGACTCCCACGATGCAACGGCGGCCTTGGTGACCTTCGGATTGAGTCTGTTTCCGACGTCCTCCTGGTTCCAATTACGCGCCTCACGCAGGGCTCTTACTCGGTTTGCGAAACTCATGGACCCTCCTTCGGTTAAACGTAATTTAATTCTAATTAAAGAAAAATTGATTTATAGATAATTTTAAGTTGACCCGCGGTCAAATTAGGTTTAACCTTAGGTCAACGAAAGGAGGAGCACATGCAGAGCTTACAGGAGTACCGAGAGGCGGGCGTCGAACGCTTCCAGAAGAAGAACATCGCCGCAGCTCTCGGAATCTCTTTGCCGGCATATGATGCCCTTGAGAACGACCAAGAGCACCGTATGAACCCTGCAAGAGCCAAGGCGCTCGGAGAGCACTTCGGGGTGGACCCGACTATTTTTTTAGCTGATAAGTCAAATTAGATTTGACCGCAACGAAACGGAGAGAACCATGAACGAGAACTACATCGACATCGAGCTGGGCGGCTGGAACATCCCCGAGGCCATCACGGTCGAGGCCGAGCCCGTCGAGGCCCGCGACTTTTCCGACTTCGAGCTGTAGGGGAGGGCGATATGGGAGACGTGAAGATGCGCCGCGAGAACATCAGGTACGAGGCGCGCGGGAAGTCCTTCGAGATCGAGTGCCCGCAGGGCTTCTCGGGCATCGAGGCCATCGTCTGCTGGTGCGATGCCGGCGACGGCTGGCACCACGAGGCCTTCGAGTCGTTCCTCGACGCCCGCGGGCGCCTGGACGGCCTGCTGCGCGGCGAGGCGGTCATGGCCTACGTCCAGCGCACGGTGGTGATGAATACCGCCGACGCCATCGACCCTGACATCCAGCCGGTGGAGGTCGGCATCGGAGCGGGCGAGTGGACGCGCTTCCACCTCAAGGGCGGCGAGTAGCCCCGTGCCCCATCCCCGGGGCTCTCTAGATTTGACCAAACGAAATGGAGGAAGACATGATTCAACTGATTATCGGAGCAGGCCTTGGACTCGGCGGCGTGGCCGCCGCCGTCGCCATCAAGCGGTATAACGAGGTCGAGCGCGAGAGGGCCGCCGGGCCCGCGGACCATTGGGGCAACAAGTACGAGCCCCGCATCGTCTCGCCCGCGTGCGCCCTGCCCCTCGTCCTGGCAGGTGCCGTCATCGCCGCCACCGCCTGCTTCTACACGCAGGACACCGGCGAGGTCTGCGTCATCCGCAACCTCGGCGGCTCGCTCGCCGGCTCGACCTCCGAGGCCGGTTTCCACGCCAAGGCCCCCTGGCAGGACGTCGTGACCTACGACACCCGCAACAACCTCATCAACTTCTACGGGGACACCGACTACGAGGTGGACGGCGGCTCCTACGAGGGCAAGCAGGTCTCCATCAACGACAAGTCCGGCGCCAGCGCGAACATCGACATCCAGGTCAACTACTCGCTCAACCCCGATGCTGCGCTCACGCTCTACAGCGAGTACGGCACGCAGGAGAGCTTCGTGGAGAAGTACATCTCCAACGACGTCCGCGCCGTCACCCGCGAGGTCTCGGGCGGCTTCGACACGGTGACGATGCTCACCGACCGCTCCCAGTTCACCAAGGCCGTCCAGAAGGCCCTCACAAAGAAGTGGAAGGGCATAGGCCTCACGGTGGAGCAGGTGAGCGTGCAGGACGTCCGCTACCCGAAGAACATCACCAAGAGCTACAGCGAGGCGCAGGCGGCCGAGGTCGCCAAGCAGAAGGCCCAGAACGAGCAGGAGACGGCCAAGGTCCAGGCCGAGACCAAGAAGATCGAGGCACAGGGCGAGGCGGACGCGAACGCAGTCCTCGCGAACTCACTCAACGACCAGGTCCTCCAGCAGCACTACATCGACGCGCTCAAGAGCATCGGCAAGGACGGCAACCTCGTCGTCGTGCCCGAGGGCTCCCAGCCGATCGTGGGCACGAAGTAGGGGCGGTGGAGATGTTGAACCTTATCCATGCGGCCGTCCGGGTCTTCCTCGACGTTCTCGCGGTCGCGTTCGTGCTAGAGCACACCCGCGAGCTTCATGAGAAACATCGCGAGATCAACGACGCGCCCAAGCAGGTCGCAGGCGTCGTCGATGAACCCGGCGAGGACGATCGCGGCGCTGATGCGAGGGTGCCGCTCGACCCAGTCGACGAGCCGCACGAGTAGGGGGCCCGCTGGTCGGACGTGCTTCGGGCGATATGTCTGCTGTCTACGAATCATGGCCCGAAGCCTAACGCGTGTGTAACGCGTCAACACGGGTATTGCCGCTCAGGCAATACCCGCGGGCCCCATCCCCGGGGCGGCACCGTTGCCCCGCGGCTCTCCGATAACCATCCGCGGGGACGTTCCCTACCGGTGCCGTGCCGGGGGCGGGGCCCCGAAAGCAAGCAAAAAAAGAGCCGCCCGGTGTGGAAAGCGGGGACGGCTCCAGACCTGAAAGGAGGTCACTCATGGATTCTAGCAGAGCCAAAACGTTCCAGCAGATGGCCGACGAGCTTGGCATCAGGCACAAGCTGATGTACACGCTGCGCGAGGCGTCGAGGGTGACGGGGGTGCCCTACGACACGCTGCGCATCGAGTGCAAGGCGGGCCGCCTGCGCTCGCAGCTGCCCGAGGGGCGCAAGGTGGGGCGCATGGTGCGCCCGGAATGGGTTGAGCAGTGGATCGAGGAGGGAACGCATGGCATCGAGGCTGCTTAGGTGCGCGGGGTTCGTCGCGCTCTGCTGGCTCGTCGACTACGTGGTGATGCCGGCGGTGCTGTGGACGGTGCTCGCCCTGTTCGGGGCGGTGCCGGCATGACGGCCCGCATCGAGTTCTCGGTCTGCTTCGCGGCTGGCAAGCAGCGCCACAGGCTCGACCGCAGGCACGCACGGATGTACACGCCGACCGAGACGCTGAGGGCCGAGCGGGCCATCGCGGCGGCGTGCCGGGAGGCGATGGCCGAGGCTGGCATCCAGCTCATGCCCTTTGGCCCGCACGAGCCGGTGATTCTCAACGTCGACGCCTACCGTCCGCTGCCGGAGAGCCGGCCCAAGCGCGTGCGCTCGGAACCGGACACCTACAAGCCGGACGGGGACAACGAGGGAAAGCTGGTCATGGACGCGCTCAACGGGCTCGTCTGGGCCGACGACGCACAGGTGGTCGACCTGCACGTGGTAAAGCACCCCAGGGTGCGCGGGCAGGCCGAGCGCATGGACATATCGATAGCGCCCGGGTGGTCCGGGCGCAGGGACGAAACGGAGGAAATTTAAATGAAGCGAAAGGCATTAAAGGAACTCATGAGGCAGGCCGTGGGCAACGTCCTCATCAACACGGAGCTCAACGCCGAGGCGCTCAAGGAGAAGGTCGACCCCGCGGTGCTCCGCGGCGTCGCCTACGGCATGGCGGTCGCGCCCGCACTGATGGACAAGGAGCCCATCGAGTTCGACCGCGACTTCCTGGTGGCCATCATCGCGTACGGCAAGAAGTGCGATGACGTCTACGCCGAGAAGGGCGCGCTCGCCACGACCTCCAAGATCTACGGATGCGAGGTGAGCGTCGATGAGTAACGAGGTCATCGAGTTCAAGGACGATGCGGGCATGCCCGTCAAGTTCACCTCGCAGGACATCCGCGAGCGCCTGTGCCCCAACGCCACCGACAGCGAGCTGGCGCTGTGCGTGGAGCTCTGCAACCGCCAGCACCTGAACCCGTTCACTAAGGAGGTGTACCTGGTCAAGTACGGCAGCGCCCCGGCGAGCATCATCACTTCCTACCAGGTGTTCAACCGCCGCGCGAACAGGCAGCCAAACTACGGCGGCATCGAGAGCGGCGTTGTGGTGCTCCGCGACGGCGAGGTCGTCAAGAAGAAGGGCTCCGCCGTCTACAAGATGATCGGGGAGCAGCTCATCGGCGGCTGGGCAGAGGTCGCGTTCACCGACGGCAAGAAGCCCGCATACGTCGAGCTGGCGCTCACCGACTACAGCACCGGCAAGAGCAACTGGGCGAAGATGCCGGGCGTCATGATCGAGAAGTGCGCCAAGGCCGGCGCGTGGCGCCTGGCCTACCCCGACGAGTTCGGCGGGATGTACACGGGCGAGGAGATGGACCAGAAGGTCGAGCGCGACATGGGCACCGGCTCTCAGACCGTCCAGGCCGAGAGCGTCGAGCCCGTGGCCGACCTGCAGCCCGTGCGTGACCTGTTCAAGCCGTTCATGGCGGCGACCGCGCTCGACAGCGCCGGGGCCATGGCTGCCATCTGCGCAGCCGTGGGCTGCACGTCGGGCTCCATGCACGACATGACGGTCATGCAGGCGCGCCGCGCGGCCTCGTGGATGGAGGAGGAGATCGCGGCCCGCAAGGCGCAACCCGAGCCCGCTGCCCCCGAGCCGGAGCCCGCGCCCATCTATGAGCCCGCGCCCGCCGAGTATGCGACCGACGACGACCTGCTGGGAGGCTTCTAATGGCAGACGAGGTTTTGGCGGTCGAGGCCGTGCCGCTCGAGGAGGACTTCGACACGCTGGTGGCGTCGCTCGCCATCGACGACACACTCGAGGACAAGCTGGCGAAGCTCAAGAAGAACGTGGACGAGAAGCTGGCGGACTACGTTGACGTCAAGCACATCGAGAAGGACGAGGACTTCAAGGCGGCGAAGAAGTACCGCGCGGCGATCAACGACGTGAAGAAGCCCATCGAGGCGCAGCGAAAGGCCGCGAAGAAGAAGTACAGCGACCTGCTCAAGACGTTCGACAAGACCATCGGCGAGATCACGGCGCCCATCGACAGGCTCTCCGATGAGTACAAGGCCGAGATCGACCGATACGACGGCGAGTGCAGGAAGCGCCGCCTCACCGCGCTCAAGGGCCACTACTGCGACCTCGCGGGCGAGATGGGGCCGCTGGTGCCATACGAGCGCATCGCCGACGACAAGTGGCTCAACGCGAGCTTCGGCGAGGTCAAGGCCAAGAACATCATCGAGCGCCGCGTGGGCGAGCTGCTGCACCAGTTCAAGTTCGTCAACGGGCTCGACTACGCGGACGAGGACGAGAAGGCGTGGGCCGTGGCGTGGTGGACGAGGACGCTGCCGATGGACTCGGGCGAGGTTGCGGCTGCGGTCGCCGCGCATCGCGAGGAGGTCGCCAAGGCCGCCGCGCTCGCGGCGACCTACGAGCAGGCGACGGCGCCCGCACCGGAGCCCGAGCCGGAGCCCGCGCCGCTGCCGCCCGGCCCCGAGCCGATGCCCGTCGAGGAACCTGAGCCGCCCTTGGGCGTGCCGAGGTGCGTGCGGGTGGTCCCGTCGCGCCCCGAGCCGGATGCGGCCGAGGATGCGGCACCGGCGCCGCAGAGGGGCTACCGCGTGGTCATCGAGTGCGCCACGGCGGACGAGCTGCGACGCGTGAGGGCCGTCATGGTCGAGAACGGCATCCACGGACACGTAGAGAGGATGTAGGACATGGAGGAGAAGAACCTTCCGCCGACCCGAACGCCTGAGCAGCGCAAGGAGGCGATGGCGAAGGCCGTCCACACGCACCGCGAGCGCGCCGCGTTCAAGGCGGCGTGCAAGGCGGGCAACATCCCGCCCGAGGTCGCCATCGAGGCACCCATCGCGGCAAAGCTCAAGGTCGAGGAGTTCGCCCGCTCATTCCCGGGCATCGGCCCGGTCACGGCGCAGAAGATCGTCGAGGCGTGCCACATCCGCGACGGCCGCCGCGTGAGCGGCCTGGGCTACATGCAGGGGCCGCGCCTCGTCGAGGCCATTAAGAGCCACATGACCGCGAAGGAGGACCAGTGAGTATCAACCGAGTGTGCATCAGCGGCAACCTCACCCGCGACCCCGAGCTGCGCGCCACGGCGGGCGGGACGCAGGTCCTGTCCTTTGGCGTCGCCGTGAACGACCGCCGGCGCAACGCACAGACGGGCGAGTGGGAGGACTATCCCAACTTCGTCGACTGCACCATGTTCGGCAACCGCGCCGAGGCCGTGGGGCGTTTCCTCGCCAAGGGGATGAAGGTCGCGATCGAGGGCAAGCTGCGCTACAGCTCTTGGGAGCGCGACGGCCAGAAGCGCTCGAAGCTCGAGGTTATCGTCGACGAGATCGAGGTCATGGTGCGCCGTGAGGGTCAGACGCAGGCCCAGCCGCAGCAGAGCCTCGCGGACACGGTGCCCGTGCAGCCACAGGCGCAGGCCGCGCCGCAGTGGAGCGCCCAGCAGGCCTACGCCGCGGTCCCGCAGTCCGAGTTCTACGACGAGGACGTGCCGTTCTGATGAGGCACGTACCCGACATCATCCGCGACCACTGGGAGGCGGCCCTGTTCGCCGCCTCCTTCTCCGCGGGTTTCCTGTTCTTCTCTTCGCTTCTCTGGGGGTGGTTCTGATGGCCTTCACCGTGTTCGACAGCTTCGCCGAGGTCTACGACGACTTCGACGCGAGCGACCCCGAGGACCTGCGCGACCGCGCGATGCTCGCCGACGCGATCATGATGTACGGGCTGCACGGCGTCGAGGCCGACCTGCCGAAGCACCTCCGCCGCGTTTTCAAGGCGATGAAGAACGCCATCGACAACTCCAAGGACGCTCGCGGCAGGGGCGGCAAAGGCGGCCGCCCGCGCAAGAAACCAGTTTCCGACAAACCCGAAACGCAGGTTTCCGAAAGTGAAAACCTAGGTTTTTCAAACGGGAAACCAGTTTCCGACAAACCCGAAACGCAGGTTTCCGAAAGTGAAAACCCTAACCTAACCTGTCCTGTCCTGTCCTGTCCTGAACTGGATTGTGCTGAGCTGTCCTGTGATGGGGGCGATGCCCCCGCCGCGCCGCCCGAGTTCGAGCCGCCGACCCTCGACGAGGCCCGCGAGTACTTCGGCGCCAACTGCCTGAGCGGCGACCCGGACGCCTTCTGGGCCTACTTCGAGTCTCAGGGCTGGGTCAAGGGCAACGGCCAGCCGGTGAGCAACTGGGGCGCCCTCGCGCTCGACTGGTCCAGGCGCCAGAAGCGCATCGACGCCGACGACCGGGCGAGGGGCAAGCCCACCGCCTCGGAGGTCGAGGCCGCCACGTTCAAGCCGACGAGGACGCCCGAGCAGACGAGGGCGGAACTCGAGCGCAGGTGGCGCGAGGAGCATCCGGGCATCGACCCGGCGAAGGTGAAGGCCCCGAGGGGGACGACCGCCGACCCGGTGGCGCTCAAGGCGTACCAGGACGCGCGACGTCTGCTGGACGCGAGGGCCGCATGCGAGAGGAGGGCGTCATGAGCTTGGACGCCGAGAGGAGCGAGAACATGGGCAGACCGAAGGGGTCCGCGAGCATCTACGACGACGGGCCGCGCAGCGCCCGCTGCGAGACGTGCGGGTTCTGCGCCGTGAGCGAGGCGGTCATGACGGCGTCTGGCGAGGGCCGGAAACGGTACACGTGCATGCGCTGCCCAGACTTCGTGCACACCACGCAGGGGCTCGCGAGGTGCAACTACTGGGAGGCGCGACATGAGGGCTGAGTCGCTGGACAGGCGCGGGGGCTACGTGCTCGTGTGCGGGCAGTGCGGCAGGCGGTTCCGCACGGCGTACAGGAACCAGAGGTACTGCTGCGGGTGGTGCGAGAACGTGGCGCGAAGGGACGCGAGCAAGCGGTCCGTGGACGTGTACCTCGGAACGAGGAGCGAGAGGGGCCGCGAGATCAACGCCATGCGCGCGGCGCTGGCGGAAGGGAGGCGCATCTGATGCGCGACGGATACAGGTTCGAGTTCGGGGCGTTCGACAAGCCGGATGCGCCCAAGACGCAGGCGCTCAAGCCGCTCGAGGAGGCGGCCGAGGTGTTCGGCGCCTGGCAGGACTGCGACGGCATGCGCCTCAGCCCGATCATGACGGCGCGCAGGGAGTACCGCCAGAGCCTTATCGACGAGTGCATGGACGTGGTCCAGGCGGTCGTCAACCTGTTCGATGCCGAGGGGTTCACGCAGGAGGACGTGGACGCGGCCATCGGGCGCTGCAATGCGAGGAATTGGGAGAGAGGACGTCTGTGATGGAGACTTTGGATCAGATCAAGGCAGACGCGGTCGAGGTGTTCCATTTAGACCGCGAGTGCAGGCCGCAGGACAGGGCGCACGCCTACCTGGGGAAGTATCGCGTCAGGCGCGGCTACAACGACACGGCGATGCAGGTCGCGGTGACCGACATGATCGAGCGCGCCTACGAGGCGGGGAGGGCGGAGGTCGCCGACGCGAACCTCGTGCAGAACCTGCGCCGCCAGCTGACGAGCATCGAGACGACCGTCGGGGATGCCATCGACCTGCTCGACGAGAGCACGGGGGGCGGTGGAGTGCGATGAGTGACTCGAGGGTCGGCGGCTACCCGATGGGGGTGACCGACGCCGCTATCGAGCGCCACTTCGGTGGGGCCTGCGAGCCTAGGATGTGCGGGAACTGCAGGCACTTCTGCGGATGCGACATCCACGTCGACTACGGCTACTGCCACCTCGAGTTCGAGCGCGCCTACGACGAGGAGGCGCCCGACCGCAAGGAGGGGCGCTGGCGCCTGGCGAAGTGGGCCGCGGCGTGGCTCACGGGGAACCTGTTGTACTGCGAGGACGAGTGCGGCGAGTGCCGCGACTACGAGGAGGTTGAGTGATGAGCATCGAATTGCCCAGGGATGCCGAGGGACGTGAGATTCCGCTTGATACCGTGGCGCTGTTCAACCGTGACGGGAACGTATATAGCATCGTGCGCTGGACATTCACCACGGACTTTGATTTGAGTGACGGATGGTCGAACAAATGGCGTGCGATTACCGACCGTGGATTTGCACTCGACCCAGCACTCGTGTACCTCACCACGCCCAAGACCGACACATGGGAGAAGCTGGAAGAGGACTTGGGCAGGGGCGCGGACGCGCTGAATTACGAAGCCTGCGCCTATTCGAGAGCTCGCGGCGAACCGCCATTACGTCGACGAGTTCATCGCGGCCGACACCGTCGGGTTCTATCGAGGCGAGGCGGTGGAGGGTTTCGATTCCGACAGCCTTCTGGAGGTTGCCGACCTAATCGACCGTCCGGTGTGCCACGACCTTGTCGAGCACAAGCAGGACCCGTTCATCCCGGGCAAGCAGATGGCCGATGGCTACTTCCACTGCTCAAGCTGCGGTTGGAGCGGGCAGCTCTGGGAGTACATCGGCTTCGGGGACATGCTGGCGTATGAGGCCGTCCATTGCCCGAAGTGCGGGGCGATAATCAAGCGCTGTGCGTGAGGTGGTCCCCGGCGCTTGGTATGGTAGCCGAAGCAAACCGAGCGCGAGGGGGTATGCGAATGGCGTGTAGGCCACCTGCAGGAGATGGGCCAAAAGGCCCATCCACAAAGTCAGCACATCCGTTGAGGGACGAGTGGGCGCTCCGGAAGGGGCGCTCCTCTTACGTCCTGTGGACGGACGAGATGATAAGACGGATGCAGGCGCACCCGGAGCGGACGGCGGCGGAGATCGCGGCGGAGCTGAGGGTGACGCCGAGCGCCGTGAGGCACGCGCGGCAGCGGTACGGGCGCTTTTCGACCGGAACGGATGGGCTGTGCATCGTGTGCGACGCGCGGCCCGTGTTCGACACGTCGGCGCAGGCGAAGAAGTGGAGGCTGTGCAAGGGGTGCTATCTGGCGGAGCGGAAGAGGCGGCTCGAGGAAGAGGCGGAGAGCAACCGCATACGACAGGCCGCGCACAGACGGCAGAAGCTGGACGGAGACGTTTGAGAGGCTGGCCGAGGTAATCAGAATCAAGTCGACCAAGGTCGAGTAGCCGAAAGGCCCCGGTTTCCCGGGGCCTTTTCTTTAAACGTTACCCCCTTTTTACGCTCGTGGGCAAACGCACGCGCTTGTCCACGTGCGTAAAAAGGTGGGAACGTTCGCGTTTCCACATGGCTATCTACCAGCGGAAACGTGATCTTGTGGCGGGAAAAGGGCGTGAAAAACTGACCAAGGAGGGCATCGAGGATGCCGTCCGCCTGTGCCGTGCCGGAATGACCGACAAGGACATCGCCGCGTATCTCGGGGTCGCACGTGAGACATACAGCCGCTGGATCAACCACCCCAGAACAGACAATCAGCGTCAACTGTGTCACGTTCTAAAAAAGGCCGAGGTGGAGCGCAAGGCGACGCTCGTGGGCCGCATCATGGACGCGAGCGGCGACAGCTGGCAGGCGGCGGCGTGGCTGCTCGAGCGCAAGTACCCGCAGGAGTACGCCAAGGCGCAGCGCATCATGGACACAACCGATACGGCGGTGCTCAAGGCCGCCAAGGAGCTGGTGCTGTCCGTGCCGTCCTCAATCGGCGGGAAAGAGTAGCCGATGCCGCTCACGAGGATGCAGCGCGAGTACCTCGCCAACTGCACGCACCGCTACAACGTGAAGTGCGGAGCGACGGGCTCGGGCAAGAGCTACGTCGACATAGCCGTGACCATACCGCAGAGGCTTCTCGCCATGAGGGGCGAGGGGCTGGCGGTGATGATCGGGAACACCCGCTCGACGCTCGAGCGCAACATCCTCGAGCCGATGCGCTCGCTCTACAGCGAAGACGTCGTCAGCCAGATCGGGCGGGACAACACGGCCCAGATATTCGGGCGCAAGGTCTACTGCCTCGGGGCGGATAAGAAGACAAGCGTATCCAAGATTCAGGGCGCCACGTTCGAGTGGGTCTACGGCGACGAGGTCGCCACGTGGAGCGAAGATGTGTTCCAGATGCTCAAGAGCCGCCTGCGCTGCGAGCACAGCCGCTTCGACGGCACCTGCAACCCCGACAGCCCGAACCACTGGTTCAAGCGGTTCCTCGATGGCGACAGCGACATCTACAGGCAGGACTACACGATCTGGGACGGCGCGCTGGCGCCGGATGTCATCGAGGCCCTCATCAAGGACTATGGCAGCGGCGTGTACTACGACCGCTACATCTTGGGCAAGTGGACGCTGGCCGAGGGCCTGGTCTACCCCGGGTGGGAGGGTGCCCTCGAGAGCCGGTATACGGGCGGCGCCGCCAAGTACGCGGTGTCTTGCGACTACGGCACGCAGAACGCCTTCGCGGCGCTGCTGTGGGCATTTGACGGCAAGGTGTGGCACGTGGTTGACGAGTACCGCTACTCGGGCCGCGACACGGGGCACCAGAAGACGGACGCCGACTACGTGGCCGACATGGCCGACTTCGTGCGCGGGCTGGGCAAGCCGCCCACGTTCATCATCGACCCGAGCGCCACGAGCTTCATCGCCGCGATGCGGCAGGCCGGGTTCAAGACCAAGAATGGGCGCAACGACGTCGCGGACGGCATACGAGAGACGGATGTGTGCCTGGGCAACGGCACGGTGCGCATCTCCGACGCCTGCACGGGGCTGATAGGCGAGCTCGGCGGCTACTGCTGGGACGCCAAGGCGGACGGCGACAGGCCCGTCAAGGTCGAGGACCACAGCTGCGACGCGCTCCGTTACGGCGTGGCAACACTGCGCATGTACAAGCCTGCGAAACGGCAGGTAAACCCATTTTTTGAAGGGAGGTAGCGGCTTTGTCTAAGGGTCCTTTGGTGACCGATGGCGACCTCAAGGCGGCGGCGACGGCGACGGCGTTCGCGGCAGATGCCATCGAGCGGCACATGTCGAGCGAGATGTACCGCAACGCCGTCACCGCGAACGAGTACTACCGCCAGCACAACGTCACGATCAACCGTTTCGTGCAGAAGATCTACTCGTGCTCCGGTGCCGAGGCCGAGGACTTCACGGCCTCGAAGCTGAGGCTGGCGAGTAACCTGTTCAAGCGCCTAAACGTCCAGCGCTGCACGTACTCGCTCGGTAAGGGCGTGAGCTTCGTGGACGTCTCGGCGGGCGGCAAGGACACGACCAAGGAGGGGCTTGGCAACCGCTTCGACGACGACGTCATGGAGATGGGGCTCAAGGCGCTCATCCACGGTGTGTCATTCCCGTTTTGGAACCTCGACCACATCGACGTGTTCACCGCCGATGAGTTCTGTCCGGTGTGGGACGAGTACTCGGGGGCGCTATACGCCGGCGTGAGGTTCTGGCGGCTCGACTCCGACCATCCGTGGCACGCGACCCTCTACGAGCAGGACGGCTACACGGAGATGGTGTCGGGCGGCAGCGGCTTCGACTTCGAGGTGGCCGAGGCCAAGCGCGCCTACAAGGTCACGTACCGGGAGATACCGGCGGACGGGATGAAGCTGGCCGTCGATGCGGAGAACTACTCCCGCCTGCCCATCGTGGCGGTCTGGGGCAGCGACGCGCACCAGAGCACGCTCGTCGGCATGCGCGAGAGCATCGACGCCTACGACCTCATCAAGAGCGGCCTGGTGAACGACACGCGCGACTGTGCGCAGATCTACTGGCTCATCAACGGAGCCGGCGGCATGGACGACAGGGACCTCGACCTGTGGCGGGCGAAGCTCAAGCTGACGCACGTGGCCGAGGTCGACGCCGAGCAGGGGCAGTCCGCGACGCCGTACACGCAGGAGGTGCCCGTCGAGGGCCGCAAGGAGACGCTGGCGCAGATCAAGGCCGACATCTACGAGGACTTCGGCGCGCTGGACGTCCACACCATCGCGGCGGGTGCGACCAACGACCATATCGACGCGGCATACCAGCCGATGGACGAGGAGGCCGCCGAGTTTGAGCGCCACATCCGCGAGGGTATCATGGACATCCTTGCCCTCCAGGGCATCGAGGACACGCCCGTGTTCACGCACACTCGCATCAGCAACACCAAGGAGCAGGTCGAGACCGTGTGCCTGGAGGCCGAGTATCTGGACGACGAGACGATCCTGCGAAAGCTGCCGAACATCACGCCCGACGAGAGGGCGAAGATTTTGGAGCGCAAGCAGCGGGAGCAGGAGGAGCGCATGGCAGCGCTGCCGCCCGCCCTGGCGGCGAACGCGAAGGGTGCCCAGGAGGGCGATGAGGACGAGGAAGGTGATGAGTGATGGCGGCATTGCAGGTGCTTGACGGCGAGCTGTGGCAGTGGGACACCGGGCGCGAGGTCGAGGTTGTCGGCTGCGAGCAGGTGCATTTCGCCAAGTCGACCACGGGGACGTGCTACACGGTTGCGGTGGCCGACAGCAAGGCGAAGATTCCCGACGAGCTGCTCCAGGCGGCTGGGCGCGTGTACGCATGGGCCTACATCACGGACGAGGCTTACGGCGGGCGCACGCGCATCGAGGCACTCTGGGACGTAAAGAGGCGAGCCAAGCCCGCCGAGTATATCTACGAGCCGAGCGACCAGCGCACCATCAAGGACGCGGAGACGGCGCGAGACGAGGCCAAGGCCGCGCAGAAGGCGGCGGAGGCCGCACGCGACAAGGCTGTCGCCGCCGAGGTCAAGGGGGCACGCGCCACGACTCTTGCCTCGGGCTCGGAGGCAACGGCGGCGATGGAGGGCAATGTGCTGGTTGTCGGCGTGCCGAAGGGCGACGCGCTGAGATACAGCGACCTCACCGCCGAGCAGATCGCGGAGCTCAAGAAGCCCGCGACGGACGCGGCGGCTGGCGTGAACAAGGTCAACAATGAGTTCAAGCAGCTCAAGGCTTCTGTCGAGACGGCGGAGAAGGGCCGCGCCGATGCCGAGGTCGTGCGCAAGGAGAAAGAGACCGAGCGCGGGCAGAACGAGACGGAGCGCAAGGAGGATGAGGCCAAACGCAAGACTGCCGAGCAGAAGCGCGAGCAGGATTCGACCAAGGCCCTCGCTGACGCGCAGGCGGCGCTCAAGGACGCCAAGACGGCAGCCCTGAACTACCAGTCGATTATCGACTCGGCGGCTGCCGTGACGGCGCTGGGACTCAAGAAGGTAAACGGCAAGATTTGCCAGATGCGAAAGGTAGGTGCCTAAATGGCCGATACGCAGGCAACCGAGCAGGCAACCGAGGGGTTCGAGTACGCGGACCCGCTGGCATCGGACAAGGCGGTGTGGGCGCTGGTCGGCGCGGTAAAGAATCTGGGCGACCAGAAGGCGCTCGAGCGCGACGCCTCGACGGGCCGCTACTCCAACGAGAGCGTCGCCGCGATGGTGGACAAGCACAAGACGGGGCTGGTGTACACGTTCCTCATCCCGGCGGGCAGTCCGACAGACATTCAGCCGATGAGCGCCGCTGCGAAGCGCGTGGCCTCCACCGAGTTCGTGCCCGCGACGGCGACGAGCGCGGCTGTCGACCCGTTCGACACCGAGGGCGGCCCGTGGTTCCACGTGTCCGCCAACGCCGGTGCCGACGCCGACGGCGTGCCGTGGGTCGAGGCCATCGACGGCGTTGACTACGGCTTCTCGCGCGTGGACAACGGACATGGCAACAACGTCTACGAGATCGCGCCGGTCGTGTGGCAGGCGGTCGAGGTGCTGACGAACGGCAACCTGCTCGTCTCGTGGTCCGACAGCCGATTCAGCGGCTCGCAGCCGAACCCCAAGGCGTTGCTGCCGGACGGCACGCTGCGACCGTACATGCTGACGCCGACATACCCCATGAGCATCGACGCTGAAGGGCGCCCGCGCTCCGTCTCGGGTGCGAAGGTCGCCAACCGCACGACGTCGCACGACTCGCTCGTCGACCTTTGCAAGACCGCGACCACGGGCTACTCGGGCATGAGTGTCTACGACCAGTGGTATATCAACTTCCACCAGTTGACCAAGACGCTCTGCAAGTCCTCCCAGGTGGACTTCCCGGGCTGCACGGACTTCAACATCCAGGTCCACCCGGCGCTCGCCGAGACGGGCGTCACGCGCGTGGTCGTCACCGCCGAGCAGGCGGCGAAGATTCCCGTGGGTGCGTCGATGATGTACGGCACCGACACGGGCACCACGTGCCCAGATCGAGGCGCCGCAGCCGCATACGACGTGTTCGACGGTGCCGTTGTCGGCGGCAAGGAGACGCTCGCAGACGGCAACGTGGCGCTTCTCATAAACGTCGCCAAGGCGTTCGACACGACCGTGAACACATGGCTCCAGAGTGCGCCGTGGAGCACGGGCAACACCGATGCCCTCGTGGGCGACGGCCAGGTGGCGAAGGACGGCAAGCATCCGTTCAAGGTCGGCGGCGTCGAGACGGGGTTGGGCCTGTGGGAGTTCATGGGCGATACGCTCTTCGTCTCCGATGGGACGGGCTTCGGTATCGCGGTCAACCCCGACACTCGCAATGAGAAGAAGAACGCCGTGGCGGACGGGGTGACCCCGACGGCGGCGTGCATGCCGACGGCAGATGGCTACATGCTCGACATCCAGTTCGTCAACGGCCTTATCTTGGGAAAGGGGCTCGGCGGCTCGGCGACGACTGGTGTCGGCGACTACTTCTACTTCGACACATCCGGCGGTAAGGTCAAAGGCACAATCCGTCTGGTTCTGTTCCTCGGCGGCCTGCGGTACGGCTCGTTTGCCGGTCTTCGTTTCGCGAACTCGTGGGTCTGGTCCGGTAGGGCCGCTTGGTACTTCGTCTCCCGGCTTTCTGCTACGGGCCGTAGCCGGGGGTGAATC
>JBKTBE010000073.1:0-9197 GCA_046883645.1 Collinsella sp. | reverse complement strand
CATGCGCGGCATCGCGAGCTCGTTGGCCGCGGCCCGATTGCCGCTCGTGGCGATCGTCGCCTGCGATATGCCGTTTGTCTCGCCGGAACTCATCGGCGCGCTTGCCGATCGTGTTGAGGCCGAGGCGCTCGATGTGTTCGTGCCGCGCGAGGAGCGGGGGATTGAGCCGCTTTGCGCCGTCTGGCGCCGTGACTCGTGTGCGCCGGTTGCCCAAGAGCTGCTCGCCTGCGACCGTCAGCGCATTCGCTGCCTGATCGACCGGGTGAACGCCGGGTATTTGGACGAGCCTCAGATTGTCGCGGTCGCAGGCTCGACGCTCTGCTTCGAAAACGTCAATACGCCCGAGGAGTTTACGGCGGCCGAGTTGCTCGCCTAGACGATTGGAGTTGCCATGTCTCACGATATCTGTCCCGAGACGGGAGAACCTTGCACTTGTGACGGGTCCGAGCCTTGCACCTGCGGCTGTGGCGGCTGTGGACATACGGCCGAGGAAGAGGCAGCGGCGGCTGCGTATCGCGAGTCGCACCGCGAGGCCTCGTTTGGCGATGCCCCTGATCACGAACGCAAGATCATCGTTTCGTTCGATAGCACCTTCGATGTGATGGAATGCGAGCAGTTGTGTCTTGCCGCCGGTGTGCCCGGGCGCATCATGCCGCTGCCCGGCTCCATCACCGCCGGCTGCGGGCTGTGCTGGGCCATGCCGTTCTCGGGCGATGCCCTCGCCGCCTTCCGTGCCGCCACCGAGGGCCGCATAGCCCCTGCCGACTACCATCAGCTCGTCCTCTAGCCACCACACCACCACAAAGGTGCCTGTCCCCAATGTGGTGGTTTGGAACATGTGGACGAAACAGCTTCGAAACACGCGATTTGCGCGTTGGGCACTCAAAAACGCTTCTACCTGCATCGTAATCAAAACGAAACATCTGCTCGTCGGCTTATGCGAAACTTTGCTGCAACAGTGCGATATTATCCATACTCGATAAAGCTCGCGGCGCATGGGGCGCCTCGAACGACACTTTTCTTTTCCATCAATTGGAGGAAGCATGAGCTACACGCAGAAAGTTCTCGACGAGCTCAAGGCCCGCTATCCCGAGCAGCCTGAGTTCATCCAGGCCGCGACCGAGATTCTCGGCACCATCCAGCCGGCGCTCGACGCCCATCCCGAGTACGAGGAGGCCGCCCTGCTTGAGCGCCTCGTCGAGCCCGAGCGCATCGTCATGTTCCGTGTTCCCTGGGTCGACGACCAGGGCAAGGTTCAGGTCAACCGCGGCTACCGCGTCGAGTTCAACTCTGCCATTGGACCCTACAAGGGCGGCCTGCGCTTTAACCCGACGGTCACCCTGGGCATGCTCAAGTTCCTGGGCCTGGAGCAGATCCTCAAGAACAGCCTGACCACCCTTCCCATGGGCGGCGGCAAGGGCGGTTCCGACTTTGACCCCAAGGGCAAGTCCAACAACGAGATCATGCACTTCTGCCAGTCCTTCATGACCGAGCTCTATCGCCACATCGGCCCCAACACCGACGTTCCCGCCGGCGACCTGGGCGTTGGCGGCCGCGAGGTTGCCTACCTGTTCGGTCAGTACAAGCGCCTGACCAACGAGTGGACCGGCGTCCTTACCGGCAAGGGCCTCTCCTTTGGCGGCTCGCTTGCCCGTACCGAGGCCACCGGTTACGGTCTGGCCTACTTTGTGGACGAGTACCTCAAGAGCCGCGGCGACTCCTTCGAGGGCAAGAACGTCGTCGTTCACGGCTCCGGTAACGTCGCCATCTACGCGGTCCAGAAGGTCTCCCAGCTCGGCGGCAAGGTGCTGGCCTGCTCCGATACCCATGGCTGGGTCGAGGATCCCGACGGCATCGACTACACCGTGCTCGAGCATGTCTACAACAAGAAGCGCTCCGGCCACGACAAGGGCGTCACGCTCGCCATGTACGTCGACGAGAAGCCCAATGCCACGTGGCACGAGGGTGACGGCCGCGGCGTGTGGCAGCTGCCCTGCGACATCGCGCTGCCCTGCGCTCGCGAGAACACGCTGCTGCTCGAGGACGCCCAGGCGCTCGTCGCCAACGGCTGCAAGGTGGTCGGCGAGGGCGCGAACATGCCCACGACCATCGAGGCCACGACCTACTTCCAGGAGAACGGCGTCGCCTTTATGCCCGGTAAGGCTGCCAACGCCGGCGGCGTGCTCGTGTCCGGCCTGGAGATGAGCCAGAACGCCGAGCACCTGTCCTGGACCTTCGAGGAGGTCGACGGCAAGCTCGAGCAGCTCATGCGCGGCATGTTCCACAACGTGGACGACACCGCCAAGAAGTACGGCGAGGAGGGCAACTTCGTCATGGGCGCCAACATCGCCGGCTTCCTGAAGGTCGCCGACGCCATGCTCGCCCAGGGCGTCTGCTAAATCTTCGCTTTATATAGCATCGCAGAAGGCTCCCAGTCATCTTGGCTGGGAGCCTTTTTTGATCCGCATGCGACGGAGGAAAACGGTTCATTTTGTCCCGACACGAGCTGAGCCCCCTCGTTTGGTACACTTAAAAGTACTGGACAAGTGGAGAGATGGGGGAGAACGTGCTCAAGTTCGGTACCTACGTCCGTGTTGGAAACGCGGCCGAAGCCTATGAGCTCTTGCAGAAGAACCGCAACAACAAGATTGTGGGCGGTGGCATTTGGATGCGCCTGGGTTCGCGTCGCGTGGCGACGGCGATTGACCTTTCGGCCTGCGGACTCGATCAGATCGAGGAGACCGAGACCGAGTTTCGCATCGGTGCCATGTGTACCCTGCGCCAGCTCGAGCGTCACGCCGAGCTCAACGCGCTTGTCAACCATGTCTTTGAGTTCGCCGTCCACGATATCGTGGGCGTGCAGCTGCGTAACACCGCCACGGTGGGCGGCAGCATTTACGGTCGCTTTGGTTTCTCTGACGTGCTCTCGGCCTTTTTGGCGCTCGATTCGTATGTTGAGCTGACGGGCGCCGGCCGCGTGCCGCTCGCCGAGTTCGTCGACATGGGTTACGTGCGCGACGTGATCGAGCACATCGTGGTCGTTAAGCACGACTATCGTGCAAGCTACGAGGCTGTGCGCAAGGCCGCGACCGACTTCCCCTCGCTCAACGTCACCGCCGCCTGGTGGGACGGCTCCTGGCATGTCACCGTGGGTGCCCGCCCGCTGCGCGCGACCCTGCTGCAGGGCGAGGCATGCGGCCTTACCGCCGAGCAGCCTTCCGAGGACGAGCTTCGCGCCCTGGCCGCATCCGTGCGCTCGCTGAGCTACGGCACCAACCTGTGGGGCTCGGCCGACTACCGCCGCCGCATCTCTGCCCCGCTCGCCATCCAGGCCGTGCGCCGCGCCGCCGGCATCGAGCTTTCGGCCGCGCTTGCCCGCGAGCTCGAGACCGTGCAAATCCCTAAGTTCGCCACGGACGAGTATTCCTGCCGCCGCGTGCCCGGCGTCGATTCTAGCGAGGTGCGCTAATGGCTGCCAAACTCATCGATCTTTCCTTTACGCTCAACGGCCGTAAGGTCAAGGTTCAGATTGCCCCCGACACCATGCTTTTTGCACTGTTGCGCGAGCAGGGTTGTTCGTCGGTGCGCTGCGCCTGTGAGACCACCAACTGCGGCCTGTGCACGGTGTGGCTCGACGGCGACCCGGTGCTGAGCTGCTCGGTTCCCGCCGCGCGCGTCGAGGGCCACACCATCACCACGCTCGAGGGCCTCAAAGCCGAGTCTGAGGCGCTGGCCCGTGCGATGGCTGCCGAAGGCGCCGAGCAGTGCGGTTTTTGCGCCCCCGGCCTCATCATGAACGTGCTGGCGCTTGCCCGCGCCGCCAAGGAGGACCCGAGCCTCGTCGCCACGCGCGAGGAGCTCTCGCGCCAGCTCGCCGGCAACCTCTGCCGTTGCAGCGGCTACGAGAGCCAGCTGCGCGCCATTGTCCGCTTCCTCAACGAGTTCGGCGTTCAGGTGGGCTTTGAGATGCCCGAGCTGCCCGTCAACGATACGAGCTGCGACGGTGTCGCGTACAGCAGATCACCCACAAGCAGCCCAAGAAGGATTCGAAGGCGCTGCTCGAGGGTCGTCCGTCTACACGGGCGATATGGTGCCCGCCGGCGCGCTCATTGTCAAACTCAAGCGCAGCCCGTATGCCCGCGCCAAGATCCGCTCCATCGATACGTCGCGCGCCCTGAAGGTGCCCGGCGTCGTGGGTGTCTACACCTACGAGGACGTGCCCAAGCGGCGCTTTACCATTGCCGGCCAGAGCTATCCGCAGCCGAGTCCCTACGACCGCCTGATTCTCGAGAACCTCGTCCGTTACCAAAACGAGGAGGTGGCAATCGTCGCTGCCGAGACCGAGGAGGCTGCCGACAAGGCGCTCAAGCTCATCAAGGTCGATTACGAGGTGCTCGAGCCGCTGCTCGACTTTACCAAGGCACTCGATAACGACATCGTGGTCCACCCCGAGGGCGACGTGACCTTTATGTTCCCGCAGGGCGGCGATGTCCCGCGCAACCTGGTGTGTAGCGGTACCAGCGATTATGGCGACCTGGACGAGGCCTTCGCCCAGAGCGACATCGTCTTTGAGCGCACCTACACCAGCCAGGCCACGCAGACCGCGCCCATGGAAACCTTCCGCGCCTTCGCGACGACCGACGCTTTCGGCCGCATCTCGGTGACCACCTCTACGCAGGTGCCCTTCCACGTGCGCCGCATGGTCGCGCAGTCGCTTGACATTCCGCAGTCGCAGGTGCAGGTCATTAAGCCGCGCATCGGTGGCGGCTTTGGCTCCAAGCAGACGGGCTGCTGCGAGATCTTCGTGGCGTTCGTGACCCAGCAGACCGGTCGTCCGAGCTATTGCTGCTACACCCGCGAGGAGACCATCACCGCGGGCAACTCGCGCCACCAGATGCAGATGACCGTTAAGCTGGGCGCCATGAACGACGGTACCATCACGGCCATCGACCTGCACACGCTGTCCAACGCCGGCGCCTATGGCGAGCATGCCACCACGACGATCGGCCTTTCGGGCCACAAGAGCCTGCCGATTTACAACCATGTGAAGGCGAGCCGCTTTAGCTGGGACGCCGTCTACACCAACACCAACCGCGGCGGTGCGTATCGCGGCTACGGTGCCACCCAGGGCCAGTTTGCCGTGGAGAGCGCCGTCAACGAGCTCGCCGACATGCTGCACATGGACCCTGCCGACCTGCGCCTTAAGAACATTGTGCGCGAGGGCGAGGTCATGCCGCAGTATTACAACGAAAAGCTCAACGCCTGCGCGCTCGACCGCTGCCTGTTGCGCGCGATGGACATGATCGGCTGGCGCGACAAGCCGCTAGCCGTCGACCTGGGCGACCGCGTGCGCGCCCTGGGCTGCGCGCTCACTATGCAGGGCTCGGGCATCTCCAATGTCGACATCGCCGGCATCGACATGCGCCTGGAAGAGGACGGCTTCATTACCATCGGCACCGGCGCCACCGATAACGGCATGGGCGTCGACACGATCCTGGCGCAGATTGCCGCCGAGGAGCTGGGCGTGGAGAGCTCGCTGATCGTGGTGCGCGGCGTGGACACCGACGTGTCGCCGTTCGATGCCGGCTCGTACGCGAGCTCGGGCACGTACGTGACGGGTCTTGCCGCCAAGAACGCCGCGACCGAGCTGCGCGAGAAGATTTGCGCCAAGGCCGCCCAGATGTGGGACGTTGACGCCGCCGACGTGGTCTTCGACGGCCAGTATGTGCGCCTGTCCGACGAGCGTGCCGCGCGCGAGCAGAACCGCTATCTCACGCTGCGCGACTTTGCCAACCTGTGCGTCAAGAACATCGCGGGCGGCGACGCGCTCACCTCGCACGCCTCTGCCTGTCTGCCTGTTTCGCCTCCGCCGTTTATGGCCGGTATTGCCGAGGTCGAGGTCGACAAGGCCACCGGCAAGGTGACTGTGGTGGACTACGCCGCGGCCGTCGACTGCGGCACCGTGATCAACGAGGCACTCGCGCGCGTCCAGGCCGAGGGCGGCATTGCCCAAGGCATCGGTCATGCGCTCTACGAGATTGTCGAGCACGATGACCGCGGCCGCCTGCGCACCGGCAACTTTATGAGCTACAAGCTGCCCACGCGCCTGGATATCGGCAGCATTCGCGTGGCCTTTGAGCCGAGCTACGAGCCGACGGGTCCGTTTGGAGCCAAGTCAATCGGCGAGGTCGTCATCAACACGCCTCTCGCCGCCGTTGCCTCGGCAGTGGCACACGCCACCGGCCACCAGGTCCGCTCGCTGCCGATCACGCCCGAGAAGGCCCTGCTGGGGGAGTAGCGGGCCAGCGAACAAGTCGTAATGGGCGGGGCGGGGCGACTCGTCCCGCTTTTGCACTCGTGGTGAGGTCGTGAGCCTGTAAAAGGTGTGCGTGCGCTTGCCGTTCGTATCTGCTATCATTCCTAGTCTGTGCGCTCATGCGGGCGTGGCGGAATTGGTAGACGCGCCAGATTTAGGTTCTGGTGGGATTCCCGTGAAGGTTCGAGTCCTTTCGCCCGCACCAACGCACCTGCGTCGGCTCCCGCCGTCGCGACTCTTTGTTGCATAAAGGTACCAGCACCTCAGATAAGCTGGGCAGTATGAGGAGGAACGTGTTGAACATCACCGCTTCTGACGTCAAGGACGCCAAGCTCACCGCTACGGTCACCATCCCGGCCGCCGACGTCGACGCCGCGATCAAGAAGGCCTACAAGGACACCGCCAAGAAGTACCGCTTCCCGGGCTTCCGCGCCGGTAAGGCTCCCCGTCCGGTCATCGACTCCGCTCTTGGCGCCGAGGCTACCCTCGCTCAGGCCACCAACGACCTGATCGCCGCCAACGAGCCCGCCGTCCTCAACGAGCTGGACATCGTCCCCACCAAGAACGGTGACTACAAGGAGCTCGACCTCGCCAAGGATCACGAGGACTACACCTACACCGTCGAGTTCTCCCTGCGTCCCGCCGCTGAGCTCTCCTCCTTCGACGCCGTCGAGATCGAGATGCCTCCTGCGGAGGTCACCGAGTCCGAGATCAACAACCAGGTCGAGATGCTCCTCAACTACCGTGCCACCTTCGAGGACGTTGAGGGTCGCGCCGTCGAGGCCGAGGACTACGTCACCGTCGACCTCAAGGCCGTCGAGAACGCCGACAACTTTGCCGCCGAGGGCCGCATGCTCATCGCCGGTAGCGACAGCAACCCCAAGGAGTTCAACGAGGCCCTGATCGGCGCTAACGTTGACGACGTCAAGACCGTCACCTGGACCGACGAGGTCGAGGAGGGCGAGGAGGCCGAGACCCACACCGTCGAGGTCACCGTCAAGGGCATCAAGGTCCGCAACACCCCCGAGCTCACCGACGAGCTCGTCAAGTCCGACTTTGGCTTCGACAGCATCGACGCTATGCGCGACGCCATCAAGCTCGAGATCGAGCAGGACAAGGCTTCCCGCCTCCCGGCCGAGAAAGAGAACCGTTGCGTCGCCGCCCTCGCCGAGCGTCTGCAGCTCGACGAGATGGACGCCGACTACGAGCAGTCCGTCTTTGAGGAGCTTGGCCAGAACTTCCTGTCCAACCTCGCTGCCCGCGGCATGACCCTGGACACCTGGCTGCCCGCTTCCGGCCTGACCATGGAGCAGTTCATCGGCGACCTGCACAAGCAGGCCAACGACGTTGCCCGTGAGTCCCTGGCTCTGGACGCCCTCGCCCGCGAGCTCAAGATCGAGGTCACCGAGGACGACGTCAACGCTGAGTTCGAGAAGGCTGGCGTCAAGGACGTCGAGGCTTCCAAGGCCGAGTTCATCGCCGATGGCCGCATGCCTGCCGTCCGCGAGTCCATCCGCCGCTCCAAGGCCGTCGACCACCTGGTCGAGAACGCCAAGGTGACCGAGGTCGACGAGACCGCCAAGGACGCCGAGTAATTCTCGCCACCTTGCCCGCGAGCGCATGCACGCGCCCGTGATGGGGTAAAGTTATACACCGGTTATCCGGTTGCTTCGTACGGTGCCAGCCAATGCATAGCATGCGGGCACCGTACGTTTATCTAGAACCAATTTGGTCCGCAAGAGAGAAATGGAGATGCGTATGATCGCTAAGTTCGATTCCGCCCTCGTGCCATACGTTATCGAGCAGACGCCGCGCGGCGAGCGCAGCTACGATATCTATTCGCGCCTGCTCAACGACCGCATCATCTTCTTGGGCGAGGAGATCAACTCCGTCAGCGCCAACCTGGTCGTTGCCCAGCTGCTGCATCTTGAGAGCCAGGATGCCGAGAAGGATATCTCGCTCTACATCAATTCGCCCGGTGGCGAGGTCTACTCCGGCCTGGCGATTCTTGACACCATGAACTTCATCAAGCCGCAGGTTTCCACCATCTGCGTCGGTATGGCCGCGTCCATGGCCGCCGTGCTGCTTTCGGCCGGCGCTAAGGGCAAGCGCTTCTGCCTGCCGCACTCCAAGGTCATGATTCACCAGCCCAGCGGCGGTGCCCAGGGCCAGCAGACCGAGATTGAGATCGTTGCCGAGGAGATCAAGAAGACTCGCCGCGAGCTCAACCAGATCTTGTCCGACGCCTCGGGTCAGCCCATCGAGAAGGTCCAGGCCGATACCGAGCGCGACAACTACCTGACCGCTGCCGAGGCCCTCGACTACGGCCTGATCGACCGCATCGTCACCTCGCGCGATCTCGCCGCGAAGGACGCCTAGGATGGCCGGTAACATGCAGGACAACTTCGACGAGAACGGCAACCCCATCCGCTGCTCCTTCTGCGGAAAAGAGCAGGGCCAGGTCCGTCGCCTCGTAAAGGGCCCGACTAACATCTTTATCTGTGACGAGTGCGTCGCCGCCTGTTCCGAGATTCTGGAGGAGTCGCTGGCTTCGGACTTTATGGACGCTGCCCGCAACGGCAAGCTGCCGGGCTTCCTCAACGACCACGGTCAGGCTGCATCCCAGCCCGCCGTGGACCCCGAGACCGAGGGCTTTGAGCTTGAGGACGACCGCCAGGTCATCACGCACGTGCCGACGCCGCACGAAATCTATGACGAGCTTTCGGCCTATGTTATGGGTCAGGAGGACGCCAAGCGCGCCATGTCGGTGGCCGTGTACAACCACTATCGCCGCGTGATCGAGGGCGGCGCCGCGGTGTCTGCCTTTGACGACGGCATGGGCTCGCAGTTCGACGACGGCATGGACGAGGTAGAGCTCGCC
>JBKTBE010000072.1:0-9256 GCA_046883645.1 Collinsella sp. | reverse complement strand
GCCTCGGCATGCGCTCGCAGCTCGGTCCACACGGCAGCCGGATAGCACTCGCGTGCCTGGCGATCGTGGGTCACGCGGGCGAGCACAACGGGGCCGCGTGCCGCCTGCATCGCGCGGCCAAAGCGCACGCGCAGCAGGGCCGCGGGCTCAAGCGTCACGCTACTGCGCCCCAGCTCGGCCGTCAGCGTGGCCAGCGGGCCCTCCTCATGTGAGAGCGGATAACTGTCCAGGTCGACGTCGGCAAACAGCACGGCATCGCAGCTGCCGGGGCGCAGGGCTGCCGCATCGGCAAGCGACGCAAAGCGCACCTGGGCGCGCGGCGCGCGGTCGACCTCGTAGGTCTCGTAATCGTATGCGGTGCTGCGCGTGTCCACCTTGGTACGAACGTCGTCGAGCACGGGCACGGTCGCGGCCTGCGACACGTCGAGCACGCGGGCGTCGTTCATAAGGATGTCGATGGCATGTCGCAGCAGGGCGGTCTCCGCCTGGCGACGGGCCTGACCGTCAAGGCCTCCAAGGGCGCGATCGGGCAACGCCTCGGCGACGGCGAGCATTGCCTTGAGCGCCGTCACGGGTTTGTCGCGCCACAGCGCTTGGAACACGTCCGAGACCACGCACGGCACGTTCTTAAACCAGTTATCATCACTGGCAGCCTTGCGCGTGCCCCTGACCTGGCCCTGCACGCTCTGCAGCAGGCTTTTGACGGCCGTGGTTGTCTTGCCGCGCGACAGGCGTATGTTCTTGTCGAAGGTGCGCGCGCTGGCAGCATCGGCACCCGAAAGCGGACTGTAAATCCAGTCGGTAAGCTCCGGCGCGGGCCACCACTCGGTCTTGGAGGCGGTGTCCTCGTCGGCGGCCTTTATGCGCTCGATCAGATTGGCGAGCGCCGTGAACTGCCTGCCCGCGATGGATTGGGAAAACGCGGTGAACTCGGTTGTCTCAGCAGCAATGTGACGCGCCGCCAAACGGGCAGCGAGATCACCGAACAGCCGGGGCGCCCGGGCAGACACCACGAGCACGCGCACGGCGTCCGCGGACGCCGTGGCACCGCCGTCGACCGCGACGTCC
Organism: Collinsella sp.; assembly: GCA_046883645.1. GTDB lineage: Bacteria > Actinomycetota > Coriobacteriia > Coriobacteriales > Coriobacteriaceae > Collinsella. The sequence goes on along the minus strand of JBKTBE010000072.1, from coordinate 8,188 downwards.
TCACACGTTTTTACCAGCTCATCGATTGCATCCACATAGGCGTGGGCACGGGCGTGAGGGCCGGCAACCTCTATAAAGGCAGGCTGAGCGGCGGACTTGAAGGCAGTCTGGGGCGCGGCGGCACCCTCCCCCAGCGGCGCGGCCTCAAACAGCACACCGCGGGCATCAAAGGCAGCAGCCAGGTCCTCGCGCATTGCCGCCTGCTCGCGGGCAAGCAGCACAACGACCTCTCCCCCGTTGTTTGCCACGGCGGACAGCAACTCGAGCAGGCCGTGCGTAAACGACGTGACGCCGCGCACACATACCGCGCGGGCGCACGCCGGTAGGCTGTCGGCCAAAGCGTCGGCCATAAGGTCAGCAGCCTCGCAGGACTCGACCATGCCTCGACGGTCCAAGCCGCTCGCATAGGCACTCAACAGCTCGAACACGCGAGCCTCGGCGTCGCTCTTGGGATCGGGCCGGCAATTGTTGGCACGGCATCGCTCGGCCGTCGTTCCCGCTACGCCCGACAGCACATCGCGGGCCATGCGCGCGAGCATGCGCACCGTACCCTGACTGCGCGAAAGCGGCTGCAGGTCGGCATCGTCGCGACGGGCGATCATGTCCGAGAACAGCATCTGGCGCTGCATGTTGTCGACGAAGCTGCGGCCATCGCCCATAAGCTCCCACAGCGAGCGGAGCCACGACGCTGGGGTTTTGTAGTCAACGCCCAGCGAGGCGCCAGCAACCGCAGCATCGTGACGGCACACGTCGAGCTCGGCAAACGAGGGCGCCAGCAATACAGCACGCCCGTGGCGGGCAACCAGGTCGGCGAGCAACGCCGCCTCGGCATCGCTCAAGTCCGTACCGGTATTGGTGGTATAGATTCGAACAGGCATGGTCCTCCACTCAAACCGTTCGCAATAATCAATGCATCCATCCTACCCGCCCACGCGGACAGATTTGCCCCACGCTAACAGATTTGATCCCTCGGGGACGGAGGAAAACGGATCAACGAGGGGGTCAGTCTAACCCGGTGATCCGTTTCCCCCGTCCCCGAGGGATCAAAAAACCGCCCCCGAAGGGACGGTTCTGCGCAATTTATTTTTGCCGCTGGCCTACTCGCCATCCTCCAGTTTGATGAGGATCTTGCGATAGCCACCGTACTCGCCGTTGAGCGCCTTGGACACGCGGCTCACCGTGGTGGACGAAGCGCCGGTGCGGGCCTGAACCTCAACATAGGGCTCGCCCTCATCCAGATAGCGCGCGACCTGCAGGCGCTGAGAAAGATCGCAAATCTCGCGCGGCGTGCAGATATCGGTTAAAAACGCCTGGATATCGTTCTCGTCATCCAAAAGGCTAAATGCGTGGACCAGCTGCTTGACATCAGGCTTGTCAAACATGTTCTCGATATTCATCGATCACCGCCAAACCCGCCATAAGGCATCGAAGTTGATACTGACATCGGGCATCGTTCGCCCGTAATATGCAATAAAACTATGCATGGGCTATTTGCCCGTAGCAGTGTAGCACACCACCAAACTAAAGCGACAAGACTCTCTGCCAGCGGCACGTTTTTCAGGACGAACGCCGTTTAGAAACCGAATGCGCACGTAAGCTCCACGAATATTTGAGACAATGGGCGCCCAAACACCGCGGCGCGCCCGCGCAACCATCCAAGTCGCCGCCGCAAGCCGCTTCACGCGACGCCAGCAACCCCGGCGCAAGAAAGGATTCACGCCATGCGCTTTATGCTTAACTGGCTCTTCACCTCGATCGCCATCGCGATCGCCACGTTCCTCGTCCCCGGCATCCAGCCCTTCGGCTTTGCCGAGGCCTGGGTCTGCTTTGCCTTTGTGGGACTGTTCCTCAACATCGTCGATTCGTTCGTCAAACCGTTCCTCACGGTCATCTCGCTGCCGCTCACAATCATTACGCTCGGCATTTTCCAGCTCGTGCTCAACAGCTTTATGCTGGAGCTCGCCAGCTACCTGTCGGTCAACCTGTTGGGCGTCGGCATCTCCATCGCCGGCTTTGGCTCGGCCTTTATGGGCAGCATCCTAGTGTCCATCATGCGCAGTATCCTCGATAGTATTGCCGAAGAGTAGAACGCCCCCGACACACAAACGCATCGGACCAAATCAAAGGCCGCCCATCGCAAAAATGGGCGGCCTTCTTATTTGCCAAGTCTCAGAGGGCAAGAAAATCTACCATTTCCACTCCGCCCCCACATGGCAGGCGTGGGTTAGATGACGTAGTCGTAGCCATGGTTGGGGGCGACAAGTTGATCGAGCGTCACACCGTCGAGGTAGTCGTTGATGAGCTTGTCCAGGTTCTTCCACACGTCGAGCGTGGGGCACTTATCAGATCGCGAGCAGCCCCTGCAGTCGCCATCCAGGCAGGCGACCGGCGCCAAGCTGCCCTCGGTCAGGCGCAAGATCTCGCCCACCGTGTACTGCTCGGGCGGGCGCGTGAGCACATAGCCGCCGCCCTTGCCGCGCATGCCCGAGAGCATATTGGCGCGCACGAGCGTAGCCAAGATGTTCTCGAGATATTTCTCGGAAATCCCCTGTCGCGCCGCGATCTCTTTGAGCGGGATGCGGCCGGCCGCCTGGTGCTCGGCCAGGTCAACCATAACGCGCAGGGCGTACCTACCCTTAGTAGAAACCAACATATATAGTGCTGCCTTTCGGTCTTTTAGTCCGTTGAAATTCTAGCCGAAAAATTCCGTTTGAAAATACCCGTTCCGGTCAAGATGGTTAATCAGCTTGTAATAATCTTCTATTTCCTATTGCATTACTAGGCTTTAGTGTCTACTATGCTTGCCAACAGCTAAACGAACAACCTATAAGGTTTATGGGTTTAGCTGCTAGACACGCCGTAAAACCACACGGCAACCAGCAACTTGAACACTTTGGAGGTTCACCATGAGCAAGGTTTACACGTCCATCGATCAGCTTATCGGCCACACCCCGCTTCTGGAGCTCACCCACTTTGAGGCCGACGAGGACCTCAAGGCCCGCGTGCTCGTCAAACTGGAATACTTCAACCCCGCCGGGTCCGTTAAGGACCGCGTCGCCAAGAACATGATTGACGAGGCCGAGAAGGCGGGCGAGCTCGTGCGCGGCGGCGACTACACCATCATCGAGCCTACGAGCGGCAACACCGGCGTCGGCATCGCCTCGGTAGCGGCCGCCCGCGGCTACAAGGTGATCATCACCATGCCCGAGACCATGTCCGTCGAGCGCCGCAAGCTGATGCAGGCATACGGTGCGCAGCTCGTGCTCACCGACGGCTCCAAGGGTATGAAGGGCGCTATCGCCAAGGCCGAGGAGCTGCAGAAGGAGACTCCCAACAGCATCATCGCCGGCCAGTTTGTGAACCCCGCCAACCCCGCCATCCACAAGGCCACGACCGGCCCCGAGATCTGGGACGACACCGACGGCCAGGTCGACATCTTCGTCGCCGGAGTTGGCACCGGTGGCACCGTGACCGGCGTGGGCGAGTTCCTCAAGGAGCAGAACCCCGAGATTAAGGTCGTCGCCGTCGAGCCCGCCACCTCCCCGGTGCTCTCCAAGGGCCAGGCCGGCCCGCACAAAATCCAGGGCATCGGCGCCGGCTTTGTGCCCGACGTCCTCGACACCCAGGTCTGCGACGAGATCATCCCCGTCGAGAACGACGATGCCTTTGCGACCGGCCGCGCCGTGGGCCACAAGGAGGGCGTGCTCGTGGGCATTTCGTCCGGTGCCGCCGTGTGGGCCGCACTGCAGCTGGCCAAGCGCCCCGAGAACGAGGGCAAGACCATCGTGGCCCTGCTTGCCGACACCGGCGAGCGCTACCTGTCCACGGCGCTGTTCCAGGACTAGAGCTTCTCGTTCTTAGAACGAGTCCAAGGCACGCCGGTCTCCCCTCTCTTCTGGCAGCCTGAGCCCATCTCGTTAGGGTGTCCCACGAGACGTCCGAACTTGCTACAATGTCTGCGGCGCGGAACCAGCCTCCCGCGCCGCTTTTCTTTTTTGGCCGCATGCCACCAAGGAGAACCTCCCCATGCACAACAAGCGCGTGCTCGTCGCCATGAGCGGCGGCGTCGATTCCAGCGTGACCGCGTACCTGCTCAAAAGCCAGGGCTACGAATGCGTCGGCGCCACCATGCGCCTCACCTGCCCCGCGCCCGACCCCGCCACGGGCATGAGTAAGGTCGACCGCGACATCGCCGATGCAAAGGCCGTCGCCGAGCGTCTGGGGATCCCCCATCATGTGCTCGACCTGCAGCAGACCTTCGACCGCAACGTGATCGAGCGCTTTGTGAACGCCTACCAGGAGGGGCTAACGCCCAATCCGTGCATTATCTGCAACCGCCACATTAAGTTTGGCGCGCTGCTCGATGAGGCGCTGGACATGGGCTGCGACTGCATCGCCACGGGCCACTATGCCAAAACGAGCCAGACGCCCGACGGCACCTGGCAGCTACATCGCAGCGAAGATTCCAAAAAGGACCAAAGCTACTTTTTGTATTCGCTTACGCAGGAGCGCCTGGCGCACACGATCTTTCCGCTGGCAGGCCTAGACAAAGAGCGCGACGTGCGCCGCATAGCCGCCGAGCAGGGCTTTACCAACGCCAAGAAGGCCGAAAGCGAGGACATCTGCTTTATTCCAGACGGTGACTACGCGGGCTATATCGAGCGCCGCTGCGGACATCCCGCTGCACCGGGCGACATTGTGTGGCGCGATGGCAGCGTGGTCGGGCGCCACAATGGCGCGCTGCGCTATACCATCGGCCAGCGCAAGGGCCTGGGCGTCGCGATGGCGCACCCCGTGTATGTGACGGGCGTAGACGCCGCCAACAACACCGTGCATCTGGGCGAGGCCGAGGACCTAACCGCCTCTGCCCTCACGGCCGATGAGTGGATCTGGAGCGCGCCGGACGTACGCATGGAGGCGGAGCTCGACACCGGCGGCATTCGCGTAGGCGCCAAGTACCGCTACCGTCAGAAAGACCAGGCAGCGACCCTTACGCGTGACGAAGACGGGCAAATGCTGCTAACTTTTGACGAGCCGCAACGAGCCATCGCCCCCGGACAGGCAGTCGTTATCTACCGCGGCGACGTCGTCCTGGGCGGCGGCACCGTTACGGCAGCCATCAAGTAGCCGCGGGATTATCGCCGCACGTGTCGAAGCACTTCAACAGCAGCATTCACCTCGATAACGCGACGCTCCAGGCCGCAGCGAATGGACTCGAGCCGGCCCTCCGCCGTCGCCCATTCGCTCTGCGAAAGAATCTCGATCGCCTCATCAACAAATCCGTAGAGCCGCGATGGATCGAACCAATCGAGCGAGTCCGCAAGCGCCAGCTGGACGGAAGGGTCGGGCCCAAACGGCTTAGCGGAAAACCCAAACTCCCCAGCTGCGAGCACGGCAGTTGGTACGTTGTACCACAGGCAGTTGCCGCTATCGAACAGCGGAGCAGGCCTTATCTCCAGGGTATCGACATTGCGGATGATGCCGAAGTTTCGCCAATGGCGGTCGCTGTTGGCCAAAAGGGCATCGCAGACAATCATCTGCGACATAGACCTTCTCACGGCAGCCTCGTCTGCTCCATGCTTACCAAGGAAGCGGCAGTACCGGTCGTACGTCGAGTTTCCCCGCTGGCTACCAAGTGCGCCCTTAACGGAAACAGCCGGAACGTATTCCTCGCGGCCGTCAAGAAAGTCGTCGCACAGACACACAGGGCCATCGAACATCCGCTCAACCGTATAAGGAACAAACTCGCCCTCCGACAGCAAGCGACGATGCAGGGCCGTTGCAACCGCCTCGTTAAAGGGCCGTTGGTCGTCCATGCCGCACCCCTTGACCAGAACGCGAACACCGTTGCGAATCATCCACGATTTAGGAAGCTCGCCCTCGGATGTGTTGTCGGGATTTTTAAGACCGATGCCTTCCAGCCAACCCGAACGCTCTTCGGACGCCGATCGCTCAAAATCGTTCTCGAAGTAATTGAGGTTTCGCCATTCGAACCCGTCGCATTCTGCCGGCCGCAGCCAATAACAATCCGAAAGTGATAGGCCCAGGCACCGAACCGGAACCTCAACGCCGTTAGCAATCCCCAGCTCGCGGTAGCGCGAAATAAGCCCAGGGCGAACATCGGGCACCGACCGATGGCTCCACCACACGTTGAGCTCCCGTTTATTCACCGTAGGAGAAGAGCTCGAGCACGTGCCAAACGGCATCCTCTGCGCATCGAGTACCTCGGCGATTTCGAAGGGAAACTCACGCGTCGGATCAAATGAGACACGCGCAACCTCGTAATCGGCGGACATCAGCGTAAACTTGCGCCCCACATCGGCCGCAGGACGGCGTCCACGTTTGCGGACCTTTTGATAAGCGACCGCGGAATTGTACTCGACCATCTTCCGTCCGCCCACAATATCGCACGCGAGCGTTCCCGATGCGGCAAGTTGAGATATGCGGGCTTTCGTAACGCCCAGCAGGCGGGCAGCATCACCCATAGACAAGTACTCAGACGTATCCATACACCGCATCAACTCGTTAAGTAATTTAAACGTTTAGTTAATAGATTACATGCATCATAATACTAAACAACCCAAAGCGAAAAAAGGCCCGAGAAATCGGGCCTTAGCGATTGGTCAGCCGAGTCGCAAGCTACTCCCCTAGCGCTGAACGTAGGCGCGAACCAGCTCGTAGGTGTTGCGCACGCCGTCGATGTGGCTGCGCTCGTAGTTGTGGCTCGCGTACACGCCGGGGCCGATCAGACCATGGCGAATGTCGTAGCCGGCCGAGAGCGTGGCCTCGACGTCGGAGCCATAGTGCGGGTACACATCGATGGCGTAATCGAGCTCCAGCTCGCGCGCGATGTTGGACAGCGTGGTTACCAGGTCGTAGTTGTACGGACCGCCCGAATCCTTGGCGCAAATCGAAACCATGCGCTCGGTGCAGCCCAGGTCGTCGCCCACGCAGCCCATGTCCACGCTGATCATCTCGCGCGTGTCGGCCGGCACAAAGGCGCCGCCGTGACCGACCTCCTCGTACACCGTAAAGAGCAGCGACACCTTGCGCGAAAGCGACACCTCGCCGTCAGCAACGGCGCGGGCCAGACCCAGCAGAATCGACGCGGACAGCTTGTCGTCCAAGAAGCGGCTCTTAATGTAGCCGCTCTCCGTCACTGTGGTGCGCGGGTCCATAGCGATGATGTCGCCGGTCTGAACACCCAGCTCGAGCACATCGTCCTTGCTGTCGACATTCTCATCGAGCAGGATCTCCATGTTCTTCTCGATGGTCTTGACCGGCTCATCGGCCACATGCGCCGAAGGCTCGGTGTTAAGGACCACGCCCGTGTAGACATTGCCGTCACGCGTGTAGACGGTGCAGTTCTCGCCATCGGCCGTGGACCACTGGTGCCCGCCGAGGGTCGTGGGGCGCAGGCGACCATTGTCCTTAATGGAGCGTACCATGGCGCCCAGGGTATCGACATGGCTCGCCAACACGAGCGGCTCACCCTCACCACCAAGCTCAACGAGCACATTGCCCTTATTGGAGCGATCGGGCCCAAAGCCCATATCGCGCAACGTCTCCATCAGATAATCAGTAGCCGCACGGGTATAGCCTGTAGGCGAAGCAATAGAAGTCAGCGCCTTCAACTGGTCAGTAATATAGGAGAGCGTAGAATCCATCTTGGACACCAAAGTCACCCTTTCATATCGAATTAAACCCACAGCAACGATACCACCGCGAACCATCTTTTTACCTAGCGAGATGACCCATCGAGCTCTTCAGAACTGCGCCCGCCACGATAACGAGCCGTCGGGCCCCTGCCCGTTAGCCCCACAATCTTTCCGCAGGACGGAGGAAGCCCCCGCCGCACGAAGTGCGCAGCGGGGGCTTCCGACATGTCCGAGGACGATTGTGGGGCTAACGGGCAGGGGCCCGCCGAACCAAGTTAGGCAGCCGGGCAGATCTTCTTGAAGAGCTCGATGACGTCGTCGAGCGTCGCCTCGCGCGGGTTGCCCGGGAAGCAAGCGTCGGCCATGGCGTCCTTGGCCAGGACCTCGATCTCGTCAGCCTTCATGGCCTCGCAGACGTGCGGGATGTTCACGTCGGCGGAAAGCTGCTTAACGGCGGCGATAGCAGCGTCGGCAGCCTCGTCGGTGCTCATGCCCGTGGTGTCAACGCCCATGGCGACGGCGACCTTGGC
>JBKTBE010000071.1:0-9271 GCA_046883645.1 Collinsella sp. | reverse complement strand
GAACTCCTCCAGGCCCCAGCTGATCAGCAGCGGCTCGAGCAGCGGATCGGCAGCGGCCTCGCCGCACATACCGACCATGATGCCGGCCTTCACGCCGCTCTCGATGATGTTCTTGAGCGAGCGGAGCACGGCGGGATAGTAAACCTGGTACAGGTTGGAGATGGTGTCGTTACCACGGTCGGCGCACATGGTGTAGCCGATCAGGTCGTTGGTGCCGATGGAGAAGAAGTCGGCGACCTCGGCCAGACGGTCTGCGAGCAGCGAAGCGGCGGGCGTCTCGACCATGATGCCGACCTCGATGTTCTCGTTGAACTTGCGACCCTCTTCGGTCAGCTCGGCCTTGCACTGCTCGACGAGCTCCTTGACAGCCAAGACCTCCTCGACGCAGGTGACGAGCGGGATCATGATCTTGACGTCACCGAAGGCGCTAGCGCGCAGCAGAGCACGGAGCTGGACCTTGTACTGGTCGGGATTGGCCAGGCAGTAACGCACGGCGCGGAAGCCCATGAAGGGGTTGTCTTCCTTGACCATGTGCAGATACGGAATCTCCTTGTCGCCACCCACATCGAGCGTGCGGATGATGACCGGAGCGCCCTTGAGCGCGCTGGCGACCTTGCGGTAGGCGTTGAACTGCTCCTCCTCGGAAGGAAGCTCAGCAGAGTCCATGAACAGGAACTCGGAGCGGAACAGACCGATGGCCTCGGCGTCGTGATCGAGCGCGTTGGGCACGTCATCGGGGTTACCGATGTTGCAGGCGATGATCTTCTTGATGCCATCGGCAGTCACGGACGGCTTGCCACGGAAGGCCTCGAGGGCTGCCTTCTCGGCAGCGAAGGCCTCGGCCTTGGCGGTGTAGGCGGCGAGCGTCTCCTCGTCGGGATCGGCCTCGACGATACCCTTGCCACCGTCGACGACAACGGTCATACCGTTGCGCAGCGCGGTGCAGCTATTGGAAACCGAAAGGACAGCCGGGATCTCAAGGGCGCGCGCAATAATCGCGGAGTGCGACGTGCGGCCACCGGTCTCGGTGACGATACCGGCAACGTGGGCCTTATCGATCGTGGCGGTCATGGACGGCGTGAGGTCGTGCACGACAACGACAGTGTTCTCGGGCAGGACGGAGAGGTCGACGACCTCCTTGCCCAGCAGCTCGGCCAGAATACCGGTGCGGATGTCGGCGATGTCGGCCGCGCGCAGACGGAACATCTCGTCGTCCATGGACAGGAACATGTTCTCGAACATGGTCGAGGTGTCCATGAGCGCCTGCTCGGCGCAGGTACCACCGTCAATGGCGGCGTTGATGGCGTCGGTCATACCCGGATCCTGAGCCAGGACAATATGTCCGCTCATGATCTCGGCCTCGGCCTCGCCCACCGTCTCCTTCATGTGGTCGGCCTGAGCCTGGGTCTTCTCGCAGAAGACCGAAAGAGCGGACTGATAGCGCTCCTTCTCTGCTGCCGAATCAGCAACCTCGTGCGGCTCAAACGTCAAGTCGGGATCGACGGCGACCATGACGGTGCCGATACCGATGCCCTCGGAAGCGTTGACTCCCTGATACATTCCCATTCCTCTCTCCGTGTCATGTGATAAAGCGTTTTGCCATATCCATGACAAAAGAGCGCAGCTACCTTACAACAGGTCACTGCGCCCCCAAATATGAACTTAGTTGTTCAACATGCGACCCGTTTGAGTTCTACTCGCCAAGACCGCTCTTGATGAGCTCGATGGCAGCAGCCAGAGCCTCGGCCTCGTCAGCGCCGTCGCACTTGACCTCGACCTCGGTACCGCAGGGGATACCAGCAGCCATGAGGGCCATCGGGGACTTGCCGTTGACCTCCTTCTCGGGGGTGACGACCGTCACGTCACAGGCATACTTGCCCATGGTGGAGGCGAACAGACCAGCCGGACGCATGTGCAGACCCTGAGGATTAACGAGGGTAGCCTTCTCAGAAACCATAGTTGACTCCTTTTTGTGTTTAACCCCTGTCATGCATGTGGCAGGAGTCAGATTCACGACGTTGTTTATATTAACTCACATCAAACGGTTTTTCATTATGTTTCAGACGAATTATTGGACAGATGTGTTTGTCGTCCGCTTGCTCGCCCACAGGGGCCCGTGCGCGGCCTGTGAGATTTCCTGCTCTACAGTCCTGCTCGCACGAAGAGCACATTAAGTGCTCTTCGGCTCGTGCGGAACTCGCGATAAATCTCACAGGCCGCGTCCGGGCCTCCGTGGGCGAGCAAGCTGGGGAAACTCAGTCGGTCCAGAGTAATATCGACCAAACGGAATTCTGGCTGATAGTCTGTCCGCACTAAAGACTCGGCAAGCAGGACCGTCTATGCCCATCTCTGTAAGTTGCGGTGAAATAGGGACTGGATTTGGGGTTGAAACGGTTAAACAGTCCCTATTTCACCGCAACTTATGGGAGGGGCAAGAAAAAAGGCGGGGGCTCCTGGTGGAGTCCTCGCCTTTTGTACAGGGGGCGATGTTAATCGCTAGCCGTGGGGTTAGACCAGACGGGCGTTGATCGTCTTGGCGATCTCGGCGGCGTTGGTGGAACCCTTGACGGTGGCACGGAAGTCCTCGTCCATGAGCGCCTCGGCGACCTTGGACAGGATCTTGAGGTGCGTGGTTCCAGCCTGAGCGCCCGGGATGAGCAGGGCGATGGCAACGTTGACGGGAGCGCCGTCCATGGTGTCCCAACCGGTCACGCCGGACTCGTCCTTGACGACGATGACGGCAGCCTCGGTAATGGCGTCGGACTTGGCATGCGGGATGGCGAAGCCCTCCATCATGCCCGTGGTGCCCTCGGCCTCGCGGGCCAGGAAGGCGTTCATCACGGCGTCGGCGTCGCTGGCGATACCGGCCTTGACAGCCTGGTTGGAAACGAAGCTCAGAGCCTCGTCACGAGAAGCGAAGTCCTCGGCGACAAAGACGTTCTCGACCTTCACGAAGTCAGCAGCCTCGGCCTTGGGGGCCTCGACGGCAGCGGCCTTGGGGGCCTCAACCGGCTTGGTTGCAGGAGCGGGCTTCTGGTTCTTCTCGAAGTCGTACTTCTTGAAAGCCACGAACAGGATGCCACCGACCACGGCGCCGATGAGGATCGCGAGGACCCACAGCGGACCGTTCTCGACAACGGGCAGGACCAGGAAGCCGCCGTGAGGCGCCGGATCGTGAACGTTGAAGAAGATGGTCAAGATGGAAGCGATGGAAGAACCGAGCATCATGATGGGCATAACGGGCCAGATGTTCTTGGTCATGAACGGAATGGCGCCCTCGGTGATGTGGGTGCAACCAAGGATGAGGTTGACGATACCGGCGTCATGATCCTCCTGGCTGAAGTACTTCTTGCCGACAACGACGGCGAAGGTGGTGATCAGCGGCGGAACGATGCAAGCGGCGGAGACGGCAGCCATGAAGTTGGTGCCGAAGTTGTAGGTCTCGGTGCCGACGCCAGCTTCGAGAGCGGTACCGAGCAGGAAGGTGCCAGTAGCGTAAGCAGCCTTGTTGACCGGGCCGCCCATATCAAAGGCGCACATGCAGCCGATGGCCAGGCCAAGGATCACCGGACCGGAGTTACCGAGGCTCTGCAGGAAATCCATCATGCCCTGGTTAATGGCAGCCATGGGGCCGGAAATACCAAGCATGACCAGACCGACGATGGCGGTAGAGCACAGCGGATACAGGAAGATTGCCTTCAGGCCATTAAGGCTCGCAGGAATTTTAGAGAAAACCTTCTCGAGCAGCAGGATGACATAGCCAGCGAGGAAGCCGCCGACGATGCCGCCTAGGAAGCCAAAGCCCACACCTGCGCCACCGGCGTCGATCATGCCGGTATCGGCGTTAACAGGCAAGCCCTGGATGGCAATCATACCGGCGACGAAACCGGGGACGAGCGCCGGGCGCTTGCCGATGGACTCGGCGATGTAAGCGGAGAGCACCGGAACCATGAGGTTCATGGCGATACCGCCGATAATCTTGAGCATCGCGGCAAAGCTGTTGTAGTCGGCAGCCGTCGAATCAAAGGACGTGATGCCCCACAGGAACGAAATGGCGGTCAGAACACCACCGGCAACGACGAAGACCAGCATGTGGCTGACGCCGTTCATGAGGTGCTTGTAGATGACGTGACCGATGGACTCCTTCTCCTCGACCTCGTCCTCGACATCGGCGGCAGCGGCAACCGTGTCGTCGCCCTTGGCGGCGAGCGCGCGGTCAATCAGCTTACCGGCGGCCTCAACGGACAGGGCCTTGGAAACACCAACGGAAACCATGGGCTTGCCGGCGAAACGCTCAGCCTGGACATCCTTGTCGGCTGCGACGACGACGGCCTTGGCACCAGCGATCTCACTCTTGGTGAGCTCGTTCTCGACACCGACCTGGCCATGAGTCTCGACCTTAATGGTCAGACCGCGCTCGGCAGCTGCCTTCTCCAGCGCCTCCTTAGCCATGAAGGTGTGCGCAATGCCGGTCGGGCAACCGGTCGCGGCGATGATGTCAAACTTAGCCATGTGTCCCTCCTTCTTGAGTACAGCGCCCGCGGGCGCTCCCCTACACGCGCTTCAATGCGCGTTTTTCCACAACTGAAAGATACCAACCTACCGTCCGCGTGAGAAGAGACAAGGTGCAATTCTCCGGTGAAAGGTTCTTTCATAACCGTAAACGGTAGGTGAAAGTTTACCATCAACACTTGAAACAGCAAGGTGTATCTTGTAATTGAAAAAGCCCGTATACTATGGCATTGCAAATCGAGTTAGATTTTCATGCCAACCAGGAGCCATCCATGACCGATAGTAGCAAGAGCGCACTTTCCCTCATTAGTACCCATCAGGGATACAGCGAGTCCGAGCAGCGCATTGTCGACTATATATTGGAGCACCAGTCCGAGGCGCCACGCCTCACGGCGGCTCAGCTCTCGCGCGCCGCTGCCACGTCCGAAGCGACCGTTTCGCGCTTCTGCCGCAAGCTGGGCTTTGGTAGCTTCCGCAGCTTTCAGTTTTCGTTGGCGAGGGATTTGGAAAGCCAGCGCAACGAGGGCCTGACCGACGAGGTCTCGCTCGACAATATGGAGCAGAGCCTCAAGAACATCCTGGCTGCCAAGGTAAGCGAGCTTAATGCGACCATCGACGGAATCGACCACGATACGCTGGCGGCTGTTGTGCATGCCTTTAAGCATGCAGGGGTTATTGAGTTTGCAGCTGTGGGCAATACGAACGCGGTCGCGCTCGATGCGACGTTTAAGTTTTCGCAGCTGGGCCTGCGCTGCATGGCGAGCACCATTAGCGAGACATCAATCGGCTTTGCGCTCACGTTACGCCCGGGTGACGTCATCGTGCTCATCTCAAACTCTGGCAAATCGCGCCGACTGAATCGCATGGCAAAAGCGGCTCGCAACTGCGGCGCAACCGTAGTCGTCATCAGCAGTGACAGCAAATCCCCACTTGCGCGCCTCGCCGACTACACCTTTAATACCGTCAATCACGAAGCGTTGCTGACAACGGGTGACTTCGCGTTCTCCAAGATCAGCGCCACGATGATCATCGAAGTCATCTACAACTTCCTGCTGCCCGAGATTAAAGACGCGCGTGAGCATATCAGCTACTACGAGGAGCTCATCCAGCCGGATAAGGTTGTGGAGTAAAACGCGTAGTGGGACAAAAATTTCAGTCTATTTTGTCCCACCAACACCGCTGATACGACCTAACCTCGAGCTTCTTCGAGCATCTGCTTTGCGTGGGCCAAGCTTGCCTCGGACTGATCGCCGCTCAACATGCGGGCGATCTCGGCAGTACGCGCTTCGCCGGTTACCTCGCCCAAATGCGTCTGGGGAACATCGCCCGGTTCCTTGCTGACGACATAATGCTTGTCAGCCATGACGGCGACCTGCGCCAAGTGGGTTACGACAATCACCTGATGCGTAGCGGCGAGATCTGCCAGCACGCCCGCGAGCGCACGCGCCGTGGAGCCACCGACACCAGCATCGACCTCGTCAAACACCAGCGTATCGACACCGTCCGCGTTACCGAGGACAACCTTACTTGCCAGCATGACGCGGCTGAGCTCGCCGCCCGACGCAATTCGACGCAGGGGGCGCGGCGTCAAACCGGCACCGCTGCGGTATAGCAGCTCGTAGCTCGAAGGACCAACGGGCGTCCACTCAGCACGGGGAAGATCGCGCGACTCCCAGACGAGCTCGGCACTACCCATCTCCAAGCGCGCCATCTGGCGGCCAACCTCGTGGCAGAAGCGCGGGGCCGCCGTATTGCGAGCGCGCTTAAGTGCCTTGGCAGCGGCAAACAACTCGCGCTCGGCGCTCCCGAGTGCCTCACGCGCCTTTTTGATCTGTTCATCGCCATCATCGACCAGGGACAGCAGCTCTTGCGAGCGATCGCGCATGGCAAAAACATCGTCCATGGTGGGGCCCCACTGACGCAACAGCCCCTTGAGGTCGGAATACCGCTCACGCATGCGGGCGAGCTCGCGCGGGTCGAAGGCGACCCCATCGCGATAGGCACGAAGCTCGTTCGCGCAATCCTCAAGGGAGATACAGGCATCCGAAAGCGCATCGGCAATGTCGCCCAGTTTGCGATCGACGGTAGCCATACGGGAAAGCTCTGCCACGGCGTTGTTCACGGCATCGAGCGCTCCCCCTTCGGCGACAAGCGATGCATGGGCATCGCTAGCAGTGGCAACCAGTACCTCGGCATGTTCGGAGCGCGGCAGCAGTTCCTCGAGTTCCTCATACTCGCCCGGCCTGGGGTCGACCTCGGCAATGCGCTCCAGGGCGAAGCGCGCCTCCTCGACACGACTCCCCTGCGCACGCGAGGCCTCCTCGACGCGACGAACCTCCTTGGCAGCCGCGCGCGAGGCTTTAAAGCAAGCACGGTAGTGCTCGAGCGCCTCGAGCGCAGAACGTCCCGCCCACGCATCGACCATCGCAACGTGATGCGCCGGATCGAGCAAGCGCTGGTGCTCGTGCTGGCCGCACAGATCCATCATCACGCCAACGCGCTCCGAAAGCTCGCGCACGCTGGCGATGCGGCCGTCAATCTTCACGCGGCTGCGGCCCTCGGCAGAAAGGCTACGCTGGACCGTGAAACCCTCCGTGTCGTGTGGACCGTCGAACAGCCGCGCCTCAACGCTAGCAAGCGCCTCGCCCTCGCGCACCGTCGAAGAATCCGCACGCTCGCCCAAAATAAGCTTGAGGGCCGAGAGCAGCGCGGTCTTACCGGCGCCGGTTTCTCCAGTCAGAACCGTTAGGCCCGCGCTCGGAACCAACGTCGCCTCGCGAATGAGTGCAATGTTGGAAACCTGCAGCTCATCGATCATGACGCACTCCGTAGAATACGCGGCTCACCGAGTTGTAAAAACTCTCGGGGCCGTAGTCGAGCAGCAGCACATCGCCGGGGCCTCGGCGCACGGCCACGCTCTCGACCGTGCCGTCGCAGGTAATAAACTGTCCATCGATAGCGATCGCCGGAACGCTCGGGCGATCATCGGACATAAAGATTTCGACGACATCACTCGGCGAAGTCAAGAAGGCACGGGCCTGAATGGTGTGCGGCGCAATGGGTACGCAGACCATACCCGTATAGTCGGGGCTCACAATGGGGCCACCTGCACTGAGCGCGTACCCCGTAGAACCAGTCGCCGTGGACACGACCACGCCGTCGCCACGCAGTCGATCGATATGGTGGCCCGACACCGTGATGTCGAACTCAACCATATCGGACAGGGGGCCGCGCGTGAGCGCCATGTCGTTGAGGGCGAACGTGCGCACGACATCCTTCGTGCCATCGTCGCGCACGGACACGATATCCGCGGCGATGGTGGCGCGACGGCTCACGTGCAGCTCGCCGGAAAGGGCGTCGCTCACGACCTGCAGAATGTCGCGCTCCTCGGGGCTCGCAGCAGTTAAAAAGCCCAGGTGACCATAGGAAAGACCGAGGATAGGAATCTCGCGATGGTTGAGGATGCGGGCAGCGCGCAGCAACGTACCGTCGCCGCCGAGCGTAATGACCAGATCGGAGCCGTCAATATCAGGCGTGCTTTGAATCTTCGATCGCTGGTCGGCAGCCCATGCGACCTCATAGCCCTGGCGCGTCAGCCAAAGCTCGAGCATCAGGCCGCTCTCAACCGCCTCTTGCTTGTAGTAATTGGGAACCAGAAAGACCTTCATAGCGTTGCAGCTTTCTCGCTCAAAACCGATACCTGGAATTGCAGCTCGTCTTGCGTGCGGTCGCCGGGGTCAAATCTCGTGCCGTACAGGAAAAACTCAACGTTTCCCTTGGCACCATGAATGGGCGACACGCACACATCGACCGGGAACAGCCCCTTGGCAGCAAAGAGTTCAACTGCCGCAACGAGTGTATCGCGGCGCACGGCGGGATCGGTCACAATGCCGCCCTCACCCACCAGCGCCGCCGGAGCCTCAAACTGCGGCTTTACAAGCGTGCAGAATGCACCCGTAGGCGCCAGGCACGCCAGCACCGCATCGATAATGTTCGCGATGCTGGTAAACGAGACATCACACACAGCCAGGTCGATGGCGCCGGCATAGCCAAGCTCAGGCAGCTGCGTCACGTTTGTGCGCTCATGCAGCGTCACGCGATCGTCCTGACGTAACGACCAATCGAACTGGGCGCGACCAACGTCCACCGAGACAACGGTCGCAGCTCCGCGCTTGAGCAGGCAATCGGTAAAGCCGCCGGTAGAGCAGCCCACATCCAGACAGGCAAGGCCCGTCGGATTGATACCAAACGTATCAAGCGCGCCTTCGAGCTTAAGACCGCCGCGGCCAACATAGGGAATGCGCCCCTTCACGTGCAACGGCAGGCCCGGGGTCACCTTAAGGCCCGGCGAAGTCAAGCGCTCGCCGCCACTCGAGACCAAGCCAGCCATAAGAGTGCGAAGGGCATCCGCGCGATCGGCGCAGATGCCCTGTGAAATCAGTTCGTCATCAAGACGCACGCGTTTCATGAATGCCATCAACCATTCGTATCCGGAGATGCGGCCTAGCTATCCTGGGATTCGTTTGCCGCATCCTCATCGTATTCCTGCTCGAGCTTGTCGGCCTCACGCGGCGTCAGCTCAAACTTATCGACCATGTCGACCGCACGGGAGCCCAGCTCAATCGCCTCGTCAAACAGATCGAGCGAACGCTCCAAGGACGTATCCTTAGAGCGAACGGTAGCTATGATCTGGTCCAAGCGGTCCGAAATCTCGTCGAAGTTGCGGACGGAACCCTCTGGCATGGCTACTCCTCGACGG
>JBKTBE010000070.1:0-9400 GCA_046883645.1 Collinsella sp. | reverse complement strand
CCTGTTTATCTCGAACTACGTGTACGAGAAGGTTTACGAGGGCACGCATACCGCTATTGGCTACAAATTTGCCCTGCCGCGCAAAAAGATCTTTTCCTGGGATCAGATCGGTCATTTCCGCCTGGACCAGAACCTACTCATGCACAGCCTGTGCTATCGCACGGATGTGCTGCGCGAGTCCAACCTTCCCATGCCGCCGCACACGTTCTATGTGGACAACATCTACGCCTACGTGCCGCTGCCGCGTTGCAAGACCATGTACTACGCCGACATCGACCTCTATCGCTACTTTATCGGTCGCGAGGGCCAGAGTGTCAACGAGGCCACGATGGTCAAGCGTCTGGACCAGCAGTTCCGTGTGACGCGCATCATGATGGAGTCGTACCACCTGTACAGCGATGTTGAGTCGTCGCGTCTGCGCTCGTACATGATGGGCTATTTCACCATGATGATGGCGATTTGCTCGGTGCTCACCAAGCTTTCCGAGGAAGATTGCGCCGACGAGCGCCTAAAGACGCTGTGGAATGATTTGAAGGCCTACGACGAGCGCATGTATCGTCGTGCCCGCTACGGCGTGGTCGGGTTCTTCACCAATCTGCGCGGACGGGCCGGAGACAAAACCACACTCGGCCTATACCGTCTTGCCTCAAAGATCTTCAAATTCAACTAGCTGCTGAGTAATCGCTGCTGATAGGTTGACTGGGTCCCTTGGCCTTTAGTTTGCTACTGCGAACAGTCCTGCTCGCACGGAAAGCACATTTAGTGCTTTCCGGCTCGTGCGGAACTTGTATCAAACTAAAGGCCAAGGGGCCTCTGCTATAAGAATCGATTGTCAGGTTATTTGAATTTGAAGATCTTCGACGCGCGGTACACAGGGGGCTGGGCTGATAAAATATTAGTTGGTAGTCGGTCGGAGGCGGGCGGGCATTACGTTTGTCGCGAGTTCCGCATGCAAAGAAGGCCTAATGTGGCCTTCGTCTTGCATAGGACTGTAGAGCAGCAAACGTAATGCCCGCCCGCCTCCGACCGACGGTCGAGTGAGATTACTTCGCAGCACCTGGGATTCCGTGGGAGGTTTTGGCGGTTTTGGCTCCGTTTACGATGGCGGTCTGTAGGGCCCTTACGGCGAGCATGCCCAGCAGGTCTAGGGGAACGGCGGCGCTTGCCTGGGCGCCCAGTTTGCCGCTGGCGAGGGTGTAGATGGTGTCGCCGTCGTTGGTGGTGTGTGTGGGGCGGATGGCGTGTGCGTAGGCGTCTGCGGCCATCTGGGAGACCTTGGTGGCTTGTGCCTTAGTGAGTTCCACGTTGGTGACGATGCAGCTGATGGTGGTGTTGGTGCGGTCGAGCGGCATCTGCATGGATCCGGCGGCGGCAAAGGCTGCGAGTTCCATGTCGACAATCTGGTCGCTATCGGCTGCGGCGCGCATACCGGCGACCCACTCGCCGGTGAAGGGGTCGACAACGTTGCCGCAGGCGTTGACCGAGACCACGGCGCCCACCTTGATGGGGCCGAGCGCCACGGCGGCAGCGCCAAGGCCGGCCTTCATGCAGGTAGCGGGGCCCATGAGCTTGCCTACAGTGGCGCCGGTGCCGGCGCCCACGTTGCCCTGTTCGAGCCTGGTGGGGGTGTTGTCGAGTGCTTCGCGCACCGCGGCGATGCCGGCCTCAATGTCAGGGCGAACGGTGGGGTTACCAAAGGCGAGGTCGAAGATACAGCTGGAGCACACGATAGGCACCTGCGTGGGGCCGACGGGAAGGCCGATGCCGCGGCTCTCAAGCTCGCGAGCGACGCCGCTTGCAGCCTCGAGGCCAAAGGCCGATCCACCCGAAAGGCAGACAGCGTGGACCTTGTCGACGGTGTTCTCGGGTCGCAGCAGGTCGGTTTCGCGCGATGCCGGAGCACCGCCGCGAACGTCAATGCCGCCGGTGGCGCCCTCGGGTGCCACGATTACGGTGCAACCGGTGCCGGCCTCCTCGTCCGTATAGTTGCCATAGCAAAAGCCATCGACATCGCAGACGTCAATGGCCTCGAGCAGTGTATCCATGTTTAACTCCTATCGGTTTTCCGCCGCGCCTTGTGCCCGGTCGGGATCCGTACGGTACGCCAAAATTGTAGGCGCCGGGGGATACCCAGCGCCAGATGCAATTACGAGAGTTTTTGAATCGCGCGCGCGACGCGGGCGATGGGTAGGCCCACCACGTTATAGAAGTCGCCCGAAATATCGTGCACGAGCATGCGTCCTCCTGTGCCCTGAATGCCGTAGGCGCCGGCCTTGTCCATGGGCTCACCCGAGGCGACGTAGTGCTCGATCTGCTCGTCGGTGAGCTCGTAGAACGTTACGTCGGTCACATCGACAAAGGACAGGCTCTCGGCGGCATGCGGGGCAGCCGTATCGCCTGCTTTAACGATGCAGACGCCGGTTGCGACCTGGTGCGTGCGGCCCGAAAGCTCACGGAGCATGGTGCGCGCCTCGTCCTCGGTTGCCGGCTTGCCCAGAATCTTGCCGTCAAAGGTGACGATGGTGTCGGCCGCGACCGTCAGCTCATTGGGCTCGGCATGCTCGGTGGCAACGGCGGCGGCTTTTGCGCGTGCTAAGCGTTCAACGAGCGTAAGCGGGGCCTCGCCATCAAACGGCGTTTCGTCGATATCGGCAGGAATGATGCGAATGTCATAGTCCGCCTCGCGCATCAACTCGATGCGGCGCGGTGATTGCGAAGCCAAAATCATAGCTGAATGCCCTCGGCGACTTTCTCGACGGCCTTGTCGCCGGCGAGCGTGCGCAGCAGCTCAAGCGCAAAGGGGAGAGACTGGGCCATGCCGCTGGCAGTGATGATGTTGCCGTCTTGCGTAACCTTCTCGCCGGTATAGGTGCCTTCGGGGAAGCTTTTCTCAAAGCCAGGGAAGCACGTGGCGTGGCGCCCCTCGAGCAGGTCGAGCTCGCCCAGGATAAACGGGGCGGCGCAGATGGCGGCGACGTGCTTGGTCGCGGCGAACTCGCGGACCACGTCGCAGACGCGCTGATCGGCGCGCAGGTTGGTAGCACCGGGTAGGCCGCCGGGCAGCACGACGCAGTCGTACTCGTCAAAGTCGATCTCATCAAAGAGCGCGTCGCAGGTCACGGGGATCTGCAGCGAGCTTACGACCTCACGCGTGGGCATGATTGAGACGAGCGTGGCGCGCACGCCGCCGCGACGCATGACATCGACCATGGTCAAGCATTCAATAGTTTCAAAGCCATCGGCGGCGAGAACGGCAACGCTGGGCATGAGGGTTCCTTTCATAGGCGGCATACAATTAGCCGTCTTATACCCCGAAGACCTCCGCTTGCCACGCTCGATTTCCCAATGATTTTTCTGAGCAATGATTAAGTGGCTAGTTGCGCCTAAGGTGGACGACGGTCTCGCAGTGGAAGGTTTGCGGGAACAGGTCGACTGGCGTGATCTTTACGGGGGAGAAGGTGCCTTCTTCGACAAAGCGTTTGAGATCGCGCGCCAGGGTGGCCGGGTCGCAGCTCACGTAGGCGACATCGCGAGCACTCGTGCTGGCGATAAGGTCGATCGCCTCGGGGGCGAGACCTGCGCGCGGCGGGTCGACCACCAAGACGTCGGCATCCTGGTCGGGGAACTCGCGCACCGCGTCTCCGCCAATGACGTCGACGTTATCAAGCTTGTTGATCTCCAGGTTACGGCGTAGATCGCGCACGGCGGGGCCGTAGGCCTCGACGGCGGCGACAAAGTCGCAGCGGCGGGCGAGCGGCAGGGTAAAGGTGCCGGCACCGCAGTACAGGTCTACGGCAAGCTCGTCTTCCTGCGGGTCGAGCGCTTCCATGACAAGCTCGATCAAAATCTCGGCACCCTTGGTGTTGACCTGGAAAAAAGACGGGGCAGACAAGCGCATCTGACCTCGGCGATATTCTCGGTCCATGAGCCCTCTCCGGCGAGCATTTCGACCTTGGAGACACGGCGGGCCTTCTTTTCGCCCTTGCTCATCACGCGCACGATGCTCGTGGGGTGAGCGGCGTCCGCCAGCACGCGGGAGACCTGCGAGCGCGGAAAAGAGCCTGTGGGCGTCCAGAGTGCGACCTCGAGTGCCTTGGTGCGGCGCGATGCGCGAATGCCCACGCGTTCGAGCCCCAAGTCATGGCTGCCGCTTAGATAGTTGAGTGCGCCGACGACCGATTTGAGCGCCTTCGGGAAGCGCTTATCGAACAGCGGACACGTATCGACAGTCACGATTTTGCTGGGGTCGACACCGTGCATGCCAAGGCGCACGCGACCGTTGACGACGGTCGGTTCGAGCTCGATTTTATTGCGGTAGCCCCAGTCGTCCTTGGTGTGACAGATGGGCTGTACCAACTCATCGACCTGCTCAGGAGCGAACTTGCCGATGCGCTCGAGCGTGGAGCGCAGGTTTTGCTCCTTGGCGGCGAGCTGTGCCGTGCGTGAGAGATTGCCCCACGAGCAGCCGCCGCAGATGCCCACGAAGGGGCAGGGAGGCTGAATGCGATCGGGGCTTGGCTCCAGAATCTCGGTGGTGCGGGCACGCATGAACGACTTGCCGTCCTGCACGACCTCGGCCTCGACGGTGTCGCCTGCCACGGCGCCCTGCACAAAGACGGCCTTGCCGTTGTCGGCGTGTGCCAGCCCGTCGGCGCCGTAGGTCATCGATTCTATAGTGAGCTTCATATCCCTGCCTGTCATTCGCGTTGTTGTTCGCACCATGGTAGCAGGGAAAAGCGCCCCGCATCCGAGGCTTTCCTCAAATGCGGGGCGCTTCTACAAACTGCTTCTACAAACGACTATTTCGTCTTGCCGGTAATGAGCGTCTTAAGACCCAGGCCGATCAGGCCCAGACCCATGCGCACGCGACCGGGGCGATGGCGCTCGATGGCCTTGGTCTTGCCGGCGGGCTTATCGCGACGGGCGCTCGTCTCGGGTGCGGGCTTGGTGACCTGCGGCTCGGGCTGAGGTGCAGGTGCGGGCTCGGGCTCGGGCTCAATGACGGTCGCCTGGACCTTCTGAACCTCGGGTGTGGTCGGCTGCGGCTTAGGATCAGGGGTGGGCTTTGCCTCGGCGGCCTCGGCGTTGCGATAGGCACGCTCCAGCAGAGCTTCCTGCGAGTTGAAGGGTTTTTCACCCTCTGCACGCTCCACGGGGACCCAGGTGCCGTCGCTCGTGAGGCTGCGGGCCTTCACGTTGTCCCGCAGCTGCATGCCCATGTACTCGTGCACTAGGGCGCGGCAGGTGGGGTCGAGCACGGGGAAGGCGATCTCCACGCGGTGCTCGGTGTTGCGCGTCATCATATCGGCTGAGCTCAGGTAAATCATGTCCGAGTCCACGCCGAAAGCATAGACGCGCGCGTGCTCCAAAAAGCGTCCGACGATGGAGCGGACATGCACGTTCTCGGTCTTGCCCGGAACACCGGGCTTGAGGCACGAGATGCCGCGGATGATCATGTCTACGCGCACGCCGGCACACGATGCCTCGGCGATCTTGTCGATGACCTCGCGGTCGGTGAGCGAGTTGAGTTTAAAGAACACGCGGGCGGGCTCGCCAGCGAGAGCGCGCTGAATCTCGCGATCCAGACCGCGCATGATGAGCGGCTTGAGGCCTACGGGCGCCACACCCAGGAAGCGGTAATCGCCGCGCAGATTGCCCAGCGACAGGTTGCGGAAGAACAGGTTGGCGTCCTCGCCGATGCCGGGGTGGGCGGTCATGAGCATAAAGTCGCTGTAGAGTTTGGCCGTCTTCTCGTTAAAGTTGCCGGTGCCCAGCAGCGTCAGGCGCGTTAGCGCCATGCCCTCGCGATAGGTGAGCTGGCAGATCTTGGAGTGGCACTTAAAGCCCTCGGAGCCGTAGATGACGGTGCAGCCGGCCTTTTCCAAGCGCTCGGCCCACTCGATGTTGTTCTGCTCGTCAAAGCGCGCGCGGAGCTCCATGAGCACCGTGACCTCTTTGCCGTTCTCGGCAGCATCGATCAGCGACTCGCACAGGCGGCTCTGCTTGGCCACGCGGTAGAGCGTGATGCGCAGCGAGATGCACTCGGGGTCATAGGCGGCCTCGTGCACCAGGTCCAAGAACGGGTTCATGGCCTCGTAGGGATAAAAGAGCAGCTTGTCGTGCTGCAGCACCTGCTCGCGGATGGAGCGGGTCATGTCGATGTTGGGATTGGGCTGCGGCCTAAACGGCGTAAAGAGCAGCTCGTTGCGCAGGTGCTCGGGAATCTTGCCCTCAATGCCGAAGACGTAGCCCAGGTTGAGCGGGATATCGCAGGTAAAGACAGAGCGGCGCGAAAGCTCGAGCGCCTTGCGGATAGTCTTGAGCGTTGCCTTCTCGAGCGACCCCGAGACCGCGAGCACTACCGGCTGCAGGCGCAGGCGCTTCTTGAGGATGCGCTTCATGTGCTGGCGGTAGTCCTCTTCCTCTTCGACGCCCTCGCCGTCCGGATCGATGTCGGCGTTGCGGGTGACGCGGATCAGCGCACGATCCAGCGGCTTATAGGAGCCAAAGCAGCTGTCCAAGCAGGCGAGGATGACGTCCTCGAGCAAGATGTAGGAGTAGGTGCCGGTGGGCGAGGGGATCTCGACCACGCGGTTCATCGAGGCGGGAATCTCGATAAGGCCCAGCAGGCTCTCCTCGTCGGTGGCGCCGTCCAGACCACAGGCCAGATAGAGCGCGCCATTGCGCAGGTTGGGGAAGGGGTGGCGCGGATCGATGACCAGCGGCGAGATGACCGGCGACACGTAGGCCTGAAAGTAGCGGGTTACAAAGGTGCGCTCCTCGGGCGTAAGCGAATCGATGCGGGCGCGGTGAACGCCCAAGGTGTCGAGCTTGCCCTCGATGCTCTTAAAGATGGACTCCCAACGGGTAAGGAGCCCGGGCATTTCGGCCATGACAGCATCGACCTGTTCGGAGGCGGTCATATTGCTCTTGTTGTCGACAGGTTGTTTTTTGAGCTCCGCCAGATCGGACAGGCCGCCCACGCGCACCATAAGGAACTCGTCGAGGTTGGACTCGAAGATCGAGACGAACTTTAGTCGCTCGAATAACGGAACGGTTTCGTCGAAGGCTTCGTCGAGCACGCGGTTGTCAAAGCGTAGCCAGCTGAGCTCTCGGTTTTGCGTGTACGAGAAGTCGCGCGGCGGTTTGCGCAGCTTTGCGGCGGCTTGCTTCTTTTCGATTTTGCTCGGCATATGCATCTGTCCGTTCAGTCCCCACAAGGGACGGTAGCCTAACACTAATCACTATTGTCTCAATTTAGTCGACCTGTAGCACGGACGCATCGCGCGAACGGTATCTTTACCTACTTCTTACGCTGCCAAGGCATGCAACTAACTGCCCAACTCGTTTGGAAACAATCTATATCCATACTCAACTGGTGAGGATGTATGAATAAGAATGATTGCGAGCTGAATATAATCGAATCCAAATTGAATCATGGACAAACGACATATATATGCAGAAAACCGTTTTAGCTATGCAATTCCTAAACATGATAATATTTGTGCAATCTAGCTTAATTCCTTAGAAAAAAGAACATTTACCTTTGAAAACCTGCTTTAGAGAACCGAAGTGCATCATGGGGGAATCATATGCGATATACCGTTCATCGCACTTTGCTGACCGTTCGGGGGCGAGGTGGAATTGCAGGTGGTTTTTGGATATAACTAGAGCTGTCAGCAAGCAGCGTCCCATACGGAGGGGCGCTGATACATTCGGCCAGTAAGGCCCGAAAGAAAGGTAGGAGGCCATGACGAAAGGTCTGCACGTGCCTTCCGAGATCGGCAAGCTCAGGAAGGTCTGCCTGCACCGTCCCGGCGACGAGCTCCTCAACCTGCCGCCCGACGAGCTCGAGCGACTCCTGTTCGACGACGTCCCGTTCCTGGAGGTCGCGCAGCAGGAGCACGACACCTTCGCCCAGATCCTGAGGGACCAGGGCGTGGAGGTCCTCTATCTCGAGAACCTCGTCGCCGAGGTGTTCGACCAGGTCCCCGGCGCCCGCGCCGAGTTCACCGACCAGTACATCGCCGAGGCCGGCATCCGCGGCCAGCACATGCCGCAGATCGTCCGCGAGAAGCTGGACTCCATCGAGGACAACCTCGAGTTCGTCAAGAAGACCATGGCCGGCATGACCAAGTCCGAGATCGACATGCCCCTCACGGCGTCCACGACCCTCGACTCCCTGGTCAACTCCGAGTCCGAGTCCGACCTGATCATCGACCCGATGCCCAACCTCTACTTCACCCGCGACCCGTTCGCGGTCGTCGGCGAGGGCGTCAACCTCAACCGCATGTACTCGGTCACCCGCAACCGCGAGACCCTGTACGGCAAGTACGTCTTCAAGTACCACCCCGACTACAAGGACGTCTCGCTGTACTTCCGCCGCGACTGCCAGTTCCACACCGAGGGCGGCGACGTGCTGAACATCAACGAGAAGACCCTCGCCGTCGGCATCTCCCAGCGCACCCAGGCCGCCGCGATCGACGTCATGGCCCAGAACATCTTCTGGAACTCCGACTCCAAGGTCGAGCGCATCCTGGCCTTCGACATCCCGGTCTCGCGCGCCTTCATGCACCTCGACACGGTCTTCACCCAGATCGACGTCGATAAGTTCACGATCCACCCCGCCATCATGGGCACCCTGCGCGTCTACGAGCTGACCGCCGGCAAGAACCCGGGCGACGTGAACATCCGCCTGATCGAGGACACCCTCGAGCACGTCCTGGAGGACGCCACCGGCGTCGACCAGGTCAAGCTGATCCCCTGCGGCGGCGGCGACCCGATCGCGGCCTCCCGCGAGCAGTGGAACGACGGCTCCAACACCCTGTGCGTCGAGCCCGGCAAGATCTGCGTCTACGCCCGCAACACCGTCACCAACGACGTGCTGTACAAGGAGGGCCTGGACCTTCTCGTCGTGCCCTCCGCCGAGCTCTCCCGCGGCCGCGGCGGCCCGCGCTGCATGAGCATGCCCTTCTGGCGCGAGGACCTCTAAGTCTTTCCGTTTCCGGTGCGGTCCCCCTACAACCGCACCGGCTTCGCCCGTTAAACGGGCAACACTGATACTTACGTAATTCATTTCTTCGAAAGGAATCGAACCATGGGTGTTAACCTCTCCGGCCGTAGCTTCCTCAAGCTTCTCGACCTCACCACCGAGGAGATCGAGTACCTGCTCAAGCTTTCCAAGAACTTCAAGGATATGAAGCGCGCTGGCGTTCCGCACCGCTATCTCGAGGGCAAGAACATCGTTCTGCTCTTCCAGAAGACCTCCACTCGTACCCGCTGCGCCTTCGAGGTCGGCGGCATGGATCTGGGCATGGGCGTCACCTACCTCGATCCGGGTTCGTCGCAGATGGGCAAGAAGGAGTCCATCGAGGACACCGCCCGCGTTCTCGGCCGCATG
>JBKTBE010000069.1:0-9478 GCA_046883645.1 Collinsella sp. | reverse complement strand
CCTCCCTTTTCTCGAACCTTAATTTCAAAGTCCAAGAAATGGGATGCAGTTCAAAACGTACCTGTCCCCAATGCCCCAATTACTTGGAGAGTTTGTCGACGACGCGTTCGATTTCGGCGAGTTTGGCGGCTTTGAGGTCTTCGTCGCCCGATTCGATTGCCGAAGTCACGCAGCCCTCGATATGCGCCTTGAGCACGTCGGCGTTAATGCGCGCGAGGAGCGCCTGTGTGGCCATGAGCTGCGTGGAGATATCGACGCAGTAGCGGTCCTCCTCGACCATCCGCAGGATGCCGTCGATCTGACCGCGTGCCGTCTTGAGCATGCGGGTCACCGATTTATGGTCTGCCATCATGGCGGGTCCTCGTTTCTGGTCGATCTTCCGGATGCCCCTCAGAAGTTGCGGTGAAATACGGACTGTTTAAGGGCCTAGGGCGGCTCAACAGTCCGTATTTCACCGCAACTTCTGAGGGGGCAGGTGGCGCCTGCTACGCGGCGGTTACGGACAGGGCATGGAATTTCTCGCCGGCGCCCTCGACGGCGGCGGCGAGCTGCTCGGCGGTTACGGTGTCGGCGCACTCCACCTGGACAGTCTGGGTCTCGTGATCGGCGTCGGCATCGGTCACGCCGACCACGTTGAGCAACGCGGTCTCGACGGTGGCATCGCAATGGCCGCACATGAGGCCGGAAGTCTTGATCGTGTAATTCATGGTTGTCTCCTTATCGATTGAGATTATCTGACAGTTTAGTCGTGAACGGAGTCATCTTAAAGGCGCGTTGAGGGGCAAGGTCGGGTGCCTCAGCGTGCCGTCTTGGGCCTAAAGGTTCGTAGGCGCAGCGCATTGCTTACAACGCATACGCTCGACAGGCTCATGGCCGCGGCGCCAAACATCGGCGAGAGCTGCCACCCGGTGAGCGGGAAGAACACGCCCGCGGCGAGTGGAATGCCGATGCCGTTGTAGAACAGCGCCCAGAACAGGTCCTGCTTGATGTTGCGAATCGTGGCGCGCGAAAGCTCGATGGCCCGCGCAACATCCATGAGGTCGCTGCGCATGAGCACCACGTCGGCACCCTCCTTGGCGATATCGGCGCCGGTGCCGATGGCAAGGCCCACGTCGGCGCGCGCCAGGGCGGGGGAGTCATTGATGCCGTCGCCCACCATGGCGACCTTGCCGCCCGCATCCTGCAGTTCGCGCACGTGGCGTTCCTTGTCGGCGGGAAGAACGTCGGCGATAACCTGCTCGCTGGTGAGCCCCACGCGTCGGGCGATGGCCTCGGCCGTCACGCGGTTGTCGCCGGTGAGCATACGCACATCGACGCCGAGTGAACGCATTGCGGCGATGGCCTCGGCGCTCGTCTCTTTGACCTCGTCGGCCACGGCGATGGTGCCGACAAGCTCGCCGTTCTTGGCAAAGAACAGCGGCGTTTTGCCCTCGGTGGCAAATTGCTCGGCAAGGCCGGCGGGAACCTTCGCGCCCAGCTCGTTCATCAGGCGCACGTTGCCGGCTGCGATGACATTCTGCCCCTCGCGCGCCGTGACGCCGCGACCGGGCACGGCGGCAAAGTCCTCGACCATGCGCGCCACGATTCCGCGCGCCTCGCACTCGGCCATAATCGCCTCTGCCAGCGGGTGCTCGCTCGGGCGCTCGAGCGCGGCAGCGAGCTTCAGTAACGCCTTTTCACTCATAGCGGGCGAGCCGTCGGCGCGCGCGGCAAGCACAATGTCGGTCACAGCCGGTTTGCCGCGGGTGACGGTGCCGGTCTTATCGAGTACCACGGTGCCCACGTTGCGCAGATTCTCCAGCGCCTCGGCGCTCTTAAACAGAATGCCCATCTCGGCGCCCTTGCCGGTGCCAACCATAATGGCGACGGGCGTGGCCAGACCCAGCGCACACGGGCAGCTGATCACCAACACGGCCACGGCGGAGGTGAGTGCCTCGTTCACGCTGCCGGTCAGCGCCATCCACGCCACGAAGGTCACGGCCGAGATCGCAAACACCACGGGCACAAACACGCCGGCGACCTTGTCGGCCAGGCGGGCGATAGGCGCCTTGGTGGCGTTGGCGTCCTCGACGAGCTGGATGATCTTGGCAAGCGACGTGTCGGCGCCCACGCGTGTGGCACGGAAGGTAAACGATCCGGTGCGGTTGACCGTGGCGGCGTTGACGGTGTCGCCGGCGGTCTTTTCTACGGGGATGGACTCGCCGGTGAGCGCGCTCTCGTCCACGGCCGACGCGCCCTCGAGCACCACGCCGTCGACAGGGATGGACTCGCCGGGGCGCACACGCAGCACCTGGCCGGGAAGGATGCTGTCGACGTCCACGGTGGTTTCGGTGCCGTCATCGGCAACGACGGTCGCGGTCTTGGGCGCCAGGTCGATGAGCGCCTCGATGGCGCCGCCGGTTTTGGACTTGCTGCGCGTCTCGAGGTATTTGCCCACGGTGACGAGCGACAGGATCGTGCCCGCGCTCTCAAAATACAGATTGTCCATGCCCGTCATCATTGCCTCGTGGACCTGGCCCGCGGCTAGCTGGTCGGCCATGATGAACATGGCGTAGAACGACCAGACGATGGAGGCGGTGGCGCCCACGGCGATGAGGGCGTCCATGGTGGGCGCGCCGTGCGCGAGCGATTTAAACCCATTGATAAAGTACGCGTCGTTGACATAGACGATGGGGATGAGCAGGACGAGCTCGGTGAGGGCGAGCGTCATGCTGTGGGTATGGTCGGTGAAAATGCCGGGCAGCGGCCAGCCGAGCATGTGCCCCATGCCTATGTAGAACAGTGGGATAAGGAATACGATCGAGGCGATGAGACGAGTACGCATGGCAGAGGCGGCAGCCTCCAACTTTTTGGTTGGCGACTCCATGTGGGCGGCGCCGGACCTGACTTGTGTGCTGCCGTTTGAGCTGGCGGTGTCGGTGCCCGTGCTGACGGGCGAGGCCGAGTAGCCCGCACGGTCGACGGCGGTGCAGATGTCGTCGGGAGAGACCTGCGCGGGGTCATAGTCGACCATCATGGAACCGGCGAGCAGATTGACCGCGACGCTTTCTACGCCGTCGAGCTTGCTTACGGCACGGTCCACGTGCGCCTGGCACGCGGCGCACGTCATGCCGCCCACGTCGAACTTATCTTGAGCCATGGCTTCTCCTTTCTGTGACGTAGTGTCGGAAATGTTAACCATCCGATACTATACACCCATACCCCCTGGGGGTGTCCAGTGGAGATTGAAATGTATGACATTTCGTTATTGGTTGAGCTGATGGCCAGGTCGGCGGGCCGTAGCCGGTCTAATGTCTCAATCTGTAACAACTAGACCCGATTTTGTCGAATAACTGTTACAGATCGAGACAGACCGTCCGCGGTCAACTCAAATGTCTCGATCTGTAACATCTAGAGAGGTTTTTGACCCCTTACTGTTACAGATTGAGATGTTGTCTCGCGGGGCTGGGGTTTGTCTCGTTCTGTAACATCTAGACCTGTATCTGCCGAGCTGGTGTTACAGATCGAGACAATTGCCGGGGAGGGGCCCCGCCGCGGCAAGGCGCCCGCTCCCTAGATGCAAAATCCGGGGATCACGCAGGTTCGCTTGTTTGGCTTTTCCGCAGGCGTTGCGTACGTAAAGACGTCGCCGTCGTGTCCCACGCGGTTCATATAGAGTGTGCCTTCGCTCTCCGATGTGTCAGGACTCGCCGTTCGTTCCCACCAACAGGTGTCCTTGCCTTTCCACTGGCGAACCAACGTCTCGTTCGTGGTATACGGACTTACCTTGAGCTCGCGGAAGAGCTGATACTCCTTGCCCTCGCCGTTGTAGATGTCTGCCAGGTAGTGATAGTCCTCGGTAAACGAATCGGGCGGTTGCGTACCGCACAGCTCGACCATGGCGGGCAGCCAAAGGGTTGCGGGCAACTCGCTCAGGCACGATGCGCTGTTGGCGGCGCCCACATTGTTCGAGACCTTCTTGACCCCTTTAATGAGTGCGCGCAACTCGTTGGGCAGCAGCTTAAGGCCGTCGCCGTTGAGCCATTCCCGCAGCTCGCAATCTGCCCAGCCGGCGCTCGGCGGTTCAGCCGCAGCGTTGCGCTCGGCAATACCCGCATCGAACATAAACGTCAGTCCGGCCTTGCCCGTCCCGTCCAGAAGCTCATCGTGGCGGATGCCCACAAGCTGCGCGCCAACCTGCAGCCCATTGGTGAGCGTGACGCGCTTGGTACACGGATAGGGGATATGCCCCTCGGCATTGAGCAGGTGATAGCGCTTGGCAATCTCGCGTGCCTCGCTACGGGTCTCGGCGGCCTTAATCTTGAGCGAAATCTCCTGCAGCTGATCCCAGGTGTAGTCGTCAAGTGAACCGCGGATGCCGTCGAGGTAGTCGGGGATGCCAAAGCCATGGGTTGCCGCCCCGATCCCGCTGAGCCCCGCAACGGCTGCGATAGCGCCGCCGATAATAAAGCGGCGGCGGGTCATGGCATCGTGGCGGGCCTGATTCAGGATCTCTCGTGCGCGCTCGCCGGCGACGTCGACCTTAAGGTGCGTGCCAGAATCGATATCAATTGCGGCCTCGTCTCCTGCACCTTCGCGGCCTTCGGATTCGGCGTCGGTGAGGTATGCCGAGAGCACCTCGAGCATCTGCTGCTCGGTGGGACGATCGCACTGCTCGACTGAGAGACCCTTCATGATGATCTGGACGAGCGCCTCATCGCCCTCGCAGCGCGGCTCGAGCGGTGCCGGCTTGGTCTTGGTCTTTACGAGATAGAACGAGCCGGTTGCAGCGGCGTCCGTCGACTCAAAGTCAAACGGTTTGCGACCGCGGTTTGCGACCGCTGTAGAGCTGGTACAGAATGCTCGAAAGCGCATAGACGTCGATTGCCGGCGAACGGCGAAGGGCCGCGATGCCTTCGATATCCTGCGTGAGCATCTCGGGCGCGGCGTATGCGGGCGTGGCAAAACGCCAGATGTCGGCGCGCCGGGTGATCGTGTCGTCGCCGAGAGCCATGGTCGCGGAACCCATGTCGATGAGGCAGGGGTCAAAGGAACAATCAGCAATCTGCTGCTCGAGCGTTCGGCTGGTGGTGCAGAACATGATATTGGCAGGCGACAGGTCGCGATGGATGACCGGATTCACGAGGCCTTGGGTCATCAAGAGCGCACGAAGCACGGCGTTTCCGACGGCGGCGACCATCTGGGTGGTCAGCCCGCCCGAGGCGTCGTGCGGAAGCAGGGGCAGCGCCTGCTTGAGCGAGGTGCCCTCGACCCACTCCATGAGGATGAGAGGGTCATCCTCGCACGATCCGTAGCCATAGACGCGCGGAAATCCGCGCAGGTGCGAGACGGTACACAGATGACGGTACTCCTCGAACAGCGCGGCGGTGCTGGCCAGGTGCGCTGCCGATTGCTCGGCGGAGCGGTCGGGGGCTTGGCCGGAAAGGATAGCGTTGTCCTTGAGCAGCTTGACGGCAAAGACCTCGCCGCTCGTGTTGGTCGCGCGCAGCACGTGCCCGATGTTGCCGTTGTTGCGGTGGGCCGTCTGGAGAATAAGCGTCATAAACCGACGTTTGGCGTCGTCCTCGGCGCTGGGGTCGACCGCCACGGCGGTATCGAACGTATCGAGACGGATGAGTTTGTCGCCATAGGCGCTATCGGTAGTATCCATGGCGTTCCTTTGTCTGGCATGGGTTGCCGCGCGTACACGTGAGCAGTGCGGATATCGGTAAAGTACCATGATAGCCGCACTGCTCACGTGTACCGCTGAGTATTGTCGTTTACGACGCAGAAGGTAGAAGACGAAAGACGGACGGCGACCGTCTTCCGATCGCTGTCCGTGCTAGTCCACAATGACAAGGAATGTCGTGTAGAGACCCAGATGGAGCCTGTCGCTGTTGGCGATTTCCACGGGGGGATAGACTTTGCCGGGTTCGCGTTGGTCGCGCGGCGGCTCAATCACAATATCGCCGTCGCCCGCGCCCGATTCGAGCACTGTGCCGTTGGTCGATCCAAGGCCCTGGGCGTACCAGTGCTCACCCTCGAGCCAAATACGAAGATGCTCGCGCGAGGTGTCGGCGCCTACATCGGTGATGCTGGGCGAGGTTTTGGGCAAAGAACCAATCACGGTGCCGCGCGGATCGCGTGTGAGGGGATGGATTTGCATGTCGGCGCAGTTGTCGGCATGGGTTCTGAGCAGACCGAGGTTGGGAGCGACGGTGTGCGGCTGCTCCAGGCTGCTCATAAAGCCACGTCCGACGGTAGTTTCGGTGGTGCCAAAGTGCCCGCCCGTCTTGCTGTCGCAAAAGCGCTCGACGGTGGCCACGCCCTGAACGGGATCGGCGAGCGCCCCCGTTGCCACAAAGAGCATAAGGTAAAGCGTGCTTTTCTCGCGCACGGCATTGCCGTCAAAGTTGTCGATGCGATTGAGGGCATTTGCATATAGGCGGCTGTCTAGCTTGTAGCTGGCGAGAGCCGACATCATTTCGTTGGCGGCCGGACCGCGATAGTGCTCGGCGATTGCCTGATAGGCGGACTCGCCGCCGCCGAGCTTGCTGCAGATTGCCGCGGAAAGGTTGAGCGTGGTGACGGTAAAGTCGCTGTAGATGGCGGGCGCGCACTGGTCAGGCTTGCGATGGACGATGTAACGGGTGAGATACGAGCGGTTGGAAGAGCATTTCTCGAGCAGGGTACTGCCGAGATAGGAGTTTCCATTGATGAGCATTCGGGCGATCTCGAGATGTTTAAGACCGCCGAACGAGCGAATATCGTTATAGAGGACCGAGCAAGGCGTCTCTGCTGCCACGGATACCTCCTTTGATTGCTTCCTAGCCAATATGGCGATAGGAATTAATGGCCCCCGGTGGGCGACGTATTAAATGGTTGCGCAATATATAGCGTAACCAAAGCAACATTATAGGCCACATGTTCGAAATTGCAGGAAGACCGAGAGATTTGGTTTGGATTGAACGGAAATCCCCCTCTGTCTTGTTCTGTAACATTTGGACCCGGTTTTGCCCTGCATCTGTTACAGATTGAGACAATCGGCCAGGCCCGCCCCGTCCGCCTCGTCATCTGTGGTTTACGTGGGGGCATACGGAGTGCGGGTATACTAACCGGCGGCGAATCTGCTCCATCGCTTAGAGCTGCTGCGTCTGGACGGCGCGTGATAGGGCTGCCAAAGCGATCGCCAGCGTGCTGAGCAACGTCCTCTCTGTGCGCACCTGTTTTTGTATGTATTAGCGCACTACCAAGCACGCCCGCGCGGCCGCATGCCGTGCCCATTGCGCGTGCAGATAAGGAACAACAACATATGCGTAATTCTGTATCCGACGTCACCGACGCCGAGATCCTGGACGAGGCCCGCGAGGCCATGACCCAGGCTGCCTTCGATGCCGCCGATGAGGCCAATGCTGCCCAGGCCGTCGAGTCCGCTACCGAGAGCCTGCCCGCCTTTGACGAGCTGGGCCTTTCCGACGAGATACTTCGTGCCATCGAGAACCTAGGCTACACGGCGCCCACGCCTGTCCAGGCTGGCTCGATCCCCGTGGTGCTCGAAGGCCGCGACTTGCTTGCCGCCGCTCAGACCGGCACCGGCAAGACGGCCGCCTTCTTGCTGCCGACCATGAACAATCTGGAGCACATCGCTCCACCTAAGCCCGTGCGCGAGCGCGGCGGCCGCAACCGCCGCCGCGGTGCTAAAAAGCCCGAGGGCAACGGCCGTGGCCCCGTGATGCTCGTCATCACTCCTACGCGCGAGCTTGCCCAGCAGATCGACGAGGTTGCGAGCAAAATCGCCGACGTCACCGGCCATGTCGCCGTGACCGTCGTGGGCGGCGTGAGCTACAAGCCGCAGACCGCGGCACTCAAGTACGGCTGCGACATCCTGGTCGCCACGCCGGGCCGTCTGGTCGATCTGATCGAGCAGGGCGCCTGCCACCTGAACGAGGTTAAGGTCTTGGTGCTCGACGAGGCCGATCGCATGCTCGACATGGGCTTTTTGCCCGCCGTCCGCCGCATTGTGCGCGAGACGCCGGCCGAGCGCCAGACGCTGCTGTTCTCGGCGACCCTCGACGAGGAGGCCGTGGGCGAGATCACCGACCTGGTGAGCGACCCGGCCCGCGTGGAGATCGCGCCCGCCACGTCGACCGCCGACACCGTCGACCAGTTTGTGTTCCCGGTGTCCATCGAGGCCAAGAACAACCTGCTGCCCGAGTTCCTCAAGAAGGAGGGTCCGGAGCGCACCATTGTCTTTATGCGCACCAAGCATCGCGCCGACAGCTGCTGCCGTCGTCTGGAGCGTAAGGGCATCAAGGCCGCCGCGATTCACGGTAACCGCAGCCAGGCCCAGCGCGAGCGTGCCCTTTCGGCCTTCCGCGACGGCACCGTCGACGTGCTGGTGGCGACCGACGTGCTCGCCCGCGGCATCGACATCAGCGACGTGCGCTATGTCGTGAACTTTGACGTGCCGGCCGAGCCGACCGACTACATCCACCGTATTGGCCGTACGGGCCGCGCAGGCGAGCTAGGCTGGGCCATCACGTTTGTGACCGAGCAGGATGTGGACGAGTTCTACGAGATCGAAAAGCTCATGGACAAGACCGCCGACATCTACGAGGCCGGCGACCTGCATGTGGGTCCCAACCCGCCTGCGGTTGATCCCGAGCGCGACCCTGCGGCCTTTAAGGTGAAGAAGAAGACCAAGCGCGGCAAGTCCAAGAGCAAGAAGAAGCTTGAGCAGGCACGTCGCGACGGCAAGCGCAACGGCGACGACTACGGCGATGTTGCCGGTCGTTCCAACCGCGGTCGCGACGAGCGCCGCAGCGACGGCGAGCGCCCGAGCCGTCCCAAGCGCGGCGGCAAGACCCGCGTGCGCGAGGGCGTTCAAGCTCGCGTGGATGAGGCCGTTGAGAGCGTGGCCCGCGAGGTGGCTGCCGAGGAGCGCGCTGGTACTGGTGCCGCTGAGCAGCCTGCGCGCGGTAACCGTGCCGAGCGCCGTGCCAAGCAGTTCCAGGGCGAGGCACATCGCCGTCGCCGCGAGGACGAGGACCGTGGCGGCCGTCGTCGTGTCGAGCGCGAGGACGAGGGCCGCGGTTCGCGCGGTGGCAAGCGCGGCGCGGGCGACCGCCGTCGATCCGGTCGTGATGACGAGCGCGGTGGCCGTGATGAGCGTCGCGGTGGTGAGGGTCGCGGTGAGCGAGGTACCCGTGGCGGTGAGCCCCGTGGCGGCAAGCGCTTTGAAGAGCGCGGTAGCCGCGGCGGCGAGCGTCGCGAGGGTGCTCGCGGCAATGGCGGCCGCGGCGGCGCTAGTCGTTCTAACGAGTCGCGCGATCGTCGTGACCCGCGTGCCAGCCGCGATCGTCGCGATGACTGGCGCAACTACGACGATACCCGCGAGGAGCGTCGTGGCGGCTATCGTGGCGGGCGTGGCGGCAACCAGGCCGGCTCCCGTGGCGGCCGTGCCGGCGGTCGCGATAACCGTGGCAGCTATGGCAATAGT
>JBKTBE010000068.1:0-10768 GCA_046883645.1 Collinsella sp. | reverse complement strand
CGTCGTCGCCCTCGATGCGCAGGCGGAAGGTCACGTTGGCGTTGACCACGGCCTGACGGCGCATGGTCTCGCGATACCAATCGTGGGGAATGCTAATTGAGGTAAAGACCTCAAGATCGGGGCGCCACTTGATAGTGGTGCCGGTGCGGTCCTCGTCGCTGGGCTCAATTTCGAGTGCCTTCTTCTTGGCGCCGACAACCTTGCCCTTCTTAAAGTGTAAGGAGTACTTGTTACCGTCACGCCAGACGGTGACGTCCATGTACTCGGAAGCGTACTGAGTCGCGCAGGAGCCCAGGCCGTTGGTGCCGAGCGAGAAGTCGTAGTCGCCGCCCTGGTTGTTGTTATACTTGCCGCCGGCGTAGAGTTCGCAAAAGACGAGCTCCCAGTTAAAGCGCTTCTCGGAAGGGTTCCAGTCGAGCGGGCAGCCGCGGCCATTGTCCTCTACCTGAATGGAGCCATCGCAAAAGGCGGTAAGGGTGATGAGCTTGCCGTAGCCCTGGCGCGCCTCGTCAACGGCGTTGGACAGGATCTCGAAGGCGGCATGCGCGCAGCCGTCGAGTCCATCCGAGCCAAAGATGACGGCGGGGCGCAGGCGTACGCGCTCCTCGTCCTTGAGCTGGCGGATACTGTCGTTACCATAGTTTGCGGTGTTTTTTGCCATACTCGCTCTCTCGGTGCTCCTTTGCTGCGTTTAAGTCATATAGATAGTCAAGGTAGCATAGCCCAGCCCACAGACGATTCCACCCAACACGAAATCCATCGAACAATCGTTCGGAGTTCGATGGAGATTCGTTTACTCGGACAAAACCGAGTCGGCTCTGTCCGAGTAAGTTTGAAGACGGCCGAATGTGTCTTGCTGCGTTTGCGGTTGGATACGCTGTCGAAGACATGTCGTGCGGATTGTTGGCGAAAAGACGCCGTGCCAAGCTCGAGGCAGAACTCAACTCCTCTGACGACATCTAATGCGCAATGGGCTGGCTCTGGGTATCCAGAACCAGCCCCTTTTGGTGTTCGATGAGCCGAGTCGGCGTCTCTCACAAAAGTAACTAGGAGCTAGTGAGGCTTATCAGAATTAACCTCATCGGCGGTGTCGGTTTCGAGCGCCGTGCGGCGGGCGCTGTAGGCGACGAGGCCGGCGCCTGCTGCGGCGAGTGCTGCTGCGGCTGCCGTAAGGGGAGCGTTGACATCGCCCGTGCCCGCAAGCGCGCCCGCTTTTCCGGAGCGCTTGTTAGTGCCGTGGTCCTTGCCACTGCTGGAGCTGCTTCCGCCGGAGTCGCCGTCCTTGTCAGTACCACCGCCACTCGAGCCACCACCGCCGTCCGCCGTCATCGGTGCATCGTGAAGCCCCGTCGTATCCGCGCTGTCGCATACGCCGACCTGAACTTCTGAGCGTTCGCATGCCGCGTCGGGCACATGAAGCTCGTGCAGTACGGCGCCCAGCGCCGAGTTTGTGCCCGGTCGAATTTCCTCGAGCGTTACGGGATCGAGCGCCACCAGATTACGCGCTTTCGCATATAGCGTTACGCGTTTGCCCACCTCGTCGCTCCAGCTCTCCGGGATAGCAAAGCTCATGCGGAACTGTGCCGTGCAACCCGGTGCCAGCACGGCGTTGCCGTTGTCGGCTACCAGCGGGTGCGTTGCAAAACATGTGCCCAGCGTCTCGAGCGCGTACTTCACGTGTGCCATGTCGTTGGCCGAAGCATCCTCGGCAAGCTCCGGATCGTAGATCGAAGCCATGCGTGCGTTTGCTCCGAACCCGATGGATGCGCTGGAGAACGGCTGGCTGGAGCCCTCTCGGTACAGATCGATCGTGCCGGCGGTCAGCAAGGTGTTACCGTCGTTTCGCACCGTGACCATGAAGGATTCGCCTGCTGCTCCGGGCACCACCGCGCCCGAGGTAGCGACCGCGCCCGTCGGAGTGGCACACGCCACCAAGGGCACTTCGATGCCGTGTAGTTCTGCCTCGCTCTTCTCCGCGCTCACAATGTGCGTGGCGAGCGCGGAGAGCATGCTCCCCGACGTCAAAAATGTCGTTATCTGATCGACGGGATGGTCCAGCTCGCACATCACGAACGGCTCCGTAAACAGATCGCCTGACAAGGTGCTGGCGAAGATGCGGAAGTGCTTGCCCATCACTGCTACCGGGTTGCCTTCTTCGTCGTAGGTTTGCCCCACCTTGCCATCGGTGTTCTCTACATAGAGCACGCACCTGCCGTTGTTGCTTACGCTAAACGATGCCGGGCCACAGCCTGCGGCACCCACGGGCTGCGTTGCAAATGCCGATGCGCCTCGCGTCCAAGTAATATGCTGCAGTTGCTCGTTGACGGTAGCCAAAAAGCCCGTGTGCTGCGGCCACGGCACCGCGTGGGGTACTGTGGCATCTGGCGACATAACGCCCCAGCCCGCAATGGACTGGCCGATCACGGCGTACGATGCACAGCCACAACCGCCTGCGGTCTCGTATGCAACGGGCACCACCATTTTGCCGTTGATATTCTCGGGCGCGCCGAGCTCGATGCTCGACGGTGCCTGCGGAAAGCGGAGGACCTGACGGAACGTGAGACTGTCGCCCGAAACGTCCGACCATAGGGTAAAGCACTCCAGCGCAACCTCGGCCTCGCTGCCGAGCGCCTTTTCTGCGGTGGTCCCGCGGCGGTGGAGGTAAGCGCCCGACAGACGTCCGTCGACCAGCGCCTTGCCCACCGTGATGCGTGGGCACTGCAGGCAATGGTAGCCATCCTCCTGAAGGCGGCCGCGAGAGATGCTGCGCCACGACGTGTGCGATACCACGCGAACTCCGTCGTTGCTTATGCGCAGGCGCACAACGGACAGTATGCCGGCTGTGCTTGCCGTATCGAAAAGGGTGTTGTCGCCGTCACGCCGCTCGCCCGAGACCAGCAGCACGTAGGCGTCCTGGTTTCCTCTTCCGTCCGTATATTCCACTACGTCGAAGTCGTAATCGTATATGCCGTCGCGCTCCACGTCGCCCTCGCCAAACCCAAGGGGAAAGTCCACAGGCGTGGGAGCGGACCACGTTCCGTTTGCCTTTGTGTGTACCACCAGGCGCGAGCGACCATTGTCGCCGTAGCGCACCGAGGCGATACGGAACAGGCATTCTACGCCGGCAATCATTGCCAGCTTCATGTGGGCTTCGCTGAGCACGCCAGCAAACAGCACGTTGTCGCTCGAGGGCTTGATGCCGCCACGCTCGTCCTCCGACACGCCGGCAGAATCGGCGTTCGGGTCAGCAACGGCGTTCGTTGCCTGACCGATGTAGGTGTACTCATACATCGGCGCGGCATTCTCGTCGTTCTCCATCAGCACGTGGACGAAATGCTCGATCTGTCCCGTGTCGTCGCTTTCTGCATCCGCCTCGAGCTCAATGCACGTGACCGCTTGATCCCAATCGCGCACGACAGGCGCGGCGTTTACGGCAGTGGCCTTAACCTCGGCGCGTGCGAGCAGTTCGGCGTTGGTGACGATGGTGGCCGATGCGATAAACTGCGGCACACCACCCGCCTCGGCGTTGCCGGCCGAGCCGAAGCAGGCATCCAGCGTATAAGGCGTATCTCCACCCAATGCGAACTCAGAGCGCTGGAGCACATACTGGTCGCCATTGTTCACCGACATATTCCACGAATCGATGAGTGTGGGCCACGACCCCGACCAAGCCTTGGTGGTCCACTTGAACATTACGAACTGGAGTATCACATCGACATCGACGTCTGCACCTACGCGCAGTCGCGGAAGCTGGTGTCCATCTGCCTTC
This sequence comes from Collinsella sp., assembly GCA_046883645.1. GTDB lineage: Bacteria > Actinomycetota > Coriobacteriia > Coriobacteriales > Coriobacteriaceae > Collinsella. Next base: position 6,999 of record JBKTBE010000068.1, on the reverse strand, counting down.
TCGTACCCAATGAACAGCGTGAGGGATGCGGCGCCGCGCACGGCAGACGAAGCGACGCCTGCAACGCCGGCGCCAAAGGTGACGGCAAGCCCGATCTGGATGGTGAACGAGCCCGACGTGTTTGAATAGTCGAGCGAAATGTTTTTAAAAAACGCCGCGCCGCTGCCGTGCGTGTGGGCACCCACGGCGAGCGCCAGCTTCGCCAGCACCCAAGGGTTGACGTTTAGGAAAAACGGCACCGGTCCTAGGGTAAACTGCTCGGTCCAATTGAGGTCGGTTCTTACCTGGAAGAGGGCCTTAATATTGCCGTATGCGGGGTCGTTGTTGTTACCCCAGGTTTTGCCCACCCAATCGTAGGCGAGCGAGCCGTACAGCTGTGTGGCGATATCCATCGTGAACAGCGGCGTGCAATGGTGACGAAGGAGCTTGGTGTTTCTTGGATCGGTGCCCGAACCGGCACTCATACTTTTGTACTGATTCCACTTCCCCTCCATCTCGTCGAGGTAGCGGTTTGCCTGCTTGGCGCCCGACTCACGCGGCGATTTCTTCCAGTATTCCGGATCAGGGTTGCCCGAATCGTTCATATAGCTGGCTGGTTTGTATCCTCCGCCAAACAGCACGTATCCAGCAAACGAGAAATCGAAGAGGATCGGAAATGTGGGCATCCAACACGTGAACTTATTGCCGCCGATGCCGGGAAACGCCGCGGGGAAATCAAACGGAGTGATCTCTTGGTCCATGGTGGTGGGGACGATAGTGGTCGATCCGGATTCCGCCTTTGCCGCCGGCGCAGTGACAACGGCCATGGGGGAGGAGAGTGTGTAGGTTTTGCCCTGGTAGTCGAGGACAAAGCGCAGCTTGCACCCTTCTTCCAGAAGGCTCGATGCCGCGTCGAGGAACTTGTCTTCGAGCGTGAACGTCGCCAGATTATCCGCGCCCGATGCGCTGGCCTTGACTTGGCCAATCTGCGTGACGGTTTCGGATGAGCTGCCCGCAGCGGGCATCACTTTATTGATATGCAACGTTGCCTGCCCGCCCTGCGGCAGATGGGCCTGCACGGTAAAAGCGTGCGTGTCGGGCTGATCGTTTGCTGCTTCGTCCGCTGGCATTGCCATAAACGTGGCGTCGGCGTACTGGATGTCCCATTCGTCGAACGTGAGCTGTCGAAAGTACGGCTCGCCATCGGAGAGCGGACGTGTAGGTGCGGTAATGGCGGTGCCGCCTTGGACACGCGCGAGGGGAATCTCGACATCGCGGTAGCCCGCCATGCTAATGGAGATGCCGCCGTTAAAGTCATACGCGTCGAGAAACGTCGCCTCGTCCACGTAGCCTTCCGAAAGCGGCGCGACCTCAAAGATGGCCGTGCCTTCGTCATCGGTCGTGGCGGTGAGCTGCTTGCCTGCGGCATAGCGCGATATGAGCGTGACCTGGGCACCCGTGATGGGCGTATTCTTGTTGGCGACGTCGACCACGACCACACCAAACATGGTGCGCGAGAGCACCAAGACCTTGAAGGGATCATCTTCGTCGGCGTATGCCTCGGCGGGGGCGAACGGCAATATGAAGGCGTTTGCGCTTCCCGGCACGCGCGGCAACATAATGCTCGCCAGCGAGGACGCTCCGGCAACAAGTAACGAACGGCGATCAAGCATCTTTGGCTCCCATCCCGCAGGTATCGGTGGAAATAATCCAATTTTGCGAGAAGGCATCCTGTCACGGTAGTGCCGTCCGAGGGTCAAAATGTCCAAATTGATCGAGCGAAGCGCCGGGTTCCGGAACGCGTTCGATGCGCTTGGTAGTCCGGTCGCTAACGTAACATATGCGCGACCAGCTCGGCGCGTGTGCCGATGCCAAGCTTTGCGTATACGCCGGATAGGCGGTTTTTGACGGTGCCCGGCGATACTCCCATATGGCGTGCGATTTCGGCGTTGGTCCACCCACGACAGGCGAGCATGGCCATGGTGAATTCCGTGGTCGTTAGATCGTCGGCAACGTCCTCGCCCGAATCGGGGTTGTGGATGCGCCGCCAGCCGTAGCTGAAGCGGTACGTGATCTCGATGATGCGCGCGAAGTCGTCAGGGTATTGCGTTTTTAGGCATGCCTCGATAAGCCCCTGTAAAAGGCCGTGATGCTCGCCAATGAGCTCAATATGGCCGTCGGGGCGCGCAATGTTCCAAGCAACTCCGAAGTGCGGTTTTGCGGCGGCGAGGTCCTTGAGGCTCATGCATGCCATGGAAGCTGCCAAGTGCAGGAACAGCTCCGAGATGGGATAACTTCCCTGTTTCATGATCAGGGCGTTTTCCGCCATGCCCAGGCTGCGGCCATATTCGCCGCGCAGGTACAGGGCATGCGCCATCACGTAGCTGGCGAACAGGCGCAGACCTTCGGGCAGATGCGCCGCAAGCGGATAAAACTCTTCGGCGGAATACGGGGAAGGCAAGTGCAGCAGGACGCTCGCGGCCGAGGCGAACAGGATATGTGTGGCGTGGACGGCGGGCGACTCCTCGTCAGCCGGCGTATCGAGGATGCCAGCAAGGCACCGGCGGGCGTCGGCGATACGGTTGAGCGACAGGCTGGCGTATCCGCAGATAAAGCATGCGGAATAGCACAGCGAGGGATCGGTGGCGTCAAGATAGGGGCGCGCCGTCTTGGCAGCGAGGGCGGCCTGTCCGCGAAAGTACAGCGCTTCTGCCGTGGCGATGGTGCGTGAATCGGGGTCGGAAATGCCTGCAACCGCAGCGTCAATCTGCCCCGGCACAAAGGCGGTGCACATCAACGGCATGGGAACGCATAGGTAGCCATCGCAGTCCATCTTCCATCTCCCAACAGCTGGCAACAATGCAGCAATTGTACTCCTGTTGCTCGGGACCCCTTTCGTTTTACTGTTCGGTTAACGCTGCGGATCGTTTTGGAAGGCTTACGAGCATGGTGGTCCCGCTCTCGGAACTTGCTTCGACCTCTACCGTGCCACCGTGAAGCGCTGCAATCTCCCAAACAAGCGCTAGCCCGAGTCCTGCGCCGCCGTATGCCCTGCTGCGGGATTTATCTAGACGAAAGAACGGCTGGAAGATGCTCTCTCGGTACTGTTTGGGTATTCCCGGGCCCTCATCTTTGACTCGCAGGAGCACGTGGCTGTCGCTGTCGCTGATGGAGACGTTGACAGTCGAGCCGGGGCGGCTGTAACGGATGGCGTTTTCGACCAGATTGAACACCAGCCGATAGAGGAGCGTATCACTTCCGATTGTCAAAGCGTCTCCAGCACAATTGAGGGCTATGCCCTTATTCTCGGCAAGTGGCGCAAGGTCGGTGAGGACCTCTTCGGACAAGGGACCGAGTTCAACATCGTCCTCGCAAGGAACGCTGCGGAGCTCACTCATCTCGAGTAATACCTTGGTCATTCGAGACATGCGCTCGGTTTGTTCTTGTAGCAGGCCGAGCAGCTCGGCTGTTTCGGGTTGCAAACCGGAGTGCTCGGAGATGAATAGTTCAATCTGTGCTTGCATAAGGGCGAGCGGGGTGCGCAGCTCGTGTGCGGCGTTGCCGGTAAACTGACGCTGTGCAGAGAACCCTTCGCCAAGACGGGCGATCATGTCGTTGAAAGAGGCGCTACATCGTTGTAGCTCGGTGGGCACATCTTCACTGAGTCTGATTTCGCTTAGGTTGTCAGGCTGCACACGCTCAACCTGGGCGACAAAAGCTCGTAGCGGTTTGAGCGCACGGCCGCTCACAAAGTATGCCAGCACGCCGCCAAGGAGTGTGACTCCAGCCGTGATGCACCAGGCTGTCGTGCCAAAAGACTCTTGTGCGTCGTTTACGACGATCGTGACCTCGTCATCGAGGGTCGCTTTCGTTGGGTCGAACGCCTGGGGCGAATCTTCGCCGGCTGCGCTAAGGGCCGAGACGTCGCTGCCGATAGCATCCATGTAGCGCATGCCCGTATAGCCGACCAGGCAGTTCGTCAGCACGCACGCAGCGCACGTGAGCAGTGCCGTCATAATCGTTATGCGCCATTGCAACGAAAGCCTTTTCATTCGCTATCCTCCATAACGTAGCCCTCTCCAATCCGATTGCGAATCGGGTCGTATCCCAAAGCGATGCGTAGCTTTTTGCGGAGTGACGAGATATGAACGCGGGTCGCGTTGCTAAAGCTGTTCACGCTGCTATCCCAAACGTGCTCGATAAGCTCCTCTTGGCTTACCGGACGCCCCTGATTAAGCATCAGGTATTCCAAGATTCCCGTTTCCTTGCGCGTAAGAGATAAAGTCTCGCTGTCCACGGAAGCGATGCGCGCCTTGGTGTCAAAGCGGAGCTTTCTGCAGGTTAAAACTACGTCGCTTTGTGTAAAGCGTCTGAGGGTAAGGCTGCGGATCCTTGCCGCAAGCTCGTCCAGATGAAACGGCTTGGTGAGGTAATCGTTGGCGCCGGCATCGAGTCCGGCGACTTTATCGGATACTTCGCCACGCGCGGACAGAATCAGCACCTTGGTCTCGCAGTCGGTTTTCCTAAGTTCCCTGAGTACGGTCATGCCGTCGATACGGGGAAGGTTGAGGTCGAGTATCACGAGGTCGAAGGCCTCAACGTCCAGTAGGTCGAGCGCCTCCTGTCCGTCGTGACAGCAGTCGACACTGTACGCCAAGTTCCGCAAGCTGCGCGCGATTGCGTCGCACAGCGCCCGCTCGTCCTCGACGATCAAAATACGCATAACAGTCTCCTTGCACATTTCAAATCGCGCTTAACACGGATTTTATAGCCGATATGGTCCAATGGTCGCGTAACGAAAGGAGTGGTCAGGTTGTTCAAAGCGGTAAAACCCGTGGTACAGGTCGCTTTGTTGATCGTCGGAATTGCCATGGTGTGCTTTGGCGTTATGCGTGGCGAGGCAGATGCCGTGCTGGCCAAAGCGATTAGGCTGTGCTTGGAGTGTATCGGAATTGGATAAAAGAGAAAACACTGCGTCGCATGTTTTGGCCCGATTTCGCGGATTCATTCAGGCGGCGGCGACGCTGGTCACCAGTATTCACCTGCCAAACTTTGCCAAAGGAAGCATCTATCAGGGCGCGGGAAAAACAGTCTGCGTACCTGGACTTAATTGCTATTCGTGCCCCGCGGCATCGGGTGCGTGCCCCATCGGGTCGTTCCAGTCGGTGGTAGGTTCATCCAAGTTCAACTTTTCTTACTATGTTACCGGTACGCTCATTTTGCTCGGCGTGCTGCTGGGGCGCTTTGTATGTGGCTTTCTGTGCCCGTTTGGCTGGCTGCAGGAGCTGCTTCATAAGATTCCCGGCAAAAAGTTCTCCACGAAAAAGCTCAAGCCGCTCACGTACATCAAGTACGTCGTGCTGCTGTTTGCCGTGGTGCTGCTGCCCGTCTTGGTGGTTAACGACGTGGGCATGGGCGACCCGTTCTTTTGCAAGTACATCTGTCCACAGGGTGTGCTCGAGGGCGCCATTCCGCTGTCCATTGCCAATGCCGGCATTCGATCTGCGTTGGGACATCTCTTTACTTGGAAACTTGCAGTTCTCATTGCCGTGGTAGTGCTGAGCGTTTTGTTCTACCGCCCCTTCTGCAAATGGATTTGTCCACTCGGCGCATTCTATGCGCTCATGAATAAGGTGTCCCTATTGGGGATCCGGGTCGATGCATGCAAATGCGTCTCGTGCGGCAAGTGCTCAAAGGTTTGTCAGATGGACGTTGATGTGGTCCACGCGCCCAATCATGCCGAATGCATCCGGTGCGGAAAGTGCATCGGGGCCTGTCCCGTCGATGCCATCAGCTATCGCTATGGCCTGGATGTGTCGGCGGAAAAGTTCCCCTTGACCGCCGATAAAAAGTAAACAAGCTTCGACAAAACGGAGGAATGACTATGAAGCTTTCTAAGATTGCGGCCCTGTTTATGGTGCCGGTATTGGCCTTGTGCCTTGTGGCATGTTCGGCGCCCGGTGGCAATGCGAGCGAATCTGCGAGCTCCGATTCTAAGATCGCAGAACTCACTGCGCAGAAGCCGGCCAATGCCGACGAGGCCGCCGAGCTGTATGCGAAGCTCATGCAGAAGGAGAACGAGATCTTTGCGAGTGATAACGCGCTGTGGGAAAAGGTATTCAATGCGGCAAATAAAGACTCGGCAATGATTGAGGACGGCAGCAATTACGGCGATTTCCTGCTCAAGACCATCGACGGCGCCAAGGATGAGTTCACGGCGGATGAGCTTAAGACGCTCAAGGCCGGTGCACAGCAGATCAAGGAGATCGAGGACAAGCTCGAGAGCCTGGAGAAGGAGTTCCCCGGCTGTGGAAGCACGCCGAGCGCAGGCGAGAGCGTCGACGCTTCGACCGCTGGCATGACGGCTGGTGTCAATGCTTCGAGCGAGGCGACGAAGTTCCCCAGCTTTACGGGCAAGGACCTGGACGGCAACGACGTGAGCAGCGACGAGCTGTTCTCTAAGAACAAGGTCACCGTCATGAACTTCTGGTTCACCACTTGCAAGCCGTGCGTGGGTGAGTTGGGCGACCTTGAGGACATGAATCAGGAGCTTGCCAAGAAGGGCGGCCAGGTCGTGGGCGTCAATTCCTTTACGCTCGATGGCAACAAGGGCGAGATTGCAGATGCCAAGGACGTGCTGAGCAAGAAGGGCGTGACGTATAAGAACATCTGGTTCAAGTCGGATAGCGAGGCCGGTAAGTTTACGTCAAATTTGTTCTCGTTCCCGACAACGTATGTCATCGATCAGAATGGCAACATCGTAGGGGATCCAATCGTGGGAGCCATCAGCTCCGCCGAGCAGCGCGCAGCACTCGACAAACTTATCGACCAGGCGATTGCAAATAGCGAGCAGTAAAAAACGCCTAAAGCATAGCGAGGATCGTGCGCCGCTGTGCGAAGTAGTCCGCTACCTTTCAAGATAAGCTCCACCATATAGAGGTCCCGCTCGGGACCTCTTCTTTTGGGTTCAAGACTTTAGTCTGCTGGGCGCGCAGCGGCCAGCTTCAACCCACCCGCTAT
>JBKTBE010000004.1:0-62105 GCA_046883645.1 Collinsella sp. | reverse complement strand
TCTGGACCTTTCCGTCCGTTCCTACAACTGCCTCAAGCGCGCCAGCATTCACTCGGTTCGTCAGCTCGTTGAGTTCTCGGAGAACGATCTGCTCAACATCCGTAACTTCGGTGTTAAGTCGATCGAGGAAGTGAAGGACAAGCTTGAGTCCATGGGCCTGAGCCTGAAGGCTTAATGCTTCGCATATTTGAGGAGAAACTAGACCATGCGTCACAACGTTAAGAAGGGCCTGAAGCTCGGCACCGATGCGAGCCACACCAAGGCCATGAAGAAGAGCCTTGCTAAGGCCCTCTTCGAGAACGACCGCATCAAGACCACCGAGACCCGCGCTAAGGCGCTGCGTTCGGTCGTCGACCCGATCATCACTTGGGCCAAGAAGGGCGACCTGCACTCTCGTCGTCTGGCTATCGCCAAGCTCGGCGATAAGCAGCTCGTTGCCGAGATCTTCGACAAGGCTGCCCAGGGCATGTGGCAGGATCGCAACGGCGGTTACACCCGCATCATGAAGCTCGGTAACCGCAAGGGCGACAACGCTCCCATCGTTATCATGGAGCTCGTCACCGAGCCTTGCACGCCCAAGGCCAAGAAGGCTGCTCCGGCCCCCAAGAAGGCCGCTGCTCCCAAGAAGGTCGAGGCTGTCGAGGAGGCTCCCGCCGAGGAGACCGCCGAGTAGACAATCTGTCTGCATAGGCTATATTCGAGGGGTACGTTCGCGTACCCCTCTTTTTTTGTCGCGATACCGTTACTTGTTTGTTGGGAGCGCCCATGACTGCGCCGTCTGATTTCAATTCGATTCCAGAGCTTGACGCCACGCTCGTATTTCGCGTGGCCTATGATGGCTCGTCGTATAGCGGATTTGCCGAGCAGCCGGGACAGACGACGGTTGCGGGTGAGCTGCGTCGAGCCATCGAGACGCTGCTTCGCCGTCCGATCGATCTGACGTGCGCAGGTCGTACCGATGCCGGCGTGCATGCCGTGGCTCAGTACATCAGCGTGCCCGTAACGGACGCTGAGCTCGCCCTTACGCGCCGTAGGTGGCTGCGGGCTATGGATGCCCTGCTGCCTAAAGATATCGCCATAAACGAGGTCTACAGGGCCCGTAAGGGCTTTTCTGCACGCTTTGACGCGCGTTCCCGTACGTATACGTACCGTATTGCCGATCGCGATGCGCGCCCCGTGCTGTCCCGTGGTGCCGTGTGGTGGCATCGCTATCCCTTGGACGTCGAGGCCATGTCTGCGGCCTGTCCCGCGCTTTTGGGTGAGCAGGACTTTAAGAGCTTTTGCAAGGTAGCCTCTGCCGTGGGCAAGCCTACGCACCGCTGCGTGATGCGGGCCGAGTTTGGCCATGAGGTTGCGTTTGGCGAGGACATCCTGACGTTTACCATCGAGGGCAATGCGTTTCTGCATTCGATGGTCCGAACGATCGTGGGCACGCTTGTCGAGATTGGCATGCATCGCCGCGAACCCGAGTGGATGCGCGAGGTCATCGACGCTTGCGACCGTTCCGCTGCGGGCCCCACGGCTCCTGCCTGCGGCCTTACGTTTATGGGCGTGGATTACGATCCCGCCGAGCTTGTCGTGCTCGACTAGGGGAGGGCTCGACGCGTCGTGCGTCGACGCCTGTCATCTGTGGGCTGCACGTGTGCAACATCTGTTCTTGGCGTGCAATACAACCGGTGTCTCATTGCTTTTATTGCCGGGGTGTACCATGAACCACGATTTGATTCATTGCTGTCGAGAGGACGGATAACTTGGTTCTACGTGGCTCGCATCCGCGACTTTCGGTGATCCTTGTGGTAGAAGGTTCGCCCAGCTATGCGATGCGTGCGCTCGAGAGTATCCAGAACCAAGACCTCTACGATTTGCAGATTGTCGTTGTCTGCCGCGATGCTGCGCCCGGTGTGCGCCATTCGCTTCAAGTTGCTGCCGACAGGGACATCCATATTGATTTGATTGACGTCGAGGACGCGAAGCGCGGTGCTTGTCTTCGTGCCGGTTTTGCTGCCTCGCGCGGCTCTCAAATCATCGCTATGAACGCCGATGAGTGGCTTGCTCCGCAGTCCCTTTCCAAGATGGTCGATATCGCGTGCGATACAGCGGCAGACATGGTGTTCCCCACGGTGTCGCTCGACCGCTATGATGCACATCGAGAGCGCCATTCGCGCGTCTTGGATGCTACTCATATTTCCATTGATAGCAAATCTTCGATGGTGGCTGGGCTGCCTCAGTTGATTTTAGGCGGCCTAGTCGCTCAGACCTCTGGCGTGATGTACAGCCGCTCGCTGTTTGAGGCATGCCTGTCGCGCGGCAAGGCGTACCGTACGGTTGAGTTTATGGCTTATGCGCTCCCGCAGGCACGATTCGTGTCCGGCTGCGGCGACGCTTGTTTCCACGCGGTGGCACCTAAGCTTACAGATGCCTTTGATCCCACCATGTATGCCAGGATATCCGATGACACTCGAGCGCTCGACGAGCTTGCGGACTCACTCTCGGAAGCAGATAGCGGTGGTCGGCTCAAGCTGGCAAGCCAAAAGTTCTACTTTGCCGGACTGGTCGCCTGCATCGAGAATTTGTGTCTGAGCCCGCATGGGGTGTCGTCAATTGAGCGTTCCGCCCGCATGCGTGATATGCTCGAGGCGCCTCGAACCCGTCAGATGGTCGCCGCGCTCAAGGACAACCATCGGGGACTCGGTCTGTTGTTTGGGCCGATCGCCAGCGCCAAGCCCACGCGCTGCGTGATGTGTACGCATCTGGCAGCTTTTCTTAACCGGACGGGTGCAAAAACCGCCTAAACGGCTCATTTCGAAACAAATTTGCATAGAATTGTTTCGAAATGCGTTCTTATACACAAAAGCCTTCAAATAGCGTTAAACTATTCAATCACTGATTGATTGTCTCCGCCATCTTTTGGAGAGAGGGTTTGTATGGCTAAAAAACGCAATGGGCGCCAGGATGCCATTAGAGATATTGTGCGCAATAAGGACGTCCGTACGCAGCGCGTGCTGGTCGATGAGCTCCGTGCTATGGGCTTTGATTGCACGCAGGCGACTGTCTCTCGCGATATTGCCGATATGGGGCTGCGTAAGCTCCCCGAGGGTATCTATGTTCTGGCAGAGGACCTGCACCTGCAGCGTATGGTTTCCGAGCTCGTAACGGGCGTTTTGCGTACCGATAATCTGGTTATGATCAAGGCTCAGCCTGGCACGGCTTCCGGCATCGCCGCCGCCGTTGATGCGGCAGAGTTGCCCGATGTGCTTGGCTCGCTTGCCGGCAACGATACGATTTTGGTTATTGCCCAGACGGCCGAGGACGGCGAGCGTCTCGAGGCGCTGATCAATAAGCTGAGCAATTCTCGCAAGTAGGCGTGCGGGTCGTGCGCTCGGCCCTGCGCGCGCTGACATAGTTGCCTGTAAGGGGGTATCGACGAGGGTCGGTACCCCCTTTTTTGTTTGCCGGTATAAAGACCGCCTGCCAGGTCGCTTTAAACTAAAAGGCCCCCGAGCAGTTGAATAAGCTGTTCGGGGGCCTTGTTGCTTATGGCCGGATGATTTCTAGCCGACCGTATCGTCAGGCGTGGGCGAGGGGTCGGGAGTGGGCGAGGGGTCGGGAGTGGGCGTGGGCGTAGGCGTGCCGCCATCGCCGCCGGTCGAACCACCGGTGGAGCCGCCCGTCGAGCCACCGGTCGTACCGGTGCCGCCGGTGGTGTCGCCGCCCGTGGTCTCGGTGGTCGTGGTCGTCGTGGTAGTCGTTGTAGTGGTGGTTTCCTCTTCGTCCTCGTCCTCGTCCTTGTCCTTGTCGTCGTTCTCCGTCTTCTTGGTGTTGTTGGTGCCGTAGAACTTCCAGACGCTGTTGTTCTTATAGGTGGGCGCCGTTCCGGTCGCAAACTCCTCGCGCTCGGTACCGGTCAGAACGGTGTTCATAAACCGCTTGAAGACAGGCAGGTTGGTGCTGTCGCCCAGCAGGTCCGTGCCGTATTTTTGGATGGGGATCTCGCCCGCGGAATAGCCGGTCCACAGGGCGCACGCCAGCTGCGGGGTATAGCCGCAGAACCACAGGTTGGTGGTGTTGTCGGTGGTGCCCGTTTTGCCGGCATAGGGCTGGTTGACGCTCAGGGCGCCAGCAGCACCCGTACCGCCGCCCTGCATGACGCCGGTCAGAACATCGGTGACCGCGGCGGCCTCGCCCTCGGTAAGCACCTGTGAGGGATTGTCGGTGTGCTGGTACAGCACCGAACCGGTACGAGAGTCAATCTCGGTGATGGCGATCGGCTGGCGATAGTAGCCGCCGTTGGCAAACGTCGCGTAGGCGGCGGCCATCTCGAGCGGCGAAATCGAGCCGGTGCCGAGCGTCATGACGGGAACGTCCTCGATGTTGTCCTTGGCGGGATCGATGCCGAGCTTTTTGACGAGCGAGATGATCTTGCTGTTGCCGACGGCTTCCGCCACCTGGATGTAGCCGGTGTTGGAGGAGTATGCCGTCGCCTGCTTAAGCGTGATGTTGCCATAGCTATGGTTGGCGTAGTTTTGGACCTCGGTCGTGGTGCCCTTGGCCTTGAGCGGCGAGTTGCAGTTGAGGGTGACGTTGGGGTTCATGCCGTTTTGGATGGCAGTTGCCAGCGTAAAGGCCTTAAAGGTGGAGCCGACGGGACGCTTGGCCGTGGCATGGTTTACGTGGTTCTCGTCGGCGTTGTAGTCATAGCCGCCCACCATGCACTTGATGTAGCCGGTCTTGGGGTCGACGACGACCATGCCCATGTCCAGGCCGTCGAGTGAGAGCGTGTCGAGCTGCTCGCGGACGGCATTCTCTGCCACCTGCTGCATCGTGGGGTCGATGGTGGTCTTGACGGTCAGGCCGCCCTTAAAGAGCACGTCGGTCGAGAACTCCTGCTCCAGCAGCTGCTTAACATAGGCGACAAAGTAGGGCTGCGAGTATACGTCGACGCCGCTGCCCGAAATCTCGGTCACGTTGAGGGTGATGGGCTCGGCCTGTGCGGCATCGTGCTCCTCCTGGGTGATGTGGCCCAGGCGCAGCATGTTGTCGAGGACCTTGTTGCGGCGAGACAGTGCCAGGTCGGGATTGACCGTGGGGTCGTACTGCGAAGGCGAGTTGGGAAGGCCGATGAGCAGCGCGGCTTCGCTCAGGGTGAGGTCGGCGGCGCTCTTGGACAGGTAGGTCTCGGCTGCGGCCTCGATGCCGTAGGCGCCGTGGCCGTAATAGATGGTGTTGAGGTACATCATGAGGATCTCGTCTTTGGAGTACATGTCCTCCATCTTGATGGCGATGTAGGCCTCGCGCACCTTACGCTCGATGGTCGAGTCGAACTGCTCCTCCTGCAGGATGGTGTTGCGCACCAGCTGCTGGGTGATAGTCGAGGCGCCTTCGTGCCCGCCGCCGAGGGTTGCCACCGCAGCACGCGCGATACCCCACAGGTCGATACCGCCGTGCTCGTAGAAGCGCTCGTCCTCGACGTCAACGGTGCCCTGCAGCACGTAGGGGGAGACCTCGTCCTTGGTGATGGACTTGCGGTTTTGCGTGTAGAAGCTCGCGATCTTGTTGCCGTTGCAGTCGACGATCTCGGTGGGCTCGCTCACCAGATACGCGTTGGCGTCGGTGTAGTCGGGCAGATCGGACAGCCAGCGGTTGACGTTGCCGACCATGCCGATGCCAAACGCCACGCCCGCAATCAGCAGAAAGCCCAAAAACGAGAGCAGGATTATGGGCAGGGCATGCGTCTTTGAACGGCTGCGTCCCTGTCGTTGGCGAGGACCCATATATTGACCTCCAGGTATGTCGTGCCGGACGGTGGATGTGCCGTCGGGGCAGGATGGACATAAGTTATTACACGATAAACCAAACGGGGCGCGCGAGGCCTCGTGTATGCTGGAAGACGGCATTTTTCAGAGTGAATGCATACCTTGGTAAGGAGTTTGTCGATGGCGATTCGGACGATGGGGCCGAGCGGACAATACGATACTGGATTGGATGCTGCCGGTGCGGCGCTGCCCGAGCTGCTGGCGCCGGCGGGCGGACTCGACCAGATGCTTGCGGCCATCGCCGCGGGTGCCGATGCCATCTATGCGGGGTTGGGCGGCTTTAACGCCCGTGTGAGCGCCCATGGCTTTACGGATAACGAGTTTGCGCGCGGCTGCGCCGTGGCGCATGCCCATGGCGTGCGTGTGTACGTAACGCTCAACGTGTTCGTGTTTGACGATGAGTTGTCCGACGCGGTGGCGTTGGGAGCTCATGCACTGGAGCTGGGCGCCGATGCTCTGATTGTCGCCGATGCCGGGCTGGCCTGCGCGCTGCGCACGGCGATTCCCGGGGTCGAGATTCACCTGTCCACGCAGGCGGGCGTTCATAGCGAAGGCGCCGTGCGGCTTGCCGCCGATGAGCTGGGGGTCGAGCGTGTGACGACGGCGCGCGAGCTGACGGTCGACGAGATTGCGGCGTTATGTGCCACGGGCGTGCCCATCGAGGTATTCTGCCACGGTGCGATTTGCATCGGCTATTCGGGGGCGTGCGAGTTCTCGGCCCTGCGGCGTGGGCGCTCGGCGATGCGCGGCGACTGCACGCAGCCGTGCCGTCTGGCGTACGACCTGGTGGACGAGGCGGGGCAGAGCGTTGTCGCCGTCGAAGGGGATCGCCTGCTGTGCCCGCGCGACTATCTGGGTATTGCGCATCTGCCCGAGCTTGTAGATGCCGGCGTGGCGTCGCTCAAGATCGAGGGGCGCATGAAGAACCCCGATTACGTATTCAATGTGGTGCGGGTGTGGCGCCGGGCGCTCGATATGCTGCGCGACGACGCGTGGGACCCCGGTGCCGTGGAAGAGCTTGAACGCGAGCTGGGAAGGTCGTTTAACCGTGGGTTTACCGATGCGTACCTGCGAGGGCGTTCGGGTGCCGAGCTGATGAGCTTTGAGCGCGCAATTAACCAGGGCGTGCGCGTGGGACGCTTGGTTGCTGTGGGCCACGAAGAGGTGACCGTTGAGTTCGACGCCGCCGTGGCGGCGGGTGACACGCTCGAGATTCGGTTCTATCCGGGTGTCGACGCGCGTCCCGATGTGCCCAAGCGCTGGCCGCAGGTGCCCTGCCCGGTGGATGCCGCAGCGGGGGAGCGCGTCGTCGTGCATTGCAAGCGTAAGGTGGGCACGGGCTGCGAGGTATACCTGATTCGCAGCGCCGGCGTGTTGGATCAGACGGCGGCGGTGTTGGAGCGCATGCGGGCCGAGGCGGATGCGATTGCGCCCGTTGCGCGTGCCGTTGAGGTGCTGCCCTTTGAGGGCGTTGCGGTGGATGGCGGTGCGTCGACGGAGTTGGTGGAGTGCGCGGTTCCCACTCGCATGGTTTTTGCTTGGCAGCTGATGGATGCCGACCCGCGCGGAGAACTCGATTTGTCCGACGCCGTTGTGGTGCTTGACGAGGTGTGCCGCACGGGTGACGCTGACCGGACCCGCTCACTGATGCAGCGTGCCGGGCGCGTCGTCTGCCGCAACCTGGGACAGGTGGTGATCGCTCGCGAGCTGGGCGTGACGTTTGACGTGGCGGCGCCGGTGTTCTGCGCGAATCGGGCCACGCTTGCCTGGCTGCGCGAACTCGGTGCGGGGCGGGTGTACTTGCCGGCCGAGTTGCTCGGCAATGATGCGGAGCGTATTGCCGAACTGGCTGCTGAACCCGGCGTCTTGGGTCCGGTCGACGCCGACCGTCCCGAGCTTATGGTGTGCGAGCACTGCCTGCTGACCGCCGAGGGCGTCTGCGCCACCGATGCGACGGGACAGGTCCGTTGCCGCGACTGCTTGCGTCGTCGGCAGGTACGCTATCTGGTCGAGCGTGACGGTACACGTCTGCCAGTTGCCATTGACGCATGCGGCAGGACGAGGATTTTCCTGTCGTAGGTGCCGCGTCGCGTCAGTTTGTTATCATATGAGAGTTTATGGACTTCCAGCACCGCCGTTTTCGGCGAGGGTGCTATAGCAAAAGGAGGATACCCAATGCTGTCTGTTGACGAGCAAATGCGTATCATCACCTCGGGCGCCGCGCAGATCGTTCCCGAGGCCGACCTTCGCAAGAAGCTTGAGAAGGGCGAGCCCCTCAACATCAAGCTCGGCGTCGACCCCACCAGCCCCGACCTGCACCTGGGCCACGCCGTGCCGCTGCGCAAGATGCGTCAGTTCCAGGACCTGGGCCACAACGTCACCCTCATCATCGGCAACGGTACCGCGTTGATTGGCGACCCTTCGGGCAAGAATTCCACCCGTCCGCAGCTTTCGCAGGAGCAGATCGAGGCCAATGCCGAGACCTACGTGAGCCAGGCCATGAAGATCCTGGATCCCGAGAAGACCACCATCGTGCACAACGGTGACTGGATCCTTTCGATGGATCTGTCCGGTCTGCTGCAGGTGTGCTCCAAGTTCACCGTCGCCCGCATCCTCGAGCGCGACGACTTTACCAAGCGCTACCAGTCTCAGACGCCGATCGCCCTGCATGAGTTCCTGTATCCCGTGATGCAGGCTTTCGACTCTGTGCAGATCAAGGCCGACGTGGAGATGGGCGGCACCGACCAGCTCTTCAACCTGCTCGCTGGTCGCGAGCTCATGGAGAAGATGGGTATGGAGCCGCAGATTGCGCTTACCATGCCGCTGCTCGAGGGCACCGATGGTGTGCGCAAGATGTCCAAGTCCTACGGCAACTACATCGGCCTGACCGATGCTCCCAAGGATATGTTCGGCAAGACCATGTCCATCCCCGACGAGATGATCGGCAAGTACTATCGTCTGGCCAGCTCGCTCACCCCGGCCGAGGTCGACAAGATCGACGCCGCACTGGCCGACGGCTCTGCCGACCCCTACGAGCTCAAGCGCGCACTGGGCCGCGACCTGTGCGACACCTATCACGGTGCCGGCGCCGGCGACGAGGCTCAGGCCGAGTTTGACCGCGTGTACAAGAAGGGCGAGGTCGCCGACTTCCCCGAGAAGCACGTCGAGCTGACCGTTAACGACGAGGGTCAGATTTACCTCGCCGGCTTGCTCAAGGACCTGGGTCTTTCGGCGAGCGCCGGCCAGGCCCGTCGCGACATCGACGGCGGCGGCGTCAAGATCAACGGCAAGGCGGTGGCTCCCAAGAGCTACAACATCGATCCGAGCGCCCTCAAGCTGGGCGACACCCTCTCCGTAGGCAAGCGCAAGGGCTTTAAATTGGTCTAGCAAGTAGGTCAACCTAACATGTGCAATAGGGCCGCAGCCGGAACGATTCCGGCTGCGGCCCAATTTTGTTACGCGGTTTTACCAAACCGCGTAACAGCTCGACGCTGCGCGGGCTCCAGAGCGACAACTTGTCATTCAAAGAGGACGGCATGACCAGAAGGTCTATGCCGTCCTCTTTTCATGCCAATTTGTTCGCTCTGGTGCCCGCTCGCTGTCCGTCCTCTACCTACGGCGTTGCCTTGGCTGTTATTGGCGCAATGGGGTGTTAGCGAGACCTTCTTTTGGGCATACAATTGCTATTGGCTTGCTGCGGTGAAGGTCTGTCCGCCCCGCAGCTCTTTTCTACGGTAGAAGGAGTATGTATGTCCGTTGAGGTCATGAGGTCTGTGATCGAGGCCGCCGAGGGTCGCGTGCCCGTCGACACGCTGTTTACCAATGCGCAGATTGTCGACGTATATGGCCAGCGCGTGGCGCCCGGTAGCGTTGCCGTCAAGGATGGCGTAATCGTCGGCGTGCTCTACAGCAGTCGCGACGATGCCGCCGGCACCTACGAGGCGACCGATGTCATTGACTGCCAGGGCCGCTATATCGCCCCCGGCTTTATCGACGGACATCTGCATATCGAGTCCTCGAACATCCGTCCCGCCGAGTATGCGCGCATGGCGGCGACGCGCGGCACCACCACTGCCATTGCCGACAGCCACGAGATCGCCAACGTTTCCGGCCTGGACGGCCTGCGCTTTATGATCGAGGACGGCCGTCGCGCGCCCATTTCCATCAAGTACATGATGCCCTCGTGCGTGCCCGCGCTGCCCGATGAGCAAGCGGGCGCTGTGATTACCGCCGCTGACATGCAGGCGTTTTTTGCCGAGTATCCGGGCGATGTCTTTGGCCTGGGTGAGATGATGAACCTGCCGGGTGTCTTTATGGCCGATCCCGAGACCTGCGCTCGTATCGATGCTGCCAACCAGACGCCGTCCAAGCAGGTCGACGGCCATGCGCCGCTCGTTGCCGGCAAGGACCTCAATGCCTATGCCGCGGCGGGTATTATCGCCGACCACGAGTCGACGATTCCCGAGGAGGCGCTCGATAAGCTGTCCCGCGGCATGTATGTGATGCTGCGCGAGGGCACGTGTAGCCACGACCTGGCCAACTTGTCGCCGATGCTGCTGGAAAACCCCGCCCGCGCCCGTCGCTGCTGTTTTGCGACCGACGACCGCGCTCCCTCCGATGCGCTTTCGACCGGCATGATCGACAATGCCTGCCGCGTGGCTATCGAGGCCGGTATTGACCCCGTGGTTGCCATCTCTATAGCGTCCCTGTCCACGGCCGAGGCGTTTGGCCTGGACCACGGTTGCCGCGACCAGCACGAGCTGCGTGGCGCCATCGCCCCGGGCAAGCGTGCCGACCTGCTGGTACTCAACGACCTGACGTTTGCCACGGCTCCGCATCGCGTATATGCCGCCGGTGTTCTGGTGGCGCAGGATGGCACCTTTGTGGGCGAGATCGCACCCGAGATGGCCGAGGTTGCGGCCCTTGCCGATGAGCTGCGTGCTTCCGTTAAGCTGCCGAAGCTATCGCTCGACGTGTTCGACTATGCCTTTAAGCCGGGCGAGGCCGTGATCGACGTGGTGCCGGGCAAGGCCATCACGGGTATGGCTCGCCCCGAGAGCGCCGAGGGCCTGCGCCGCATTATGCTGATCGAGCGTCACGGCCGCGGCGTGTCACTGCAGGCTGAGGGCGCCGATGGCGACGGTCCCGCCGGCATGGGGCTCGTCGGCAAGCATATCGGCCGCGGCTGGGTGCGCGGCTTTACCATCACGGGCGGCGCTATTGCCTCGACGATCGGCCACGACTCGCACAACGTGTGCGTGGTGGGCGACAACGCGGCCGATATGATGGCTGCCGTCGAGGCTGTTGGCCAGGGCGGCCACGTGCTGGTGCGCAACGGTGAGGTCGTGGCGCGTATTCCGCTGGCGCTCGGTGGTCTGATGAGCGAGGGCACGGCCGAGGATGTCGCCGCGCAGCACGACGACTTTATGGTCAAGGCGCGCGCCATGGGTATTGAGCCGCCGCTCGACCCCATCATGGGCATCATCTTCCTGCCCCTGCCGGTGATCCCGACGCTTCGCATCCGCCCCGAGGGCATGTTCGACGTCACCACCTTCACCTACGCCGACTAGTCATCGGGGACGTTCTTAAACGACTAGTTGTAACGTTTATGACTGCGGAGTCTTATCTGAGCTCCCTTTGGGTACGTTGGAATCGGATATACGTCCGATTCCATCAAGCCCGAAGGGAGCTTTTCTATGTTTAAACTGATTGCATCCGATATGGACGGCACGTTGCTTGACGAAAACGGCCAGGTGCCTCCCGAGACCTACGAACTGATTTTGGCGCTACGCGAGCATGGCGTGCATTTTGCCGCATCGTCAGGCCGCCGCTACGATCGCCTGTGCGAGTTCTTTGCGCCCGTTCGCGACAAGATGGACTTTGTCGCAGCTAACGGTGCCCAGGTCTTCGCCGACGGCAAAATGGTAGACCGCGAGGTATATTCGCACCTGGCGATTCGAAAGCTCGCCCAGGCCGTCGCGACGTTTCCCAATCTGCATCTTGCACTCTTCGACCGAACCAAGTCCTTTTTGCTCGATGACGAGTGCAAGTTCGTGCGCGAGGTCGATAAGGACCTTCCCAATGCCGAGCGCATTTGGGAGCTGCCCGATCCCAGCGTAAATATCATCAAAGCGAGTATCTTCTGCGACGACGGTGCCGTTATGGACAGTGCGTACGTGCTGCAGCGCGAACTCGGTCAGCTCTTTACTTTTGCGCCTTCGGGTAACGCGTGGATCGATGCTATGCAGCCCGGCGTGTCGAAGGCCTCGGGTATCGCACAGCTCGCGGAGCATTATGGCATTGGGCGCGATGAGATTATGGCGTTTGGCGACTCGATGAACGACTACGAGATCATTCGCTTTGTGGGCACGGGCTGCGCGATGGAAAATGCACGTTCCGCGCTCAAGGCCGTTGCCGATCGCGTGGTGGGGCGCAACCGCGACCACGCCGTCCAGCAGGAGCTCCGCCGTGTTCTGGAGAGTCTCGCCTAATCCGGCAGTTAGGAATCCGGCAGTTAGGGACGTTCCTTTTCTGCCGGCAGTGGGGGACAGTCCTTGCAGCTTTTTCGCTGAACTGCGTCCCGAATCTTGGCCTTCTTTTATTAGAAGCGAACACTAGGACGCTTTCAATAGCCGTTTCCGAAACTCCACCGGGGTGAGGCCGCCGAGCGCCACCTGGCGACGCCTCGTGTTCCAATGCACGACGTAGGCGTCGAGGTCCCTCTTGAAGGACTCGAAGTCGGCCCACTCGACGCCCCTGAAGAACTCGTCCTTGAGATGCCCGAACACCTGCTCCGTCGCCCCGTTGTCTAGGCAGTTGCCCTTTCTCGACATGCTCTGCCTGGCGCCGTGCCTCCTGAGCTCGCCGGTCCACCTAGGGTGCTGGTACTGCCAGCCCATGTCGCTGTGGACGATCGGCGAGGCCCCGGCCGGCATTCTCGCGAACAGGCGCCTGAGCACCTCCTCCTGCTGGGCCATGTCCGGGCTCGTCGACACCGACCAGGAGACGATCTCCTTCGTGCAGAAGTCGTAGACCGGGGCGAAGTACGCCTTGCCCCAGGGCTGCCTGAATTCCGTGACGTCGGTCCCGAGCTTCTCCCACGGGGCGCCCGCGCGAAAGTCACGCGCTATCAGGTTGTCGAATCTCTCGCCGACCGGGCCGCGGTAGGAGTTGTAGCGATGGTAGTCGGTCTCCCGGCGGATGCCGCAGCGGATGCCGAGCTCCCGCATCATCTTGAGGACCGTCTTGTCCGCTATCCTCGCGCCCAGCTCGGCCCTCAGGCACATCGCTATCTGGCGGTGGCCGCACCCGTTCGCCGTCCTCGAGAAGATCTCGCGCACGGCCTCCCGGAGCTCTGGCCGGGTCGCTCTCGGCGGGTGCGCTACGGCATAGTGGTAGCTCGACGGCGCGAGCCGCGCGGCCGCGAGCAGGTCGCATAGGCGGTGGTGCCCTGAAAGGGAGGCTACGACCTGGGCTTTCTCCCAGTTTGAGAGCTCTTCTCCGCTTTCAGGGCTATCGATTTTTTTAGATACGCCACCTGGGCCTCGAGTTTGCGCACGCGCTCCTCGAGCTCCCGCTCGCGCGTCCGCCCCCCGGGGCCCTCCGGCCTGCCGCGGCGTCCCGGCTCGAGCGCCTCCGGCCCGCCCTCGCGGTACAGCCTGCACCAGCGGTCGAGCGATGTGGCGGCGGCGATGCCGAAGCGGGCCATCGCCTCCGACCGCGGCATCCCCTCGTCCACGACGGCCCTCGCGACGGCGAGCTTGGTCTCCATGTCGTAGGTCCTGCGGCTCTCGCCCATCCCGATCAGCCCCTTCCTCCCGGTTGCCCGGTACGCGTAGAGCCATTTTCTCACCGCCGGGGCGGGAACGTCGAGCTTCTTGGCCGCGAGTTCGAAGCCGAGGCCGGCCTCGAACAGGTCGGCGGCGCGTGCCCTCATCTCGCGACCGTATCTTGCCTTCTTCCTGCGGGGCATTTCCGATGCCTCCCTTTTCTCGAACCTTAATTTCAAAGTCCAAGAAATGGGATGCAGTTCACGCGAAGACTGTCCCCAACGACTAGTCGTTTAAGAACGTCCCCAATGACTAGCCAATGACTAGGCGAGGGCGGCCATGATGGTGCGGGCGACGCCGTCGTGGTCGTTATCGTATTCGGTGATGGCGTCGGCGGCCTCGCGGTCTTCAGGCTCGGCGTTGATCATGGCCACGCCATGGCCCGCTGCCTGCAGCATGGGGATGTCGTTGATGTTGTCGCCGAAGGCCCAGGCGTCGGCGAGACGCTCGCCCAGGTGCTCGCATAGCCACGTGAGTGCCGTTCCCTTGGTAGCGCCTTCGCCCATAACCTCGATATTCATGGCGTACGAACGTGTGACCTCGATCCCGCCGAGCGTATCGAGCGCCGCGGCGATGGCGTCGCGATCGGCCGGGTCGTGCCAGTACATGGCGATGCGTTCGAGCGTCTCGACCTCGTCGATCTTGCTGTCGATATCCATGTCGATTGGTGTGCGCGTGCGCTTGAGCGAAGCCGCGATGTGAGGATCTCCGCCACAGAACTCGTCCAGGCGCGTGTAGAGCGAGCGGGGGAGGAAGCACTGCCCGTCTGCGAAGATATCGAAGGTGACGTCATGGCCGACGGCAATGCTGTGGACGCGGTGGGCGATGGCGCGGTCGAGCGGTCGGCTCAAAATGCGCGTGGCACGTGAGACATCGGTGGGCGTACCGTCGTCGAGCTGCCAGACGCTGGCACCGTTGGCACAGACCGCGTAGTGTACGGCGGGGTGGGCGAGGATGGGCTCAAAGACACCCGACAGCGGGCGCCCCGTGCAGGGCACAAACTCAATACCGCGTCGCGCAAGCTCGTCGAGCATCGCCCAGGTGGCGTCGCTCATCTGCTTATCACTCGTCAGCAGCGTTCCATCCATATCGGAAAACACAATCATTCGCTGCGATCCTTTCTACTGTCATAAAAAGCGTGGCCGAGGGCGGTGATGCCCTGGCCACGCTCGGGTTCTATAACGGTCCGCGTCCTAGCGATCGGCGAGCGGCTTGTATTCCAGCGGCTCGATAACCGGGCGATACGCGGGACGGATGATGCGGTGCGCGCAGAAGAGCTCTTCCATGCGGTGCGCCGACCAGCCGGCCATACGGGCGACGGCGAACAGCGGTGTAAAGAGCGTCTCGGGCACGCCGAGCATTTTGTAAATAAAGCCCGTGTACAGGTCGATGTTGGCGCAGATGGGCTTGGTCATGCCGTGGTCGCGCATCACCTGCGGGGCCAGGCGCTCGATGCGCTCGATGAGCGCGAACTCCTCGCCCAAGTCCTTCTTGGCGGCAAGCGAGCGCGCGTAACGGCGGCAGACCTCGGCGCGCGGGTCGCTCAGCGTATAGACGGCGTGGCCCATGCCGTAGATGAGGCCGGTGCCGTCGAAGGCCTGCTTGTCGAGGATCTTGCCCAGGTAGGCCGCGACCTCGTCCTCGTCCTCCCAATTGGAGACATGCGCACGGATGTCCTCGTGCATGGACACGACCTTGGCGTTGGCGCCGCCGTGGCGCGGGCCCTTGAGCGAGCCGATGGCCGCGGCGTAGGCGGAATACGGGTCGGTGGCCGAGGAGGACAGCACGCGGCAGGCAAACGTGGAGTTGTTGCCGCCGCCGTGCTCTGCATGCAGCATGAGCATCACGTCGAGCAGCATGGCCTCATCGCGGGTGAACGCCATACCGCCGCGGAGCACCTGTAGGATGGTCTCGGCGGTGGAGAGGCCGGGCGTGGGGTGCGGCACGTGAACCTCGGAGCCGCGAAGCTTGGCGATCGAGGCCATGTGTGCGAAGGCGGCGATGCGCGGGAGACGTGCGAGCATGGAAATAGCCACGTCAATCTCATGCTCGGGCGTGATCACGTCTGGTTCGGCATCGAAGGCGTAGAGCAGCAGCACGGCGCGCTGGAGCACGTTCATGATGCTCGACGACACCGTGGTCATAGGGAACTCTTTGACGTACTCGTCGCTCAGATGTCTAAAGGCGCCCAGGCGCTCGCAAAAGCCGTCGAGCTCTTCCTTGTTGGGCAGCGAACCCGTGATAAGCAGATAGGCGACTTCCTCGTAGCCGTAGCGATTCTCGGCCTGGGCATTGTTGACCAGATCCTCGATGCTGTAGCCGCGAAGCGTGAGCTTGCCCTGATCGGGCACGACCTTTCCGTCGACCTTGTTGTAGCCGTGCACATCCGAGATGCGAGTGAGGCCCGCGACCACGCCCGAGCCGTCGGCATTGCGCAGGCCGCGCTTGACATTGTGCTCAACAAACAGGCCCTCGTCATAAGGGTCGGTCGGCAGGCCGTGGTAGAGGCTTTCGCTCTCAGGCGAAATCTGGCGGCTTGCTTCGTAATCCAGAACCAGGCGGCTCAAGTGGTCATCGAAGCGGTAATAGATTTTCTTGGCGTCGTAGGCCATGCGCGCTCCTCTCCGGGCCGCATCGGGGTGACTTGCATGGGCATGCGCGCGTCAGGCTATCCCCAGCGGCTTGCTCGCTACAGGCGGTACATAAAGTTAAAGACATCCTCGCGCTGGATGGACACATTGACGCCCGAAAGCTCGCCGGCCTCGGCCAGCGCCTTCTGCAGCTCGGCGAAGTCGAGCTTGGACTCGGCGGTGTCGGCCAACATGGTCATGGTGAAGATGTCCTCGATAATGGACTGCGTAATGTCGCGGATGTCGACGTTGGCCTCGCCCAGAACACGGGTGACGCCGGCGACGATACCGGGGCGGTTCTTGCCAAGGACGGTGATGACGATGCGGGAGGACGAGATCTCGGCCATGGGAAACCCTTTCGCGTGGTTGCGGCGCGCGGGGGCGCTCCGCTACGGTACAGTGTTCATCATTGTACCTGTCTGGCGCCAAAAGGGGTGTGCTTGCTGCGGCGTTACACGTCTGCAACATGGATGAAGGTTCGATGGGGTGCGTGCTCGCTGAGGTTGGGCATATCGCACTGCACAAAGACCGTGAACCTTTTGTGGGACGTGCGGTGCCGTGGTAACATAGCCAAGTTTGTTGTCTTGGTCGGAAACCAAGACGCCTTATGCGCTGATCGGTAACCAGCGCCTGACCAATAAGGAGTCCTACCATGAAGCAGGGTATCCATCCCCAGTATGTCGAGTGCACGGTGACGTGCTCCTGCGGCAACACCTTCAAGACGCACGCTACCGTGTCCGAGATGAAGGTCGAGCTTTGCAACGAGTGCCACCCGTTCTACACCGGCCAGCAGAAGTTCGTCGACACCGGTGGACGCGTCCAGCGCTTCGCCGACAAGTTCGGTGGCGCCGCTGCCGCCCAGCTCAAGAAGGCTGAGGAGGCCAAGGCTGCCAAGGCCGCCAAGGCTGCTGAGGCCGAGGCCGCTCGCAAGGCCGCCGCTGAGGCTAAGGCTGCCGAGAAGGCTAAGCGTGCCGCTAAGTTTGCCGAGGAGGCTGCTAAGCAGGCCGCCGAGGCTCCCGCAGAGGCTCCCGTCGAGGAGGCCGCTGCCGAGGCTGAGACCACCGAGGCTGCTGAGTAAATAGCTCGCCGCGGAATCGCTCGCATTCATGGCATAAGGGCCGTGCATCCGTTTGGGTGCGCGGCCCTTTTCCTTTATTGGTGCAAACGAACCTGTCTCCATGGCACCAGATTGGTACGAAGGGGACGGATTGGTTTGCGCCAAATGGCAGAGAGACAGCGTTTTCCCAGATAAAAGCTGACAAATTAAACCAGTCCCTTTTTGGCAGGTTGGTCGTAGTTATTACGTGGCGGTCGAGGTCGACCGTATAGGCCGCGCCTTGTTTGGCTAAAGTACAATCATCTGTGTTTAACTCGCCCGCAGCTGCACGGCGTGGGCGATGGCCAAAAAGGAAAACCACATGGGATTCATGTCAAAGCTGCTGTCCTTTGGATCCGATAAGGACCTTAAGCGCTACAACAAGATCGTCGACCAGATCAACGGTCTTGAGCCCCAGTTTGAGAAGATGACCGAGGAGGAACTCCGCGCCCAGACCGATAAGTTCCGCGAGCGTTACGCCAACGGCGAGTCGCTCGACGACATGCTCCCCGAGGCTTTTGCCACCGTGCGTGAGGCTTCCAAGCGCATCACGGGCATGCGTCACTTTGATGTACAGCTCATCGGCGCCATGGCGCTGCACGAGGGGCATATCGCCGAGATGAAGACCGGCGAAGGCAAGACCCTGGTCTCCACGCTGGCCGGCTACCTCAACGCTATTGCCGGCAAGGGCGTACACGTCGTTACCGTCAACGATTACCTGGCAAAGCGCGACTCCGAGTGGATGGGCCGCATCTACAAGTACCTGGGAATGACCGTCGGTCTGCTCCAGAACAACATGCCGCTCGAGCTCAAGCGTCCGGCCTACCAGGCAGACGTCACCTACGGCACCAACTCCGAGTTCGGTTTCGACTACCTGCGCGACAACATGGTCACCCGCCCCGAGCAGCGCGTGCAGCGCGGCCACCATTACGCCATCGTCGACGAGGTCGACTCCATCCTGATCGACGAGGCCAGAACGCCGCTCATCATCTCGGGCGCCGGCACCAAGTCCGCCAGCACCTACAAGGACTTCGCGCGTGCCGTGCGCGGCCTGGAGCGCGGTGAGGACGTCTCGCACGACATGCTCACCGCCACCGAGGACGTCGAGCCCACGGGCGACTACGTCATGGACGAGGCCAAGCACACCATCGCCGCCACCGAGCGCGGCCTTAAGAAGATCGAGCGCCGCCTGGGTATCGATGACATCTATGCCGATCTCTCCGGCCAGCTGGTCAACCACCTGCAGCAGGCGCTGAAGGCCCAGTACATGTTCCACCGCGACAAGCAGTACGTGGTCACCAACGGTGAGGTCAAGATCGTCGACGAGTTTACCGGTCGCATCATGGAAGGCCGCCGCTACTCCGAGGGTCTGCACCAGGCCATCGAGGCCAAAGAGGGCGTGCTCGTGCGCGAGGAGAACCAGACCCTTGCCACCATCACCCTGCAGAACTACTTCCGCCTGTATGACAAGCTCTCCGGCATGACCGGTACGGCGCTCACCGAGGATGCCGAGTTCCGCGAGATTTACAAGCTGCCTGTCGAGGTCATCCCCTCCAATAAGCCCGTTCAGCGTGTTGACCACGAGGACCTGGTGTACCGCACCATCCAGGCCAAGTACAACGCCGTTGCCGACGACGTCGAGCGACGTCACGCCAAGGGCCAGCCGGTCCTGGTGGGCACCGTCTCCATCGAAAGCTCCGAGAAGCTGTCGGCCGCCCTTACCAAGCGCGGCATCGCGCACGAGGTCCTCAACGCTAAGCACCACGAGCGCGAGGCTCATATCGTTGCCCAGGCCG
The DNA here is from genome assembly GCA_046883645.1 of Collinsella sp. Lineage (GTDB taxonomy): Bacteria > Actinomycetota > Coriobacteriia > Coriobacteriales > Coriobacteriaceae > Collinsella. The sequence continues at coordinate 42,941 of JBKTBE010000004.1, read as the reverse complement.
GACGCTACGGCGCCGTGACCATCGCTACTAACATGGCCGGTCGTGGTACCGACATCCTGCTGGGCGGCAACCCCGACGAGCTGGTGCGCGAGCGCCTTGAGTACGAGGGCCTGACCATGGAGGACGTTACGCCCGAGCAACTCGAGCAGTTTAACGCCGAGGCCAAGGAGACCTGCAAGGCCGAGCGCGAGCGCGTGCTTGCCGCCGGCGGCCTGACCGTCATCGGCACCGAGCGCCATGAATCCCGTCGTATCGACAACCAGCTGCGCGGCCGTTCCGGCCGGCAGGGCGATCCGGGCGAGACTCAGTTCTACCTGTCGCTCGAGGACGACCTCATGCGCCTGTTCGGCGGCGACAAGATGGACCGCGTCTCCAAGATGATGGTCACGGCCGACATGGGCGACGACATGCCCATCCAGCACAAGATCATTTCCAAGGCCGTCGAGAGCGCCCAGCACAAGGTCGAGAGCATCAACTTCTCCATGCGTAAGAGCGTCCTTGAGTACGATGACGTCATGAACAAGCAGCGCCAGGTCATCTACGCCGAGCGCAACAAGATTCTGGACGGCAAGGACCTGACCGACCACATCACCGAGGTCATGCACGACACCGTGTACCGCTGCGTGCAGGAGTTCTGCACCAAGGACAGCCACGATGGCGAGCGCGATCTCGAGGGCCTGCGCAAGTGGGTCGTGGAGCTGACCGGCCATATCGATACGCCCAAGTTCCCCGACGAGGATTACGAGGCCCTTGCTGCCGATGTCCTGGCCTACGTTGAGAAGTGCTACAACATGAAGGCCGAGCGCCTGGGTGAGGACCTCATGCGCGAGCTCAACACCCAGGTCATGCTGCGCGTCATCGATACCCGCTGGATGAACTACCTGCAGGAGATGGACTACCTCAAGACCGGTATCGGACTGCGCGGCTTTGGTCAGCGCGACCCGCTGGTCGAGTACAAGACTGAGGCTTATGGTGCCTTCCAGATGCTCGTCGACACCATGTACGAGGATTACCTGCGCACCGTCCTGCGCATCGAGATCAAGGCCGCCCCGCAGGCCGTGGAGCACAAGGAGGACCCCGCGCTCGAGGGTGCGCGCTTCTCCGGCCCCGCCGATGTCGATGGCGACAACGGCAACTCGGTGCTGCGCAAGCAGGCACAGGTGCAGGCTCGTACGGCCGTCCAGGGAGGCCCGGCTGCTGTCAACAACGGCGGCAAGGTGACCACCTACCGCAAGGACGAGAGTGACGACCCGTACGTCAACGTTGGCCGCAATGACCTTTGCCCCTGCGGCAGCGGCAAGAAGTTCAAGTACTGCCACGGCAGGAATCGTTAATGGCCGAGGCTTTAGAGGTAACGCCCGCCGAGCTGGACGCGTTTGCGGACCGGCTCGGCGAGGTCGAGTCGTATCTTCATTTGGACGAGAAGCGCACGCGCGTGACTGAGCTCGAGGCCAAAAGCGTGGCCCCCGGCTTTTGGGATGACGCCGACGCCGCTCGCGCCACCATGGAGGAGATCGCACGCGCCAAGGAAGATATCGCTGCCGTGGATACCGCGCGCGGCGAGCTATCTGACGCCCGCGCGGCGCTGGAGCTTGCCGAGGAGATGGGCGACGACCCCGATGCCGCCGCATTGCGCGAGGAGGCTGCCACGACGGCAGAACGCCTGGCCCGCGCCATCGACGAGCTCGAGCTTTCGAGCTGGTTTACCGGTGAGTTCGATCACGGCGACGCGATTGTGACCATCAAGCCCGGACAGGGCGGCCTGGAGGCACAGGACTGGACCTTCATGCTCTTTAAGATGTACATGAAGTACTGCCAGCGTCGCGGCTGGAAGGTCACGATTAACGACTGCCCCGCTGCCGAGGTCATCGGCATTGATCGCGCGACCTTTACCGTCGAGGGCAAGGACGCGTTTGGCATGCTGCGCGCCGAGGCCGGCGTCCACCGTCTGGTGCGCATTAGCCCCACCGACGACAAGAAGCGCCGCCAGACCACGTTTGCCGGCGTCGAGGTCATCCCCGTGCTGCCTGACGATATCGACATCGAGATCAATCCCGACGATATCCGCGTGGACGTGTATCACGCGAGCGGCCCGGGCGGCCAGGGCGTCAACACCACCGACTCCGCCGTACGCGTGACGCATTTTCCCAGCGGCATCGTTGTCACTTGCCAAAACGAGCGCAGCCAGATTCAGAACAAGGCCGCGTGCATGCAGATTCTCAAGGCCCGTTTGTACGAGATCGAGCTCGAGAAGCGCGCCGAGGCGCTCGACGAGATTCGTGGACCCAAGACCACGATCGGTTTTGGTAACCAGATTCGCAGCTACGTGCTCTACCCGTATCAGATGGTCAAGGACCTGCGCACGGGCGTGGAGACCAGCAACGTCGAGGCCGTTCTCGACGATGGCGATCTGGATCCGTTTGTGATCGGCTACCATCGCTGGGCGACCGGCAACGCCGATGCGGAAGGCTCGGGCGCCTAGGCACATGGTAGGCTCCGGGTCGATGCAAACACTTCGCAGGGGTGGTATTTGCTCGGTGAATCGGTAGAATCGAATACAGCAAGAAGTTCAAAGCGCACTCGTTTGGGTGCGCTTTTTTGAGGGAGGCAGCATGGCATATCGTCTGGACATCAAGCGCATTCTTTCGCTGAACTTCTTTCATGACTTGCCCAAGATTATGCTGGGCTGCGCCCTGGCAGCTATCGCGACGGACCTGTTTCTGATTCCCAACGGCCTTGCCGCCGGCGGCGTTACGGGTCTCGCCACCATTATCCAGGCAGTCGGTGCGTCTCATGGCATCTCGCTGCCTGTCGGTATCCAGACCATCGTGATGAACGCCTTGCTGCTGCTGGTCGTTATGCGCGAGGGCGGCATGTTCTACGTGGTGCAGACGGCGACGGGTTTTGTGCTGCTGGGCTTTTTCACCGACCTGTTCGCTCCGTTTGTGGCGCCGCTGGCACATGCCGACCTAATGCTGCCCGCTATGTGGGGCGGCATTATCACGGGCATCGGCTACGGCATGGTGCTGCGAGCCGGTGCCAACACTGGCGGCTCTGACACCATCGGTCAGATTATCTCGCGCAATACGTCACTACCGGTGGGCTCCACCGTCATGGCGATCGACGTTGCCGTGTGCGCGCTGTCGGCCCCGGTCTTCTCGGTCGAAAACGCGCTGTATGCGGGCCTTTCGATGGTCATTAGCGGCTACGTGATCGATGCCGTGGTCGACGGCGGCAACAGGCGCCGTATGGTACTCATCATCTCGGACAAGTTTCCCGATATCGCGGCCGACATCATGTATGGCCTGGGTCGCGGCTGCACCAAGTTTAAGGCGACCGGCATGTACTCGGGTGCCGAGAAGCCGGTGATCATGGTAATCGTGAGTCGTCGCGAGCTCAACACGCTCAAGACGATCGTGCGCGAGCGCGACCCGCGCGCCATCGTGACCGTGGCCGACGTCACGGAAACCTTCGGCGAGGGCTTCAAGGACATTAACGCGTAGGGTCGACTGCGTTCCATCCAAAAGACGTTCACATTGGTAAACCGTTTCATCAGCGGTTCTGCCTGCTAAATTGCTCAAATAATGATAAATACTCTGGTAAAGCTTCCAGTTTCCAGCATAATGAATGGCGTACGTGCATCGCGGCTGGGTTGGGACGACCTTCTGTGCCGTGCGCATCTTGTCTAAAGAGGATGAAAGGAAGGCACAATGAGCGACGAAGAGCTCAAAAAGGTTGCCAACGAGGTAAGGAAGGGCATCGTCACCGGCGTGCACGCTGCCAAGTCCGGCCATCCGGGCGGTTCGCTCGGCGCTGCCGACATCATGACCTATCTGTACTTTGAGGAAATGAACGTCGACCCGGCCGACCCCCGCAAGGCCGACCGCGATCGCTTCGTGCTTTCCAAGGGCCACTGCGCGCCTGGACTGTACGCCGTGCTCGCTGAGCGCGGATTCTTCCCCAAGGAGGATCTCGAGACGCTGCGCCACATCGGCAGCCACCTGCAGGGTCATCCCAACATGAACGACACCCCGGGCGTTGACATGTCCACCGGTTCGCTCGGCCAGGGCATCTCCGCCGCCGTGGGCATGGCCGTTGCCGCCAAACACTGGGGCGACGACTATCGCACCTACGCCCTGCTGGGCGATGGCGAGAGCGAGGAGGGCCAGGTCTGGGAGGCCGCCATGTTTGCCGGCAACCAGCAGCTCGATAACCTCTGCGTGATCGTCGACCACAACGGCCTGCAGATCGACGGCCCCGTCGAGGAGGTCAACGACCCCATGCCGCTCGCCGACAAGTTCCGCGCCTTCAAGTTCCACGTGGTGGAGCTCGCCGACGGCAACGACTTCGATCAGATCCGCGCCGCCTTTGCCGAGGCCCGCGCTACCAAGGGTCAGCCGACCGCCATTATCGCCGAGACCATGAAGGGCAAGGGCGTCTCCTTTATGGAGAACCAGGTGGGCTGGCACGGTAAGGCCCCCAACGATGAACAGTTTGAGCAGGCCATGGCAGAGCTCACGGCCGCCGGAGAGGAGCTCTAGGATGGCAGACGTCAAGAAAATCGCCACGCGCGTAAGCTACGGCGAGGCCCTCGTCGAGCTCGCCAACGAGCACGATGACTTTGTGGTCCTCGACGCCGACCTGGCCGCCGCCACGCAGACCGGCAAGTTCAAGGCAGCCTGCCCCGACCGCTTCTTCGATGTGGGCATTGCCGAGAGCAACCTGATGGGTGTTGCCGCCGGTATCGCAACCACCGGCCGCGTTGCCTTCGCGAGCAGCTTTGCCATGTTCGCTGCTGGCCGCGCCTTTGAGCAGGTCCGCAACTCCATCGGCTATCCGCACCTCAACGTTAAGATCGGTGCCACGCACGCCGGTATCTCGGTGGGCGAGGATGGTGCCACGCACCAGTGCTGCGAGGATATCGCCCTCATGCGCGTCATCCCCGGCATGACCGTGATTGTTCCCGCCGACGACGTCGAGGCCCGTGCCGTGACGCGCGCCGCCTACGAGTGCGACGGCCCCGTGTACATGCGCTTCGCCCGTCTGGCCTCGCCGGTCATCAACGACCCCGAGACCTACAAGTTCGAGGTAGGCAAGGGCATCGTCATGCGCGAGGGCGCCGACGTCACCATCATCGCCTGCGGCCTGATGGTCGGCGAGGCGCTCGAGGCCGCTGAGCAGCTTGCTGCCGAGGGCATCGATGCCGAGGTCATCAACATGCACACCATCAAGCCCATCGATGCCGACCTGATCGTCAAGAGTGCAACCAAGACCGGCCACGTCGTGACCGTCGAGGAGCACTCCGTGATCGGCGGCCTGGGCAGTGCCGTCGCCGATGTCCTGTGCGAGCAGTGCCCGACGCCACTCAAGAAGATCGGCGTTAACGACACCTTCGGCGAGTCCGGCCCGGGCGCCGAGCTCCTGCACAAGTACGGCCTGGACGCCGCCAACATCGTGGCAACCACCAAGGAGTTCTTGGCGTAAGGCGGTCTGCTTTGGCCTTAACTTGAGAGCCGCTTTTCGCATTGGGTAATGAATAAGCCGGGGCGCTTTCCATGTGGAGGGCGCCCCGGCTTTGTGTTTGGAGACGGCTGGGAAAGAAGTTAGAGAGGTTTTACGGTCGGGCCAGGGCGCAGTTGCGCAACGTTCAGCCCTAAACCCTAACAGCCAGAGGCGAATCGGAGAGGATTTCGCCCTGACATACGTGAGTTTCCGCAGGTCAGAAAGAGGGAGTAAATTTCGGGGCTGGTACCCGCAGGCCAGGGCGTTGCGAGCTAAATCGGCGGCGCGATAACAAGAAGGCGGGATTTACTCCCGCCTTCAGACAATCCACCTTCGCCCAGATGGTACGCAATCACTCGAAGGTTCGCCGATTCATGCATTCTTGGCGGCAACGGCTCTGCTTGACATCATCAGGCAACCTGATGGCGTTTGAACGTCCTTATCGCGAGAACAATGCCCGCCGCGAAAAGCAGAAGGTAGAAAGCAGCGAGGAACACGGGGAGCTCGACCACGACAGGGCCTATGGCGTACGAGACCATGTCGAAGAGGTTCAAGGGGTTCAGTGCGTCGTAGGGGAACAGGTAGATGATGTGGTTCGCGATGCTGCTCGTCATCGTCGGCACGAAGATCGGAATCAAGATGAGAGCAACGCCGACTGCGAGGATTCCCATGGGGCTGTCTACCTTGGCCGACAGCGCGAGCACTATCCCAAGGAGGGCGAGGGTTGCGAGATACCCGACGAGGCAGCATATGAGGGCGGCGGCTGACAGGCTTATGCCGTAGGTGCATGTGATGTTGCAGATCTGGATGGGTAGACCTGCGCCGTCGGCTCCGTAGAAGACGAGCGGTATTGCCAGGAAGACGAGTGTGAAGACCCAGTATATGGCGCTTGCCGCGATCACAGAGGCTGCCGCCTTCGCGCGCCCGAGCCTTGATTTGCCGAACTTGGTGGACAGCAGGATGGCGTCGGTTTTGGCCCGGTACTCCCCGTTGAACACCGATGCGCACGCTATCACGACTGCGAGCATCGCGAATATGAGGAACTGGGCGAGGTTGAGGAAGTCCTCCCATCCTCCTGCGTATCCGTACTCGATGGGCGTTTGCATGCCTTGCGCCCTCTCGCTCCAGAACGCCCTCTCATCGTCGTTGTACGAGAGGGCCCCGTTCGCGTCGAGCCCGGAGGCTATCTTCGAGCGGACTCGCCCGTAGAGGTCGACGGTGCCAGTCGTGTCGATAGCGGCTGCCGCGGACACGGGCATCTGGTAGCCTTGCATCCAAGGGCTTGTCAGCAGCGCCATGAGGGCGCCGTTCTTCGCGCTGAACTCCCAGTACTCGTTCGCCTTCTCCCCGTAGGGCTTCCTGTCCGTCCTGTACTCTTCCTTGACCTCGCCGTCCGGACCGACGAACTCCTTGAACTCGCGGAGCGCCTCGGTGGCCTCCTCGTCGGTGATGGGGCCTGCGAGCGCTTCCGTGTTTGCCTTTATCTGGGCGATGGCGGCAGTGCCTTCGAATTCGGTGCCCATCTCCTTGGGGTCGAGGGCGTACTGGGACGTTATGTTGAAGAAGGCTATGACCGCGACCAGCGCCAGGACGGCCGCTATGGAAACCTGCGAGACGCGCCTTGAGAGCATCTTCTTGAGCTCGTATCTGATGAGGCTACCCACGGCGCGCTCCTTTCCTGCGTGCGATTGCGTCCCGTCCCGCTTCCGCTTTCGTCCGCGAAACCGGCAGGCCCCCGGACTGCTCCTGGAAGAGGTAGAGGTAGACGTCCTCCAGCGTCGGCTCCACGGCGCGCGCGCTCGGATGCGGGCGCTGCTGCGCCACCACGCGAACAATGGCAGAGCCGTCCTGGGCGTAGTGGATGTTGCCCACCGTGAGCGATGCCGACATGGCGTCTGCCTCCCTCGGGGCGACAGTGCACTCCCAGACGCATCCCCTGATGTCCCCTGTGATCTCGTCGACCGTGCCCGTCGTGATGATGCCGCCAGCGCGCATCACGAGGATCTCGTCGGCGATGTACTCCACATCAGAGACGATGTGCGTGGAAAGGATGACGATCTTGTCTTGGGCGAGAGAGGATATGAGGTTGCGGAAGCGGACGCGCTCCTTGGGGTCGAGCCCTGCGGTGGGCTCGTCGAGCACGAGGACAGACGGGTCGTTGAGCACCGCCTGGGCGATGCCGAGCCGCTGCTTCATGCCGCCGGAGAAGGTCTTGACCTTCCGCTTTGCGGCCTCTGCGAGACCGACAACTCCCAGGAGTTCGCGCGTACGCACTTTCGCCTGCTGCGCGGTGAGCCCCTTGAGCGATGCCAGGTACATCATGAAATCGCAGGCCGTGAAGTCCGGGTAGTAGCCGAAGTCCTGGGGCAGGTACCCGAGGCGCGCCCGATAGCCGTCGCCAAGCTGGTCTATGGGGGTGCCCCCGAACAACACGCTTCCCGATGTCGGCCTCATGACGTCGCATATCATGCGCATGAGCGTGGTCTTGCCTGCGCCGTTGGCCCCGAGTAGGCCGTAGACGCCGGGCGTGAAGCTGAAGCTCACGCGGTCGACGGCGATATGGCTGCCGAACTGCTTGGTGAGCCTGTCAAGCCTGAGTTCCATGTTCGTTCCTTGTCCTTCGTTCGATGTTGCAGGCATGCAGGAGGAGAGCTAGAGTGCCGCCTTTGACGGGCGTGGCGAGAGGCCGCCTGAGACGCAGCGTATGAGCCTTGACGCCTCCAGGGTGGTGAGCGCCATGGAGGCCATGAGCGCCGTGACCCATACGGCGAGAGACGCGCCCTCGTACCAGAGGGGGAACGCCGTGCTCAGCAGCCAGAGCGCTGCGAGTACGGACATCGCAGGGGCGACGCTGGCGACGAGCGAGTTGCCCGGCAGACGGCGCGCCGCATAGAAGCAGGCGGCACACGAGCAGAAGAACGGCGTGCATGCGTACAGCAGTACGCGAAGCGCGTCGATCCCCGCGAGCGTTGGCACTGCCGCAACGGAGAGCGTAATCCAAAGCACGTCGGCAAGGCCGAAAAGCAAAAGCCTGCTCGCCAACACTTGCACGCAGCTGAACCGGCACGAGTACTCCATCTCGCAGACGCGGGTCTCGAAGCTCTTGAATACCGATGGTGCCGCTATGGCAACCGAGAGGGCCGATGCCGCCATGACGACGACGGGACTTCCCGAGCGCGGGCCGATCACGCCGACGAGAACGAGCATGCATGCCAGAAGCGCGATCTGGAGCATCCATGCCCAGGGACGCACGAACCGGACCTGGCTCGCGACGAACCGCCAGAGCGGGATGTAATCCGCCTCCCTCGCGCCTCCGCAGGCGCGAGCCGCCTCTGCTTCCACGAGCAGCAAGGTGCGCTTGCGCGCCGAGGCATCGGGGGATGCCGCGTCGGCGGCGTAGTAGCTCCTCAGCGCATCCTTTAGCTTCGAGTCATCCATTGCCTTCTCCCATCAGTTCCTTGAGCCTGCCGAGCGCGCGCCGCTCGATTCGATAGAGAGCGAACCTCGACTTCCCCGTCACGGCGGAGATATCGGACATAGGCAGGTCCTGGCCGTAGCGAAGCTCGATGACCTCGCGCTCCTCTTCCGTAAGGCGGGCGAGGGCACCCGCCATGGTCAGCCGTCCGTCCATGTCTGCATGCCGCACGTCAGGAATTGTCTGCACATCGTCCTCGTCCAAGGCACCAACCGGTCTCTGACCTCGGTAGAAGTCGGCACAGACATTGCGCGCGCAGGCGTAGAGATACGCAAGGGGCTTTCCATGCTCGGCGTATAGCGCATCGCTCCGCACGAGCCGAAGGAACACCTCCTGCGTCACGTCTTGGGCATCCTCTTTCGAGGGGAGCCTTCGCGCGCAGTAGCGGTATACCTTGTCGTAGTGCTCCTCTGCGAAGCGCCCTACCAAAGAGTCGTTCTCGCGGCCTGGCGCGTCCGCCCTGCCGTTGCTGCCGTATGGAAAGCTATGCATTCTCTTCCCTCACCTCCTATAGGGCATAACGTGGTTTGGCGCCGGGATGTGCGCGGAATTTTGATATTTACGTCCCATTTTGTATCCATGCGGCAGCCCTGTGAGTGGCGGGCATTTCACTGAATTCCAGCATGTCAGGGATGATGGCTGGGATATTAATGGGGTTAGGGTGCATCCAGAGCTTATTGCATCGGGCGGCTTGAGCGTTTTCGGAGAAGAGATTGGGCGGTTTATGCGAGAGTATTTAAGAGGTGGCACCGCTCAGTAGAAAACCCTAACGTCAGACGAGTATCAGTCTGAGTGGTCTAGGTACAGAATTAAATTGATCTTAAAAGTCAATATTGACCTCAGAGGTCAATTGCAATATCCTTCTATCAAAGGAGGTGGCGATGGATATCGAATATGCAAGCAAGTCGCTGGAGAAGAGCCTTAAGGATCAGAGGGCGATAACGAGGAACTACGGCAAGATAGCCAAGAACCTCATTCATCGTCTTTCCGATCTGCGGGTTGCGAATGACCTTTCGCAGATTACCCATCTGCCGCCGCCGCGCAGGCACAAGCTGACCGGCAACTTTGAGGGCTGTTGGGGAATCGACCTCAGCAAGAACATGAGACTGGTCATCCGTCCCGTCGGGGAGTTTGACCCGGATGACCTTACGACGATCACCAGCGTCTGCATCGTGGATATTCAGGACTACCACTGAGCTAGGAGAGGAGAAGATAGCTATGAGTGATTTCATCGTCGCGCCCGGCGAGATCATCAAGGAATACCTTGATGCGCGTGGTTTGACCCAAAAGGAAGTTTCGAAGCGTACCGGCGTGAGCGAGCGCCACCTCTCCCAGCTTCTGAACGGGAAGACCAGGCTTACCGAGGACATGGCGCTGAAGCTTGAGAAGGTCATGCCCGACGTTCCCGCGAGTTTTTGGCTTAACTATGAGGTCAAGTATCAGGAGTACCTTGCCCGCGAACGCGAGGAGGCGCATCTGGAGGAGCTTGACCTTAAGGAGATCGCCAAGAGGTTTCATTTCAAGGAGGCTTTTGGACGTGTGGGCGGCATGTCCCTCGTTGAGCAGGCTATCGCGATGCTGAAGATACTCGGCATTACGGACTTTGACCGCTATGGGAATGCCGTTCCCGACGGAATCGAGTTCATGCAAGATGGTGGCGATTCCGAAGCCGTTGTGGTTTGGCTGGGGCTCTGCAAAGAAGAGATTGAGGAGCAGAACGACACTGAGAACTCTCCCGAATACTCCAAGAAGGATTTTGTCGATGCCATCCCCTATTTGAAGGACGTGGCCTCTAACACCGATTTCATGGCTTCGCTGAAGAGCTGCCGCATGCTGCTCAACTCGGTTGGCGTTTACTTGGTTTATAGGCCGGCTATCGCCAACGCCAAGGTACGAGGCGCCCTAACGTATTATCTCGGGCATCCGACTATTTACATCAGCGGACGCTACAAGACCCATGGCGATGCATGGTTTGCGATTGCTCATGAGATTGGGCATCTCCTCGACGGGCTTGGACAGAAGGGTACAGACATTTCTATTGATGACCCAAAGTTCAAGAGTTCTGACGAGGACGACGCGCGTGCCAATGTGTATGCGAGAAAGTTTTTTGTAGACGAGGACAGCTATCAGTCGTTCGCATCTACTGGAGATTTTTCCAGCGCCGCCGTAAAGAGCTTTGCCGCTTCTCAGGGAACGCCTCCGGGGATCGTCGTCGCCTTCCTGCAGCATGACGGCTTTGTGCCATTTGCTGAACTGAACGATTTGAAGGATCGCTTTAACTAGGGGGCGGAGCCGTGTACGTAATCGCCATCAAAAATCGGCAAAGCGAGTTCGCAGCGATGAAGATTCTTCAGGAAAAGAGCCTGTTACGCGACGACATGATTCCCCTTGTAGAGGTCATTCAAGAGAAGTTTACCTACGACAATAAGATTGACCCGTTTACAGGCGAAACCGTTCGCGAGGAGAAAGTCTGCAAGGGCGGGAAAATAATCCACCGAGCAGTAAAGGACTTGTCCTCTCCGCATGACGTTACGCTTGAGAAGATTGCCCGATTATTCCCCAATCGCCCTGTATTGGTCGACTACTTCAGGTGCGATCTCAGTAGATACCGTTATAAGCCTGACAAGATTCCCCTCGTCATTCAACTCAACAGAGACCTCGGGCTATACAAGACCAAGGTCCTCGGAATTGCTGCGTACCCAAACTTGATTCCCATCATCACTGTTAAGCGTGGCATTGACGCGCTGAAACCCGATGAGGTTTTGGCGCTTGCGGGTCAATTGAGGGTGGATAATCCGGCACAGCGAATTGCGATTCGCATCGACGACCTTGAGGGCTATGAAAGTGCGGTCAAACAAGTTCTGCGGGCGGACGATTTCCTTCTGTATGATTTCAACGAGCAGCCGATTCGCTCGAAGCCAATAGAGTGTATGCAGCTTCGGCGCCTTAATCTTCCCGCCCATCTTATCGCGCTTTGCTCTCCAAGGGCGAGAAACTCCACTGGCAAGGATTTCCCCAACGGAGACTATGCCAACATCATCAACAATAGCCACCTCGACACCTTTGCAAACTATGGTTTCCAAGGTGTCGGCGATTACGGCGGACTCCGCGACAACCTTCCATACGGAGGAACGAACAAGGGGCGAGCCCTTGCCGTTCTCTATGATGGCTCGAGGAACGAATTCAAAACCTTCGTGAACGACGACTATGATCGCGGGCCAAACGGCTACCAGGACATCATCCCAGCCATCTTGGCCGACGCCACGCTTAACCCCAAAGGGAACTGCCTTGCCCTTGGCATTGTTGCTGAAAATACGCTCGAGGCACGCAAAGCACCTTTGCCGAGTGGATTAAGTACACGCTTATCCGCTATATACAGCAGCTAACAGAATCTTCGAGGGTGTTTCAGTAAACAATCCCCGGCTCTAACCTGTTGCGGTAGAACCACTCATAATCGATACCCAAGATTCGCGGCTTGACTTTGCAGAAGTGCTCCCAGTAGGCACCGTAGCGTTGCTTGAGATAGGCCTTGAACAGCCGGTTGATTTTGGCCTGGCTGTTCTCGGCAAGACACTCCTGGACGATGGCGGGCTTTGACATGCCCCCGCCGTCGATGCCGAAGGTCTCGCAGAGGGCGCGCTTGGGCATGACCGCGAGCTGCTTTTCGGAGTCCAGGTTGGTGCTTTTGATGGCTTTGCGCTGTGCCTTGAAGTGATAGGAGCCGTCCCTTGCGTCCTGGCTGTAGGAGTAAATCCCACAGGCCTCGGGGACGTAGCTTGGCAGTTCTTGCCAACGCTTGTCGGACGTCACGACGTAGACGGTCTCGAACACGTCGAAGTAGTCGCTCAACTGGCCCTCGAGACGATCGAACGTGTCGAGGTCGGTCTTGATCTCGTAGGCGGCGCTGTGGCCGTTGACCTTACACATGTCCACGCGGCTGTTGCCGATGGGAAGCTCGAAGATGGAGATGTTCGCGGGGCTCAGCGGAAAGAGGACCCTATCGATGAAATTGGCCTTGATGGTGGCTTCGTTCGGGTAATAACCCATCACCAAGTCGTTGATGGTCCTTCGGGCCGCGTATTTGGAGTCGAGCGCGGGGGCGAAGTCGCCGAGGACGTCTTGGATGATGGAGATGAGCTTGGATTCGGAGAGAACAGTCGAGTATGAATCGTAGAGCCGCTTTGCAGTCTCCCTCAACTCTATGTCATCAAGTAGCATGGTCTCCATCGTTACCTCCGATGGGAATTTTACCATGATGGCCCAAAAACGCTTCTTAAGTTCGGTGTGTGTAACCCAGTGGGACGTATTTCTTCGGGCACTGCCGCCTTGCGGCTCCGATGCGCGGTTGACTTTTTGACGCCCGCCTAGGCTGCTCTTGATGAGTAACCAGGCGGGCATCTTGTTGTGCTTGCCGTACGAGCGGAAAGGCGGTTCTCGTGAAGGAGGGCTCGAATGGCGGGCAAGCGGACGAGGCGCAGCAGCAAGAGGCGGGCTCGGAAGACGCGCAGGAGCAAGGGGAAGTGACGGCCCTGGGCGGAGCCGGCGACGACTACCAGGCGATGCTTGCGAAGCGGGACGAGCGGATCGCGGAGTTTGAGGCACAGGTGGCCGATGCCTCCGCTTCCAAGGAGGCTGCCGAGGCGCTTCGCGGTGAGATCGAGGCGGTGAAGACCGCCGCTACGGACGAGCGCGTGGAGTACGAGCTGCGCCTCGTGGGCGCTCGCAGCGTAACGGCGGCCAAGGCTCTGCTCGCGGATCACGGCGGCGACGTGGTGGCGCTCAAGGTGTCGCGCCACGTGGGCGACGGCGTGGAGAGCGGGCCAACGCCGGCGGCCCGCGCCGTGCTGGCGGAGCTTAGCGGCGCGGGGATCGCATTCTGCGGGGTGGCGTGATGCCGGGGCGGCGCCGATGCGGCGGTCGCTTCTGCCGGACGCGATGAGCGTGCGGGTGCCGTTGGAGGACGGGTTCATACGGCTCGGCGCGGGTCGTAAGGCGCGTGCGTCCCATGTAATGGGGGAAACCGCAGCCAGCGATGCTTGGTGTGTGGCGGATATGCGAGGGGGTGGCAGGCGGAAAGGGAGCTTATTCACTTTCCCAAACCGCTCTGGTCATTTGAACGAGGCGCGATCTCTTTGAGCTTCTTGGGAGTCGGGGGCGCAGGTTCAGTGCGACAGAGCTGATATGTGCTCACGTTCCGCGCAAAGTTGCCGGATTGTCGATATGAGGAGAATGCCAGACGGGCTTATCGAGGAAAGCGGCCTGCTATACGTCGGCGTCACTCGCGCTCGAAAGGCGGCATATGCCTCCGCCTCGATGCAACGCAGGACAAAATCGGGAGACTGTCAGGCCACCTGTCCCTCTTGTCTAATGTCTATTCCGGGTATTGCGCCTGTGAGCTGGGCGGTGATGGATACGGAGAGCTGACTTCTGGTGCTACGAGACGTGTCTGCTATGGCCGTGAGAGCCGGTCAGTGTTCCATATCGGGTCCAAAAAGTAAGAAAAATGCGGCTGAAGGTACAGGTACCCGCAGCCGCTAAAAGCCCTAGGGCTTTTCACAATGATTGAAGTATGCCCGATTGAGGCGGACGGGGGAAGCGCTTGGAAAGCGCGGACCATCCATCAGAGGAGTTCGGATGAAGTTGATATTCACGGCGGCCGACGGGAATCCAAGGCGCGCCATGCTTCTTATGTGCAGCAAAGGCAATGCTGCTAAAATACAAAGCGCTCATGTAGTTTAAACGCACGACGATAAGGAGCACCAGTGGGTAACCACTTCCGTACCTCCGGTGCGGGCGATGAAGCCCCCAAGACGCAGCCGAGCGTCGCGGGCAGTCGTTTCGCCACTCCGGATTCAGAGGATCAGCTGTTTAGCCCGATCCCCGCACAGCCGGCAGATCAGGCACAGCCGGCGGCAGATCCCTTTGCCTACAACCCCAACAACGATGTAGCGCTTTCCGGCACGGCTGGCTTTGAGCCTGTTCAGACGGTGACCGCCCGCGTGGCTCAGCCTCAGATGAGCGCCGCCACGCCGCAGCCTACTATGGCCGGCATCCCCGATCCCATGGCCCCTGCGGCTCCCGCGCCGCAGCCCGCGCAGTCCGGTCTTTTTGCCGGCATTCCCGACCCCACGCAGCCTGCGGCTCCCGTGGTCGAGCGCGATCAGGCCGCCGAGGTCGCAAGTCTCGACAACGCGCTCAACAACCCCGACTTCACGTCGGTGTTTGCGCCCATCGACCCGCAGGCCAGCCGCAAAAAGATGGCCAAGCAGGCCGGTGTCGAGCCCGTCATCCTTATGGAGCACGTCACCAAGATCTATCCGGCGCAGCCCAACAAGCCCGCACTCGACGACATCAACATCGAGATCTATCCGGGCGAGTTTGTCTTTTTGGTCGGTCACTCCGGCTCGGGTAAGACCACGCTGCTGTCGACGCTCAACCGCGACGTCAAGCCCACGAGCGGTCGCATTTTGGTCGCTGGCCAGGATCTCATGAAGATCAAGAACCGCAAGGTTCCGTTCCTGCGTCGTCAGATTGGCGCCGTGTTCCAGGACTTTAAGCTCCTGCCGCAAAAGACCGCCTACGAAAACGTGGCGTTTGCCTTGCAGTGCATCGGCAAGCCCAAGGGCGTCATTCGCAGCCAGGTGCCCGAGGTGCTGCGTCTGGTCGGTCTGGCCGATCAGATGGACTCGCTGCCCGATCAGCTGTCCGGTGGCGAGCAGCAGCGTGTTGCCGTTGCCCGCGCTATGGTCAACCGCCCGCCGCTGCTGATTTGCGACGAGCCCACGGGCAACCTCGACCCGGCGATTTCGCTGGGCATCATGAAGCTGCTCGAGCGCATTAACCGCACCGGTACCACCGTGATCGTCGCTACGCACGACCGCGAGATGGTCGATAGCATGCACCGTCGCGTGATCGCCCTCGAGGGCGGCCACGTAATCCGCGACCAGGAGAGGGGAGGTTACGGCAACTATGGCACCAACTAACGTGGGCTACTCGCTCAAAGAGGCAATCAGCCACTTCTTCCGTAACTGGACCACCTCGCTCGGCGCCGTCATCACGATTTTCCTTTCGCTGTTTATCATCGGCCTGTTCATTATGGGTTCCGCGATGCTGAACTCCGTGATCGGCACCGTCGAGGATCAGGTCGTCATCAACGCCTTTATTAGCGATGACGCCGACCAGGCAGATGTTCAGGCCTTTGAGGCCGAGCTCAAGACGTGGAGCAACGTCAAGTCCGTGACGTACAAGGACAAGGACGACGCGCTGGCCGAGTACACGAGCAAGATGTCGGGTAACGCCGACGCCACCATGAGCGCGCTCGACGGTCAGAACCCGCTGCCGGCTTCGTTTGCCATCGAGATGGACGATCCGTCCATGGTCGAGAGCACGGCCCAGAAGCTCAAGAAGAACACCGATTTTCAGAAGATCGCGGACGACGGCGACGTTAACGCGAGCGTTCTGTACGGCCAGGAGGAAGTGAGCCGCCTGTTCCAGGTGACGAACTACATCCGTATCGCCGCCGTGGTGCTCGTCGGCCTGCTGACCTTTATCGCGTTCATTTTCATTAACAACACGATTCGCCTGTCCATTACGGCGCGTCGTCGTGAGATCGCGATCATGCGTCTGGTGGGCGCAAGCAACGGCTTCATTCGCGGGCCGTTCATTACCGAGGGCGTGCTGCAGGCCATTTTGGGCTCGCTGCTTTCCATCGGCGTGCTGGAGCTGCTGCGTAATCTGATGGTTCCGCGTCTGCAGGAGAGCATCGGCTGGATGTCGTTTGCGCTGCCGATGCAGTACTACCTGGTGACCTACGCCGCGCTGATTTTGGTCGGCGTCATTATCGGTCTCTTTGGTTCCGCCATCGCCATGCGCCGCTATCTGCGCGTGTAGGCGTGCTTGGAATTCGTTCCTTCAACGGGTCGTCTCTTTTGGGGCGGCCCGTTTTTTGATCCCTAAGGGACGGCAGGATTGCGGATTATCGTGGCGCTGGTCTATCTATGTGGCCCGCAATCCTGTCGTCCCCTAGGGATCATTTGGGTAGACTCTTGGGGTGTAAACGGCCATCGATAGTAAGGAGGCGCCATGGGGCGCAATAACAAGCATAAGCGTGGAGCTCGCAATAAGCGCGGGCCGGTGCGCAGCGAGCGTCGCCCGAGTCTGACCGGACGCGTGCAGCTCCATGAGCATAGCGCCTACGTTGTAACCGAAAACGGCGACTACAAGGTCATGGGCCGCGGCAAGCGCGAGATTATGGACGGCGATACCGTTGCCGTGAGCATTAAGAACAGCCCGCATGGCGAGCGACGCGCCGTAATCGAGGGCGTCGTCGAGCGTGCAGCCATTAGTGTGGTGGGCACGTACCAGACCGCCGGCCCGCTCGGGGTGATCGAGCCGCTTGATTCTCGCCTTAAGGCCGATTTCTTTATTCTGCCGGAGGACACCTCGGCGGAGCGCTTGGGCGTTCATCCGGGTGATGCGGTCGTCGCACGCATCCTGACATATCCGACGCGCCTGGAATCGGGCACCGTGACGATTGGGCGCCGTATTGGCGGCGATGATGCGCCCGATTTGGGCGTTCAGTATGTGATGGCGCGCTATGGCTATACCGATACTTATCCCGAGGCCGCGCTAACCGAGGCCGAGGCACTTTCGCTCGATGTTGCCTCGGCGCTCAAGGACCCGCTCCGCCGAGACCTGCGCGACCGCTTTGTCATCACGATTGACCCAGTCGACGCGCGCGACTTTGACGACGCCATCTCGCTGGAGCGTACGCCCGAGGGTGGCTACAAGCTGGGTGTCCATATTGCCGACGTTTCGCACTATGTTGCCTGGGACGGACATATCGATTTGGAAGCCCGCCATCGCACGACGTCGGTGTATCTTGCCGATCGCGTGCTGCCCATGTTGCCCGAGCGCCTGTCGAACGATTTGTGCTCGCTGCGTCCCGACGAGGACCGCCTGGCGTTTACCGTCGACATTGAGCTCGACGCGCAGGGTCGCGTGCGCCATTACGATCCCTATCCCAGCGTGATCCGCTCGCGCGTGCGCATGGACTACGACGGCGCCGAGGCACTGCTGGTGCGTGCCGGTGCGGTGGAGTATTCGGTGCTGGAGGGCGCCGCCGAGGATGTTGCCGCGGTTGAAGCCTCGCGCGAGGAAGCGCTCGAGCGCGGGCTTGCGTGCGAGGAAACCGCTCGCGGCTATAACGTCGACTTGGGGGATTTCCTCGTAGCTGCCAACGAGCTCGCCGAGCTTCGTCGTCGTATTCGTCGCGCACGCGGTTCGGTCGACTTTGATACGGCCGAGATCCGTGCGCTGTTGGACGAGGACGGTGTGCCCGTGCAGATCGTGGCCCGTGAGCGCTCGTGTGCCACGTCGCTGATTGAGGAAGCCATGCTGCTGGCCAACGAGTGCGTGGCGGAGTGGCTGGCCGACCGCGATATCGAGGCTTGCTATCGCGTGCACGACGATCCCAGTCCCGACAGCCTGCACGGTGCCGCCGTGGCGCTGGCACAGCTGGGTGTCATCGATGACCGTCGCGCGGCAGGCATTGCTCTGGGAAGCCCCGACGAGCTGCAGGCGGCGGTTGATGCCGCAGCCGGTACGGCCAACGCGCCGCTCGTCAACACGTTGCTACTGCGCAGTATGCAACGCGCACTGTACAAGCCGCGCAACGAGGGCCACTTTGCACTTGCCGCGCCGTGCTATTGCCACTTTACGAGTCCCATTCGCCGCTATCCCGACCTGGTGGTGCATCGCGTACTCAAGCTGCAGCTGGCCTATGAGCAGCTGGGCGGCAAGGACGCCTTGGTGCGTACGCCGCGGCTGATCGGTAAAGGTCGCGAGTCCCTGCCGCGCATCCTGCCGCAAATCTGCCGCGCGTGCAGCGATGCCGAGCGTGCGGCCGATGCCGCCAGCCATGCGACGCAAAAGATCAAGATCGCCCAGTACTACGAGGACCGCCTGGGTGAGCGCTACGCCGGAACGATCTCTTGGGTCAGCAGCATGGGCCTCTTTGTGCGCCTCGATCTGACGCAGGTTGAGGGTCTGGTTTCGATCAAGAGTCTGGGCAACGAGTGGTTCGAGTTTGATGAGGACGCGCTCACGCTCACGGGCGCCGACACGGGTGCACGCTATGAGCTGGGGCAGCGCGTGATCATCGAGGTCTCGCGCGTCAACACCACGCGCGGGCACTTGGATTTCAGGCTTATTCATTAGCCGGAATTTGGTGATTGATAGAGAACGGGGCGGTCTTTTGGGGCCGCCTTTTTTGTGGCGGTTCAATCGTCTTGCCGCTCGCGCGTTTGTGTCTTCCGCCTGCTATAGGGGAGATAAAACCTACCAAAATAAACCTGTCCCTTTTTGGGAGGTTTACGAGAGAGCGGGGATGAGATGACAACGGTGTACGGGTATGCGCGGGTGAGCTCGCGTGATCAAAATCTGAATCGGCAGCTGGATGCCCTGGGCGCCTATGGCGTTGAGCCGGCGAATATCTTTGCCGATCATGCGAGCGGCAAGGACTTCGATCGACCGCGGTATCGCGAACTGCTGTGCGCGTTGGATTCCGGTGATGTGCTGGTGGTACTTTCCATTGATCGGCTGGGCCGTAACTACAGCGAGATCCTCGAGGAATGGCGGTGCATAACCAAAGAGCTCGGCGCCGCCATCGTGGTGCTGGACATGCCGTTGCTCGACACGCGCGCCAGAGACTGTGGTGGGTCGGACGTGACGAGTGCGTTGATTGCCGATATTGTTTTGCAGCTGCTGAGTTATGTGGCGCAGGTGGAACGCGAGAACATTCACCGGCGCCAAGCCGAGGGCATTGCGGCGGCGCGAGCGCGCGGCGTGCGCTTTGGCCGGCCCCGCAAGCCCTGTCCCCCGCAATTCGAGCTGGTGCGCGATACCTACGAGGCGGGTGATATCACGCGGAGTCAGGCGGCAAAGCGGCTAGGCGTGTGCGTGGGGACGTTCGATCGCTGGATGCGCGAGATGGAGTAGGGGCGCCACGGTCCTTTGGCGCCCCGATTCGAACATTTTGGATTTCGCTACGGCGACAACTGCATTTGGGGGTACACTCGCTGCTGCTCAAAAAATGACGGAGGTTAGCCCTTGGCGCGTGTGAAGCACATAGTCGGATGGATTTCGGTTGTCCTGCTGGTCGTGACGCTGGCAAGTATCTGGATGCTGACGGAGCAAAACGTGGAGCAGACGTCATCGCTCAGCGAGTCCACTGCGCGCGCGGTGGAAGGACGGGCTGCGGACGTGCGGCCAGACGCCGCGCAGGAGTCCCAGGCGGGAGATGCCGCCGGGGGCGCGGGCTCAAAGGCCACCGTCGCCCATTCCGACCCGCTTGCACCCGTTCGTCTGTGGATGGGTGTCAACATTCGTCGCGTCGCACATACCGTTGAGTTCTTCTTCGTAGGACTGTTTGCTTCGGCGACAGTGGCGTGCCTGGGCGAGTGCCTGCCGTGCGCGCGATTCCGGTACGTACTCGCCCTGCTCTTTTGCGCCGTCTGCTCTGTCGGTGACCAAGTGCACAAGATCTTTGTTCCTGGTCGTCATTTCGACATGATCGATCTGGGCTTCGATGCCGCGGGTTACGTTGTCGCCATGCTGTTGGTGCTGTTGGCCGCCGCGCTGGTTCAGCGCGCGACCTTTCCCATTGGCGCCCATGCGAAACGTCGTTAACAACCCTGTTACGAATAATGCGACCTCGATGAATCATTTTGCGTCGCGCGTATTTCCGAGCGGTCGGATTTGAGGGGCGAGCGGTAGAACGCTCGCCCTTTGTGCGCCACGATGCGGCACAATGTACCGTAAAAGCTGTTTATATCCGGTACGAATCATTCGTTGGTCTTTAATTCTTTTCAACGGAGGTGTTTGAGATGACAAACGGATTGCTTTTAAGGCTTCGCGAGCGTGAGCTCAGCGCGAGTCCGGCGGAACGCAATGTCATCGCATACGTGAGTGCTCATCCGCATGAGGTGGTCGGGCTGTCCGTCCGCGGTCTTGCCGATGCCACGTTCTCCTCGCCCTCGAGCATTTTGCGTTTTTGCAAGCGCTTGGGTTTTGCGGGCTACAAGGAGTTCCAGCGCGAACTGATTGCCGAACTGGCGCTCTTGGGTGACAAGAAAGACGTTGCCCTCGAGGACATCTCCATGGACGACAGCGTCGAACGTATCGTGGGGAAGGTGATGAAAAGCAACGTGCGCACAATCGAGGCGACGGCGCGAACACTCGATTACACCGTTTTGGAACGATGCGCAGCCTATCTTAAGCAGGCGCGCATGGTCAATCTGTTCGGTATTGGTGCTTCTCGCTTAGTTGCTCACGATCTGGCACAAAAGCTCATGCGTGTCGACAAGGAATGCCATCTGTACGATGACTGGCACGACCAACTCTTGTGCGCCAAGAACATGCACGAAGGCGATATCGGCATTGCTTTTAGCTACTCGGGCTTAACGCAAGAAGTGCTGGACTGCACTGCCGAGGCCCAACGCCACAACTGTCCCGTTGTGGCCGTGACCAAGGTAGACGGATCGTCCAAGCTTGCCACCGTGGCCGATGCCGTGCTCGGCGTTGCTGCAAGCGAGCCCTTGGTCCGCAGCGGTGCCATGGCCTCGCGTATGGCCCAGCTTATGGTTGTCGATGCCCTCTACGCTGCTTACGTTGCGAGCGATTACGAACGGGCGACGCATGCCATCAAGCAAAACTACATCGAGAAACAGGAAAGATGAGGTGAACAAAATGCTTGATTTAACGAAATTCACGACAGAACAGCGAAATCAAAAGTCAATGGACCTCGACACGATGACATCGCTGCAAATCGTCACGACGATGAACGATGAGGACCTTCGCGCCGTCCAGTCGGTTACGAAAGTGTTGCCGCAGGTTGCCACGGCAATCGACTGGGCTGCCGAGGCGCTCGAGCGCGGCGGCCGCGTCTTTTACATGGGCGCGGGTACTAGTGGCCGTTTGGGCGTGCTTGACGCTTCGGAGTGCCCGCCTACGTTTGGCGTATCGCCCGATCTGGTTGTCGGGCTCATTGCCGGGGGCGAGACGGCGTTTATCAAGGCTGTCGAAGGTGCCGAAGACAGCGAGGAGCTTGGCGCGAGCGACCTGCGGGAGCGTGGACTCTCGGACAAGGATCTTGTCGTTGGCCTGGCGGCAAGCGGTCGTACTCCCTATGTGGTGGGCGGCCTTGTGTACGCCAAGGCAACTGGGTGCAAGACCATTGCAATTGCCTGCAACCAAGGGTCGAAGATCGGGGAGAGCGCAGATCTTGCCATTGAGCCCGTGCCCGGTCCCGAGGTACTGACCGGCTCAACGAGGCTCAAGGCGGGAACGGTCCAAAAGCTCATTCTCAACATGATTTCGACCGGTGCCATGGTCAAGATTGGCAAGGTGTACCAAAACCTGATGGTCGATGTACAGCAGACGAACGAGAAGTTGGTGGTGCGCGGCCAGAACATCGTGATGGAAGCGACCGACTGCACGCGCGAGCGCGCTGTTCAGGCGCTTGCGGATGCCGGCGGCCACGTAAAAACCGCTATTGTCTCGGTGCTGTTGGACTGCGATGCCGAGCAGGCTGCGGTAGCTCTTGAACGGGCACACGGCCATGTCCGTACTGCGGTGAGTGGCCATGAGAAGAGCAATGCCGATGTCCAATAGGTGCACGGCGTGAGCTGATATGACATCTAGACGAGATACCCAATACAAGGAGGAGTTATGACGAACAAAGAGCTGGCTCAAAAGCTGCTGGACCTTTTGGGCGGTAAAGACAACGTGCTGGCAAACGCGGCGTGCATGACGCGCCTGCGCGTGACCGTCAAAGACACTGGCAACGTCGACACGGAGGGTATTAAGGCGCTCGACGGCGTGATGGGCCTGGTTGAGGATGACACGATGCAGATCGTGCTGGGTCCGGGCAAGGTGAATAAGGTGCTCGAGGAGTTCTCCAAGCTCACCGGCCTCGCGAAAGGCGTTGCTGACGAGAGCGTGGTTGACGCTGCGGCCACAAACAAGGCCGCGCAGAAGGCCAAGTACGAGTCTAAGCCGGTTCAGGCCTTCCTCAAGAAGATTTCCAATGTCTTCGTCGCCCTGCTTCCCGGCATCATTGCGGCTGGCCTCATCAACGGTATCTGCAACGTCATTAACGTCTCGACGGCAGGCGCGCTTGCAGGCGAGTGGTGGTACCAGGGCATTCGTTCCATGGGCTGGGCCCTGTTTGCCTATCTGCCCATCTTGGTGGGCTATAACGCGGCGCGTGAGTTTGGTGGCTCCGCTGCGCTGGGCGGTATCGCCGGCATGATGTGTATCGCCAACAGTGCCATGCCCCTGCTTGCGCCTGGCGCGGCTGATCCTGCCACTGCCATTCTGCTGCCGCTCACCAGTGCGCAGTACAACCCCGCAGCGGGTGGCATGATCGCGGCTCTCATCGCTGGCGCATTTTTTGCCTGGATGGAGCGTCAGATTCGCAAGGTTATGCCCAACGCGCTCGATACGTTCCTGTCCCCGCTGCTGGTGCTCATCATCGGCGCCTTTGCTCTGATGCTCGTCATCCAGCCGGTTGGCGCATGGCTGACGACTGCTATCTTTAACGTCCTCACCTTTATCTTCGAGAAGCTGGGCGTCCTGGGCGGCTATATCCTGTCGGCAGGCTTCTTGCCGCTGGTGTCCGTCGGCCTGCATCAGGCGCTCACGCCGATCCACGCTATGCTCAACGATCCCGACGGCGCTACCAAGGGCATCAACTACCTGCTGCCCATCCTTATGATGGCTGGCGGCGGCCAGGTCGGTGCCGGTCTGGCGCTGTACTTTAAGACCAAGAACGCCAAGCTCAAGAAGTACGTCGCCGAGTCCATCCCCGTTGGCATCCTGGGCGTGGGCGAGCCTCTGATGTACGCCGTTACGCTGCCGCTCGTTCGTCCGTTTGTGACGGCCTGCCTGGGTGCCGGATTTGGCGGCGCGCTTGCAGCACTGCTTCACATCGGCACGGTTTCTCAGGGCGTTTCCGGTCTGTTTGGCCTGCTGATCGTCGTTCCTGGCCAGCAGCTTGGCTACGTTGCCGCTATGCTGCTTGCCTATGCCGCCGGCTTTGTCCTGACGTGGTTCTTCGGCGTCGACGAGCAGAAGATCAACGAGTTCTTTGGCGAGTAGTTTGATATCGCGAGCCGTGTTGCTCAGGGCTCGCGGCGCGCGGAAGATTTCTTGATGCTATGGTTGTGCCGGCGGGGCTAACTGCTCCGCCGGCCTTTTTTAAAGGAGCGTTGAAGCGTGAAAACGGGTATTTCGATTTATCTTTCCAGCCCTCTGCAGGATATTGAACGGACGATTGAGCGTGGCGCCGCGGCGGGTGCGCGCTATGCGTTTACCTCGCTGCATATTCCCGAGGATGGGGGAGCGGCGTATGCCGATAAGGTCCGTCACGTGCTGTCGCTGCTTTCCGCCCGCGGCATTGCGCTCATTGCCGATGTGGGGCCGCGCACGTGCGATTTGCTCGGGCTTGAGCGTATCGAAGATCTGCGCGATCTGGGGCTGGAATACCTTCGTTTGGACTATGGCTTTAGCGCCCAGCGGGTCGCGGAGCTGTCCGGTGAATTTCGCATTGTGGTCAATGCATCGACGGTGAGTTCTGATGAAATCGCATCGTGGCGAGAAGCCGGTGCCGATGTGACTCGTTTTGCCGCCTGCCACAATTTTTATCCCAAGCCTTATACCGGTTTAGCTCTGGAGGACATTGCTCGGACGAATCTTCGTCTTGCGGCGCTTGGCTTCGAAATCATGGCTTTTGTGCCAGGTGACGCCAACGTTCGCGGGCCGGTATTCGAGGGACTGCCGACGGTTGAGGCGCAGCGCGGTCGCGCGTCGAAGGTTGCCCTCAACATGCTTGAGCTCGCACACGGCGCCGATTGCGACATCGTTTTGGTTGGCGACCCCGATCTTTCCGATGCGGGCTGGGCGCAGTTTGCTCAAGTTTCTGCCGGATACGTGGATTTGCAATGCGAGCTTGAGTCCGGCTATGCCTATGTACGTGGGCAGATTCATCACGACCGGCCCGATTCGAGCGCCCTCATCTTTAGGTCTCAGGAGTCGCGCACGACGCTTAAGCCGGATTCCGTGCCGACGGATACCGGTGCCGGCCTGCCGCGAAAGGCGGGGTCGATCGCTGTGAGCAATAGCGGCTATGGGCGCTACGAAGGCGAGCTTGAGATTGCGCGGGTCGATCTTCCCGGTGACGAGCGCATGAACGTTGCGGGCCATATCACGCCCGAGGCAATGGAGCTGTTGCCGTTCATCAAACGCGGATTCGGGGTACGGTTCGTTTAGCGTGTGACCCGTGGGCTACAATTGCCTCATCATGCGAAGGCGCCTCGTATGGTGTGTACCTGCGTTGGCCGATCTACATTCGGAGGATTCCCATGACCGTATTGTTTGTTGAATATCCCAAGTGCTCGACCTGTAAAAAGGCCAAGGCATGGCTGGACGAACATGGGGTTGAGTATATCGACCGCGATATCGTTACGGACAATCCCACGGCCGATGAACTTGCGACCTGGATTGCTCGTTCGGGGCTGCCGGTGCGACGCTTCTTTAACTCGTCGGGCATGAAATATCGAGAGCTGGGCCTGAAGGCGCGCCTGGATGCGGGTATGACGGACCAGGAATGCTGCGAGCTGCTGGCGACTGACGGCATGCTAGTTAAGCGCCCGCTGCTGGTGGGCGACGACTTTGCGATCCCCGGCTTTAGGGAAGCGGCTTGGACCGAGGCGTTGCTGTAGCGGCTGCGGAAGGTACGTCCCGTTTCGAGCGCTGATTCTGGGATGTGCTTTCCGGTTGAGCACTCTATCGGAAATGGCATCCCGTTCCGAGCGCTGATACTGGGACACGGTTTCCGATTGAGGGCTCGACGGGAAAGTAGGGACCAGTTTGAGCTTGAAATCTGGGACGCACTTTCCGCCGGCGGGCCTGCCCCAGTCAGTCCTCCAGCTGCGCCCATTCGTGTGGGTCGTAGATCTTTACGTGCTTGTCGGGCGTGTCGCTCCAGTACTCTTCGTCCATAAAGGGCAGATATGCCTGAATGCCGGGGCAGATAAACGGAATCCGTTGCCGCTGCAGGCGCTCGCGCTGCCGCCGCTCCAGGTTCGCCTCGGATATGACGGTCGGCATGCCGGACAGCTCGACGAGGCTTGCCTGGATGCGCTTGAGGTCGGGGAGCGCCGCATGCCATGACGTCCGCATGATCAAAAATGAGGCGCGGCGGTAATTTGCCTGCATCACCGTGATGGCGGGGCGCAGCGTGGGATGGATTTTGTCCCGTTCGGGCCAAAGGTCGGCAGTGATCTCGAGGCCCAGGGTCTCCCATAGGTAATCAAGCTCTTCGTCCATGGCGCCTCGATATCTACGCGATCATTGATACTTCGATTGTGTTGCCTGGTGCTATCGTTTTCGCAGTAGAATCTGCCAACGGTTGACGGCTACCGCTCGCGGCGTTTTGCCCTTCGTGTACAGCGGTCGGCTTCACAGGTCCTTCACGGGTTGGACGAAATTAGGCCAATTTGACCGAATTTCAAAAAAGTCAAAATTGGGGCTTGCGTCATGGCGTGACTTCCCGTATATTTCTTTCTTGCGCAAAGGCACAGCCGAGCGCAGCGATGCAGTCATTGGGATGTCGTCTAATGGCAGGACAGCGGATTCTGGTTCCGTCAATGGGGGTTCGACTCCCTCCATCCCAGCCATTGCATTTGCTACATATGGCCCGTTCGTCTAGCGGTTTAGGACGCCGCCCTCTCAAGGCGGAGATCACCAGTTCGAATCTGGTACGGGCTACCCACAAATGAATGCCCGGGCCTCGCAAGAGACCCGGGTTTTGTGTATCGACCGTTTATACGGCGCCTGCCGTGTTTCGCTCAGATCGAGGAGTAGCCATGGATCTGCCCATCAGCTTGCAAGACATCACGTATGCCGAGAACTATCTGGCGCAGGGCGACCTGGCTACGGCGACGCCGCTGTTGGAGCGCCTGGTGGAGCTCGCCGAGGAGTATATCGACGCCGAGTGCAAGACGGAGGAGAAGCGCCAATACTTTAGCTTCGATAGCAAGTTTGAGCGCTTGGCCTATCGTCGCGTGGAGAAGGATCCGCGCGAGCTCGTGCAGGTCGAGGTGCCGTTTGACCGCCTGTACTCTGACATGGCGTTTGCCTACATTCGCCAGCAGGATTATGTGAGCGCTCGTAATGCCCTGATGCAGGCTGTGCGCTGGGACCCCATGAACTGCAACTATCGCTTGGACTTGGCCGAGCTGTTCCGTGCACTCGAGGACAAGCAGGAATGGGCATCGCTCTCGTTCTCGGTGCTGGAGCGTGCAAGCGATGGCAAGTGCGCCGCCCGCGCCTATGCCAACTTGGGCCAGTATTTCCTTGAGCCCGAGACCGAGAATGTCTCGGCCGCCGTGGGTTGCGCGCGTCTGGCACTGCGCTTAGCGCCCAACGATGCGCACACGACGCGCCTGCTCAACAAGATTCATACCACCTATCCGGATGCCGCCGAGGAGAGCGACGAGCACGTGATGGGTGAACTGGCCCTGCAAGGCGTGCCGACCTCGCCTTCGGCCGAGATTGCCATCTGCCTGATTATGTGCGCGACCGATGCTGCAAGCGACGGCGACAAGCAGGAGGCGACGCGCCTGACAGTGCGTGCTCGCGACCTTGTGGGCGAGGAGGCCTGCGCGGCGATTATCAAACTGGTGCGCGAGAGCGACGCCGAGCTCAATGCTGAGCGCAAGGCAAAGCGCGACGCCGCGGGCTCAAACGCCGATGGAGCCAAGGAGGCCGGCGATGCCCAGTAAGCGCGAGCGCAAGCTCATCTCCAAGAATCGCTCGGCACACCATGAGTATTTTATCGATGAGACCTTTGAGTGCGGCATTGAGCTGAGTGGCACCGAGGTCAAGTCGATTCGCGAGCGCGCGTGTCAGATCACCGACACCTTTGCACTGATTCGTGGCGGCGAGTGCTGGCTCGTGGGCCTGCATATTCACCCTTATAGCCATGGTGGCGTGTGGAACCGCGACCCTGATCGCCGTCGTCGTCTGCTGCTTCACCGCAAGGAGATTGACTTTCTCGACGGTAAGTTACGTAATCGCGGCTATGCCCTGGTGCCGCTGGAACTCTACTTTAATACCGACGGCCGCGTAAAGCTGCTGCTGGGCCTAGGCCGCGGCAAGAAGCTTTACGACAAGCGCGAGGATATGGCCAAGCGCGACGTCCAGCGCGAGATTGACCGCGCGCTTAAGGAGCGCAACCGCTAGGCACATGACTTGCGGGTAGGCGCCCTGCTGCGCCCGTTCCGCCTTCCTAACTGTTCTGACACATATGTCTCAAAGGTGGCGTCCGTTATGGGCGCCGCCTTTTTTGTGGGTACATACATCCATAAGGTACCAACCCGGGTTAGGGGAGTGATCGTTATGGACAAAACTGCGTTCTTTACCATGCCGAGTGGTCTGTACGTGGTGAGCGCTGCGGCAGACGGGCTGCGCGCCGGCTGCGTCATCAATACGGCGGTGCAGGTGACGTCCATGCCGCCGCGCATTTCGGTTGCCGTGAACAAGGACAACGTCACCTCGGGCGTCATCGCATCGGCCAAAGCGTTCGCGCTGACCGTGATCGATCAGACTGCCGACATGCTCTACATCGGTAACTTTGGGTTCCGCACCAGCAGCGATTATGACAAGTTTGCCAAATACGAGACCCGCGAGACGGCTCTGGGCATGCCCTATGTGCCCGAGCACGCGGCGGCCCTGTTTAGCTGCCATTTGATCGACACTGTGGATGTGGGCACGCATCTGCTGTTTATCGGCGAGGTCGAGGATGCCGAGCGCCTGAGCGGCGAGACGCCGCTCACCTACGACTACTACCACAAGGTCCTGAAGGGCAAGACGCCTCTGAAGGCGTCCTCGTATCAAGGCTAGAAATGTTTTAAAAACACTTGCATTATATTATTGAGAACATATACTAATAAGCGAAGTACATCACCAGTCACGTTCGAGAGGAGAACATCATGGCTGAGGAGAAGAAGACGTATAAGTTCGTGTGCGTCGTTTGCGGTTACGAGGTTGAGGTCGATACGCCCGAGCTGCCCGAGGATTATGTGTGCCCGGTGTGCGGCGTCGGTCCCGATCAGTTTGAGCTCGTCGAGGAGTAGCTCGCAGGCACACGGCGAAAGCCGAACATAGCTCTGTCCAAGGGCTCCGGTCGGTCATCCCGGCCGGGGCCCTTTTCCTCCGTCCCCAAGGGATCACGGCTGCTGTTAGCCGATCCTGTCCGTCGTGAGTCCGGCCGACCGTTTGTCTCAATCTGTAACATGTGGCGGCTCAAAACGGGTCTATCTGTTACAGATTGAGACAAAAGGTTGGAGCTGAAGAAATGTCTCGATCTGTAACATCTAGAAGCGGAAATTGGGTCCACTTGTTACAGATCAAGACAAACCAAAACCATCCGGAGAAGATCTCAATTTGTAACATCTAGCAGTGAAAACGGGGTCTACGTGTTACAGATTGAGACAAACGGAGCTGTCCCTCGGAATGATCTCGATCTGTAACATCTAGACATCAAAAGCGGGTCTAGATGTTACAGATCGAGACGTTTGACTGGGCGGGCATGCGGCTTCGTTACATCCCTGTCAACAACACGACATCGAGAATCGTCACGATGGCACCGATCCCTACGAGCAGCGCGTTGAGCGGGCGCGAGTTGGCGTATTTGCCCATGACGCGGGGCGAACTGGTGAGTCGTATGAGCACAAAGACCGTAATCGGCAGCTGAAGCGACAGCAGCGCCTGACTCCAGATGAGGCCTTCAAAAGGATTCGGGACGACCAGGCACGCCGCCACTGCGCCGACGAAGCATACCGCCACCCCGATCGAGGAATGTCGGTCGTGGATGTCGTATTCCTCGTCGAACATGCCCGCGGTGATGGTGCCCGCCGCCATGCCCGCCGTCACACTACTCGATATGCCCGCAAACAGCAGCGCTACCGCAAAGATGGTCGAGCTCGCCGGGCCCAAGATGGGGGAGAGCGTGGCCGCTGCGACGGCGAGGTCGTCTACGACAATGCTGTGCGCAAAGAAGGTCGTTGCGGCCAGGATGACCATGGCCGAGTTGATTGCCCAGCCCACGCTCATCGAAAAGAGCGTGTCGAAGAGTTCGTAGCGCAGGCGTTCTTCGATAACTTGCTCGCCTTGGCCTTCGAAGTGCATAGATTGGATGACCTCGGAGTGCAGGAAGAGGTTGTGGGGCATAACGACCGCGCCTAGGACACTCACGATAATCGCGGCCGAGTCGGTGGGCATGCTGGGTGTGATCCAGCTTGCGGCGGCCTGCGGCCAATCGACCTTGACCAGCGCAAGCTCGGCCAAAAACGAGAGTCCTACCATGCCTACGAAGGCGATGATCCATCGCTCGGCGCGCTTGTAGGAGCTCGTCATGAGCATCGCCATCGATACTGCCGCCACGATGACGCAGCCCGCGCGCACGGGCAGCCCAAAGAGCATTTGAAGGGCAATCGCGCCACCCAGGACTTCGGCCATGGCGGTGGCGATGGTCGCGAGATAGGCACTGCCGAGCACCGCGCGCCCAACGAAGCGGGGGAGGTAACGTGTCGTGGCCTCGGCAAGACAGGCGCCCGTGGCGATACCCAGGTGTGCCGCGTTGTGCTGCAGCGCGATGAGCATAATCGTGGACAGCGTGACGATCCACAGCAGCGCGTAGCCAAACTGCGAGCCCGCGGCCATATTGGAGGCCCAGTTGCCCGGGTCGATAAAGCCGACGGTCACGAGCAGCCCAGGGCCGATATGCCGCGCAATGTCCAGGCCTCCGTGACCACCGGTGCGTCGGGAGCCAAAGTGTTGTTTGAGATGGTTGAGCATGGCTGGTTCCTACGTCGGAGTGGCGCGGCGCTGCACTTGGGTTGCGCGGCGCCGCGCCCTGGGTTTAGGTTGGGGCTACTTGTGCGCTTTGCCCTGATTGGCCACGGCGTCAATCTTGGCGGCGATGGTCGCCGGGTCGCCGATGTAGCGCTTGTCGAGGACGTTGAAATCGGTGTCGAAGGTGTAGACGAGCGGCACGCCGGTGGGGATGTTGACCTTGAGGATCTCCTCGGGCGTGAGGTGCTCGAACTTCATGACGAGTGAGCGCAGGGAGTTGCCGTGTGCGGCGATGAGTACGCGCTTGCCGGCGAGCATCTGGGGGCGAATCTCGTCTTCGAAATAAGGCCAAGCGCGGGCGATCGTGTCCTTGAGGCACTCGGTATAGGGCAGCTGATCGGGTGCGACATCACGGTATTGCTCCTGGATGTGGGGGTCGCGTGCGTCGTCCGGCTCGAGTGCCGGCGGGCAGACGTCAAAGGAGCGGCGCCAGATGAGCACCTGTTCATCGCCGTGCTCTGCCGCGGCATCGGCCTTGTTGAGACCCTGCAGCGCGCCGTAGTGGCGCTCGTTGAGCTTCCAGGATTTGATGACGGGCAGCCACTCGCGATCCATTTGGCCGAGCACGATGTTGAGGGTGTGGATCGCGCGTTTGAGGCGCGAGGTGTAGCAGATGTCAAAGTCGAAACCCGCTTCTTTGAGGGCACGGCCGCCTGCGGCGGCTTCTTCGCGGCCCGTGTCGGTGAGCTCAACATCGGTCCAGCCGGTAAACAGGTTGAGTTTGTTCCACTCGGATTCTCCGTGACGGATAAGGACAAGTTGCATCGTCTGTTGGTCTGTCTGGTGTGCCATAGGGGCCTCCTTGATCTGGCACGGTGTGCGTGCCGTTTGTTTGACGCCGCAAAGGATACCCGTTTTAGGCTAAAAAGTTAACCAAGACTAACAAAATTGTTGTATTTGAATAGGATGGTGAAAGGGGGCTGCCGAAATGTCTTGATCTGTAACAACTAGGGATGGAAATTGGGCCTAGGTGTTACAGATCGAGACAGGAAGAAATGGTCCTATGGAAAATCTCGATCTGTAACAGCTGGCCGCCAAAACCGGCCCTTCGTGTTACAGATTGAGACATTCGGAACCGTTTCTCGAAAACATCTCAATCTGTAACAGTTAGTCGTCGAAATTGGGTCTTCCTGTTACAGATTGAGATGTTTGAAGCGGTGAGCTTACAGGCCGAACTTGGGGCCTATGTTGTCGCCCTTGAGGTCGGCGGTGTCCACTCGTAGGGCGTGCGTTACGCGATTGTTTCGAAACGGGCGGGAAACACAACGGGCCGGCGATGCACCTAGTATGCCTAGTCAACTGACTGTCTAATAGCTAGGGGAGGATCGCGATGCAGGCAGATTCCGCTCAGCAGCAGGGCCTTTATCGCCCCGAATTCGACCACGATGCATGTGGCATCGGCGCGCTTGCCGATATCAACGGTGAGCGCCATCACCAGATTCTGGACGATGCACTGTCCATTCTGGTCAACTTGGAGCACCGCGGCGGCACGGGACTCGAGAAGAACACCGGCGACGGCGCTGGCATCCTGTTCCAGGTTCCGTATCACTTTTTCCGTAAAGAGGCTCAAAAGTGCGGTCAGATTCTGCCGGCAGAGGGCGACTATGGCGTGGCCATGCTGTTCTTCCCACAGGACGACAAGGGCGTAGAGGATGCCCGCCGCGTGTTTGAGGAGGGCTGCGCCGAGGCCGGCGTGCCGCTGCTCTTTTGGCGCGAGGTGCCGGTCGACCCGCACGACCTGGGCGAGACGGCCCGCGCCTGCATGCCCACTATCCTGCAGGCCTTCCTGGGCCGTCCGGACGACACGCCCGCCGGTGATGCCTTCGAGCGTCGCCTGTACGTGTGCCGCCGCACCATCGAGAAGAAGGCCGACGCCGAGTTTGCCCTGCGCGACAAGATCTTCTACGTGTGCTCCATGAGCTCGCGCACCATCGTGTACAAGGGCATGCTGGTCGCCACGCAGATGCGTCGCTTTTTCATCGACCTCAACGACGCCGCCGTCAAGACGGCCGTGGCGCTCGTCCACTCGCGCTACTCCACCAACACCACGCCTAGCTGGGAGCGCGCACACCCCAACCGCTTTATTATCCACAACGGCGAGATTAACACCCTCAAGGGTAACGTCAACTGGATTCGCGCCCGCGAACCCAACCTGTACAGCCCCGTGCTGCAGCACGATCTTGAGCGCGTGATGCCCATCATCAACCGCGAGGGCTCCGATTCCGCGATTCTGGACAACGTACTCGAGTTTTTGGTCATGAACGGGCGTCCGCTTACGCGTGCCGCATCCATGTTGCTGCCCGAGCCGTGGGACCACAACGACAGCCTGAGTGAGGAGCGCCGCGCCTACGACGCTTACCAGTCCATGCTCATGGAGCCGTGGGATGGCCCGGCGGCCATCGCCTTTACTGACGGCCGCACGCTGGGCGCCGCCCTCGACCGCAACGGCCTGCGCCCCGCCCGCTACTATGTGACGCGCGACGGTCGCTTTATGCTGGCAAGCGAGGTGGGCACCATTGAGGTGAGCCCCGAGAACATTCTGACGAGCGGTTGTTTGGGGCCGGGCCAGATGCTCGAGGTCGACTTTGCCCGCGGGCGCGTCATCTACAACGACGAGCTGCGCGCCCGTTACGCCAAGGAAAAGCCCTATCGCGACTGGATCGCCGAGGAGACGCTGACGGTCGACGCGCTCGACAAGCCCGCCGCGGCGACGCCCGCCGAGGACGCCGAAGTGCCCGCCGCCGTGCGCATGGCTAAGCTCGGGTATCACTGGGATGATGTTGACGAGGTCGTGCGTCCCATGGCCCAGCAGGGCAAGGCGCCGCTCGCCTCGATGGGCATCGATGCGCCGCTGGCCTGCCTGTCCAAGAAGACGCGTTCGTTCTTCGACTATTTCTATCAGCTGTTCGCTCAGGTCACGAACCCGCCCATCGACGCCCTTCGCGAGCATATGGTCACCTCGACCACGCTCTACCTGGGCAACCACGGCAACCTGCTCGAGGACTCCCGTACGGCCTGCCAGCTCATTCGCCTGGATTCCCCGATCCTCACGGGCGAGCAGTTCAAGGCAATCTCCTCAATCGACCGCACGGGTTTCCATGCCCGCACCTTCCGCGCCGTCTACCTGCGCGATGCGGGAGAAGGTGCGCTTGAGCGCGCGCTCGATGAGCTGTGCCGCGAGGTCGAGCGGGCGGTCCGCGACGGCGTGAACATCGTGGTGTTGAGCGATCGTGCCGCTGCGGGCGAGGTGCCCGTGCCGTCGCTGCTCGCCGTGGGCTGCGTGCACAACCACCTGATCCGCGCCGGCGTGCGTACCTTTGCCGACATCGTGGTGGAGTGCGGCGACGCCGTGTCCCCGCACGACTTTGCGGCACTGGTGGGCTACTCCGCGAGCGGCATCTATCCGTACAACGCACATGCGTGCATCCGCGATCTGGCGGCACGCGGCGACCTGGACGTGACGGCCGAGCAGGGCATCGCCAACTACAACAAGGCTGCGACCGCCGGTATCGTCTCCATCATGTCCAAGATGGGCATCTCCACGGTGCAGAGCTACCATTCGGCGCAGATCTTCGAGGCCGTGGGCTTTACGCCGGAGTTCGTCAACGCGTATTTCGCCGGCACGGTGAGCCGTGTGGGCGGTATGGGTGTCGAGGACGCTGAGCGCGAGCAAAATGAGCGCTACGACGCCGCGCTCGCTATCCTTAAGAGCCCGGCTCCCGATCAGCTGCCCACGCTGGGTCTGACCAAGTGGCGCCCGCTCGGCGGCGAGGATCACCTTATCGACCCGCAGACCGTCTACCTGCTGCAGACCGCCTGCCGTGAGGACAGCTACGACACCTTTAAGGAGTACAGCGCCCGCCTGCACCGCACCGGCCGTGCCGTGCGCCTGCGCGACTTGCTCGACTTTGATGCCAGCGGCCGCACTCCGGTGGCGCTCGACGAGGTGGAGCCCGCGCTCAACATCGTCCAACGCTTTAACACCGGCGCCATGTCGTATGGCTCTATTAGCAAAGAGGCACACGAGTGCATGGCCATCGCCATGAACCGCCTGCATGGACGCTCCAACTCCGGCGAGGGCGGTGAGGATCCGCGTCGCGAGACCCCGCTGGCTAACGGTGACTCCAAGAACTCCGCCATCAAGCAGGTAGCAAGCGCGCGCTTTGGCGTGACGAGCCGCTACCTGTGCAGCGCCTTCGAGATTCAGATCAAGATGGCCCAGGGCGCCAAGCCCGGCGAGGGTGGCCACCTGCCCGGCAAGAAGGTCTATCCCTGGATCGCCGAGGTCCGTCAGTCCACGCCCGGCATCGGCCTGATCTCGCCTCCGCCGCACCACGACATCTACTCTATCGAGGACCTGGCAGAGCTGATCTTTGACCTTAAGAACGCCAACCCCGGCGCGCGCGTGTCGGTCAAGCTGGTCAGCGAGGCCGGCGTCGGCACCATCGCCACCGGTGTGGCCAAGGGCGCTGCCGACAAGATCTTGATCAGCGGTCACAACGGCGGCTCGGGTGCCGCGGCGCGCGATTCCATCTGGCACGCCGGCCTGCCGCTGGAGCTCGGCCTTGCCGAGGCCCAGCAGACGCTGCTGCAAAACGGCCTGCGCTCACGCGTAGTGCTCGAGGCCGACGGCAAGCTCATGGACGGCACCGATGTTGCCGTCGCCTGCTTGCTGGGCGCCGAGGAGTTTGGCTTTGCGACCATGCCGCTCATCTCCATGGGCTGCCTCATGCAGCGCGACTGCCAGCAGGATACCTGCCCGGCCGGCATCGCTACGCAAAACTGCCGCCTGCGTCACGGCTTCCGCGGCAAGCCCGAGCACGTTGAGCACTTTATGCTCTTTGTTGCCGAGCAGCTGCGCGAGGTCATGGCAAGCCTTGGCTTCCGCACCGTCGACGAGATGGTCGGCCATCCCGAGTGCTTACGCCAGATCGAGGTCCCGGGTAACCGCAAAGCAAACCTGCTCGATCTGTCGCCCGTGCTGGCGAGCGCGACCTGCGAGTTCGGTGCCCATATTCCGGGCGCCGACGGTCGCCACTTCCTGCCGCAGATGGCCGCGGACAGCGAGCTCGACAAGACGCTCGACTCCACGTTGTTTGTGCCCTATACGGCCGATGCCCGTGCGCACCTGCGTCCGATTCGCTTCCGCGCCGATATCGCCAACGTCAACCGCTGCGTGGGCACCATCCTGGGCAACGCGGTGACCAAGGCGCATCCCGAGGGCCTGCCCGCCGGCTCCATTACCATCGATTGCGATGGTTCGGCCGGTCAGAGCTTTGGCGCCTTCCTGCCGCGCGGCATTACGCTCAACGTGTGCGGCGACGCCAACGACTACTTTGGCAAGGGCCTTTCGGGCGGCGAGGTGTCGGTGCGCCCCAACCCGCATGCGACCTACAAGTTCGACGAGAACATCATCGTGGGCAACGTTGCGTTCTTTGGTGCCACGAGCGGACGCGGCTTCATTAACGGCCTCGCCGGCCAGCGTTTTGCCGTGCGCAACTCCGGTGCCACCGTGGTGGTCGAGGGCTGCGGCAACCATGGCTGCGAGTACATGACGGGCGGTCTGGCGCTCATCCTGGGCGAGGTCGGGCAGAATTTTGCCGCCGGCATGACAGGCGGCGTGGCCTACGTCTTTGACCAGTACGGCACGCTCGATGCCCGTGTGAACCATGAGAGCGTTGAGCTCAAGGCCCCGACGGCCGACGAGCTGGCACAGATTCGTGCGCTCATCCAAGAGCACGTGGACGCGACGCAGAGCCCGCGCGGCATTAAGCTGCTCTACAGCTTTGAGACGATGAGCAAGCACTTTGTGAAGGTCATTCCGACCGAGTACGAGCGCGTGCTGGCGATTGTCGCCGCGGGCGAGGCTGCCGGCAAGACGCATGCGCAGGCTGAGGAGCTGGCGTTTGACATTGTGACCGGTCGCGCGAGTGCCGCGGATGTCGCTCGCTTTGATGTCGCGGGCGGTGCGTCCGTGGCTGCCAGCTCTGTTGCTTCGACCAAGAAGGAGGCGTAAGTGCCATGGGTAAGCCCGGTGCTTTTCTTGATATCGATCGCGTGACCCACGAGCTTCGCCCCGTGGAGGAGCGCAGCCATGATTTTGATCCGCTGTACGTGGAGCTTGATGACGATGCGCGTCGCGCCCAGGCGAGCCGCTGCATGATGTGCGGCGTGGCGTTTTGCCAGATGGGCGCGAGCTTTGGCAAGGCACGCCCGAGCGGCTGCCCGCTGCACAACCTGATTCCCGAGTGGAATGAACTGGTGTACCGCGACCGCTGGGACGAGGCCGCCGAGCGCCTGTCGCTCACCTCGCCCATGCCCGAGTTCACGAGCCGCGTGTGCCCGGCGCTGTGCGAGGCCGCGTGCAACCTGGGTTCGGTCGATGGCCAGCCTACGACGATCCATGACAACGAGCGTGCGATCAGCGACCATGAGTGGGCACATGGCGGTCCGCGTCGCTTTGAGCCGGCAGGGGAGGGCGCGCCCACGGTTGCCGTGGTGGGCTCCGGTCCTGCTGGTCTGGTGGCTGCATGGGAGCTTGCGCGTCGTGGCGCCCGCGTGACGGTGTTTGAGCGTGACGACCGCCCGGGCGGCCTGCTCATGTACGGCATTCCCAACATGAAGCTCGAGAAGTCCGTGGTCGAGCGTCGCGTGGCGCTCATGCGCGAGCTGGGCATTGTGTTTGAGCTTGGTGCCGATGTGAACGATCCCAAGGTTGCCGCCAAGCTCGATGGCTTTGACGCCGTCGTGGTGGCTGCCGGCGCCCGTGCTCCGCGTGGGCTTTCGGCTGCGAACATTGATGCCCCGGGCGTGGTGTACGCGGTGGACTACCTGACGGCTTCGACCATCTCGGTGCTCGATGGTGGCGAGCCCGCGGTGAACGCGCACGGTCTGGACGTCGTGGTCATTGGCGGCGGCGATACCGGCAACGACTGCGTGGGTACCGCGGTGCGTCAGGGTGCGCGCAGCGTGCGCCAGTTTGAGTTCTTGCCGGCCGCGCCCGATAAGCGTGCGGCTGGCAACCCCTGGCCGCAGTGGCCCAATGTGAAGAAGACCGACTACGGCCAGCAGGAGGCTATCGCTGCGATGGGTGGCGAGATGCGTGTCTGGGGCGTGGATACGCTCGAGGTGCTGCTGGACAAGAAGGGTGCGGCTGCGGGTCTGCGCGTGGTCGATCTGGACTGGTCGGCGGGCAAGCCCGAGCGCATCGCGGGCTCCGAGCATGAGGTGCTGGCGCAGCTGGTGCTCATCGCCTGTGGCTTTACGGGCCCCGAGCACGGCGTGTTCGATGCGGTGAGCGTGCCTGTTGCTACCGCTGGTCGTCCGCTGCCGGTGATGGCTGCCGAGGGCTCGCACCTCGCGGCTCGCACGGAGGGTGTCGCCGCGGATGCCGCGCCGGTGTATGTGGCGGGTGATGCCCGCAACGGCAGCTCGCTCGTTGTGAATGCCATGGCCGATGCCCTGGCCTGCGCAGCCGAAGTCGCCGAGGCGTTGGAGCTGTAAAGTAGTCATTTAAGAACGTCCCCAACGACTAGTCATTTTTTTGTCTAGTCGTTGGGGACACTCTTCGCGGGGCGCCTGTTCGTTTGTCGACGTACAAGTGTTCATTCGTCGACGTTTGCGACTGTGCTACTCTGCTCTTTCTGTGGTGGCTGCGGGCATCTGGCTCAAAAGGGCGGGTTGGCTGTCTATGTCTACCTGCGGTTTCTTTGCGGTGCGCTCATTCGGTCAAGTGTCCCGTCAAGTGTTTGGTTGGCATCTGGTTTGCAGTCGAAGGCCTATTTTGCCCGCGCTGACAGTGGCTGCTCGCCCTCCTCGTAAGCTCAAATTGAGGTTCATCAGTTTGAGGAGGATGCCATGACTGACCAAGTTTTTGACCGAGCACAGCTGGCCGAAGCCGTCGGCAACGATATTGCCGACATGGCTCACTTTTGGATGCTGCGGAAGTTTCAATTCCTGGAGCCGGCGCGCGAGCAGTTCGAGATTATCGTCGATCCGTGGCTCAGCTATTGCGAGGAACCTTCTCAAAACGAAATCATGGCCTACAACATGGCGTTTACCGATTGGCTGCTGTTTGAGCGCCCCTATTACCACGGCAAAACGCTGTTGGAGCTGTATGTGGACGAGCCGCCAGCGTCAATTTCTCCTGCTTCGCTCGGACGACTTAAGCAGGTGCGCGACACGCAGTATTTCTCGCGCTTTGGCATTTTGGACAAGGATCCCGCGACTGGCATGGTCGTGCTGAAGGACACGCGCACCGACCGTCGCTTTGACGTCTACGACCCACATATCGTGCAAAAGGAGCACTGGAACGATGGCGCGATTGCGGTGCGACTCGCGTGCGTCGACGATGTATGGCTGACGGCGGGACAGCTCTACCTGTATGACATCGCGCGCCTGAGCGACACGGCGGTCGACGGGCCGGGCGCGGTGCATCCCGAGGACCTAGAGGACGGTTTCGACACCTCGTGCATCAGCTTCTTTTTACGCCTGGTCCGCGACATCATGGGCGCCCAGGGGCGGTACGTGAAGTCGCTCAACATCTACGAGCAGGAATGGGAGTAGGGGATGGGCAGTCGCGCCGCCGCCTGTCTATTCGTCTCGATCTGTAACGTTTAGGGACAAAAAACCGGTCTACCTGTTACAGATCGAGACGTTTGGCATCTGGCTGGGGGAATGTCCCAATCTGTAACATCTACAGGTCAAAACTCGACCCAACTGTTACAGATCAAGACGTTTGTCGACAGCGGCAACGGTGACAATGGCCCATTCATCCGATGTGGTGGTGATGGAAGTGTCTAATACCGTTTTCAAACACAAGCATGCGACGCGTAACACCTTGGCGCGGAATAGGATGCTTGCCAGGCTCACGGAGGCGGCTGAACAAGGCGTGCTGCTTGTGACGCACGACAATGCCGAGCTTATGTGGCTGCGGCGTCATGTGGGAACCGATGATATTGCGGAGCCCGAGCCGTATTTGTTCTGCTTTCAACATGATTGGGGTGTACTGACGCCGGCGGAGCGAGCGCTGCGTACCATCAAAGGGCTCGCGGAGTTTCATCCAGACTGGGCGTTTTGGGGCTATGACGCGGCACTTTTGTGGGGTCTGGAGGTGCCGAATGATCTGCTTGGGCCGCGATTTCTTGTTAAGACAGGTTGCTCGGTGCCGCTGAGTGCAGGATGCCGGCTGTTGCGTCCGCGGACGGCGGGTGCGCTTGAACAAGCCGACGGCGTGCGGGCGACGCCGTTTTGGCGCACGGTAGAGGATTGCCTGCTGCGCGCGCCGTTTTCGTATGGCCTGGCGATTGCCGATTCTGCGTTGCGGACAAAGGGCGTATCGCGCGATGACTTTTGTGAGCGGCTTCGTATAGATTGTGAAGGCAAGCACGGGTATCGCAGAGCGCAGGTGATCGCGTCGTATGCGGACGGGCTGTCCGAAAACGGTGGCGAGTCTCGGTTCCGAGCGTTCTTTATTGCATACGGGTTTCTGGTGCCAGAGTTGCAGGTGGAGTTTCGTGATCCGCTCAATCCGAATCAGGTATTTCGAGTCGACTATTTCTGGAGACTCGAGGACGGGGCGTGCGTGATTGGCGAGCTCGATGGAAAGGGAAAGTATACCCTGCAGGATGGTGGGGATCGGGAGTCGGTCGACCCATTCGTGGCGGAACGTCAACGGGAGTCCCATCTGACGATGCTCGGACATAAGGTACTGAGGTTTACGTTTGATGAGCTCAAGAACCCGGGGAAGCTGGCTGAAAAGATGAGACTGGCGGGAATTCCACAGCGGGCCGATCTGGCTGAGGAATGGAGACGCCAGTGGTATGGGTGCTAAGGGGTGCAACTGACGCGAATGTGGTTGTTCCTGCCGAGTTTGTCTCGATCTGTAACAACAAGGGACCGTTTGGCCTCGTAACTGTTACAGATTGAGCCGGAAGGTTGGCGGCTGCCGAAAGATCTCGATCTGTAACATCAAGGGGCCCAATAACCCTGTACCTGTTACAGATCGAGACATTCCCCTGATGTTGCTGGGGTGGGGCTGCAACGTATTCCGTCCCCCCCACATCCCCTCTTCCCTCCGTTAACCGATATGTCCGCAGCAATCCTGCCGCGCTGGATAATAATGGACAGATGTTCAAGTTTTCTGAGGGGGAGGAGCTCGATATGGCGTCTGCCGATCGTTCCACGTTGTTTATCAATGCGACCGTCCTGGATGGTTCGGAACATATGGAGCCGCAGCCCGACATGGCCGTGGCCGTTGAGCGCGGTGTCATCACGTGGATGGGGCCGAGTGCCGTGGCGCAGGCGCCGGCGGGTGCCGAGGTCATCGACCTGGGCGGCGCGTATCTCATGCCGGGCCTCATCAACATGCACGTGCATCTGTGCGGCTCGGGCAAGCCGGTCTCGGCAGGCGATGCGGGCGCTCTGATGAAGAAGCTCGATAATCCCGTGGGCCGCGCCATCGTCCGCCATATCCTCAAAGGTAGCGCCCAGCAGCAGCTGGCAAGCGGCGTGACCACGGTGCGCGGCGCAGGTGACCCGCTGTTTGCCGACATCGCCGTGCGCGACGCCATCGACGCCGGCAAGTATCAGGGGCCGCGCCTGGTAGCGCCGGGAACGGGCGTCACGGTGCCGGGCGGCCATGGCGCGGGCTTGTTCGCCCAGGTGGCCAACAGCCCCGTCGAGGCAGCCGAGCAGGTGCGAGACCTGTATGCGCGCGGTGCCGACGTCATTAAGCTATTCGTAACGGGCGGCGTGTTCGATGCGACCGAGGTGGGCGAGCCGGGCGTGCTGCGTATGCCGGTGGAGGTTGCCACGGCGGCGTGCAAGGCGGCGCACGAGGTGAGCCTGCCGGTTATGGCTCATGTCGAGAGCACCGAAGGCGTGAAGGCCGCGCTTGAGGCCGGCGTCGATACGATCGAGCACGGTGCCCCGATGACGCCCGAGATCTTGGAACTGTACCGCGGCGCCGCGGGCACGCAGCTTGAGGGGCGTGCGCCCAGCGTTACCTGCACTATCAGCCCGGCGCTGCCGTTTGTATTGCTCGACCCGGAAAAGACTCATTCGACCGATACGCAAAAGAAGAACGGCGACATCGTATGCTCGGGCATCATCGAGAGCGCCCGTGCCGCACTGGAAGCTGGCGTTAAGGTGGGCCTTGGCACGGACTCGAGCTGCCCGTTCGTGACGCAGTACGACATGTGGCGTGAGGTGGCCTATTTTGCCAAGTATGTCGGCGTGGGCAACGCCTTCGCGCTGCATACGGCCACGCAGGTCAATGCCGAGCTGCTGGGGCTGGGCGGCGAGACCGGCACAATCGAGTGCGGCAAGGCCGCCGATATCCTGGTGACGCGCAAGAATCCTCTGGGTGACCTGGCGGCCCTGCGCGACCCGATGCACGTGATGTGCCGCGGTGGCCTGGTGCGCAAGCTGAAGGTCAAGCACATCCCCGAGGTGGACACCGAGCTCGACGCGATTATGGCCATGCCTGCAGAGGCGCTGGCCGAGGAGCTCGCCCGCGACGGCGTGGCATAGGTGTGACAAAGGGGCAATCCCTTTGTCATAATCAAAAAAAGCCGAGGTCTCAGCGCGAGGCCTCGGCTTTTATTTGTCCCATGGTATGGCGGCTATGAGCGCGTCTCCATCTTGGCGTGGCACTTGGGGCAGGTGACGCGGATCTTACCTTTGCCCTTGGGGACGGAGAGCATCTGGCCGCAGTTGGGGCACTTCAGGTATGCCGTGGTCTTGCGACCCTTCCACATCTTCTTGGCCGTGCGCTTGGCACGCTCAAAGTCTTCCTTACTGGTGCCGGCCGCGCGTGAGGTGCTGGCCGCTGCGGCCCCGCCGCCCAAGCTGGTGACGAACTTGCCCAAGCCGGGTACGTTTGCAGTCGCGGCGACAAAGGCCTCGTTCTCCTTGTGACGTGCGTCGATATTTTTGGACAGGCCGCGCAGCACGCCAATCACGATTACGGCGATGGCAATCCGGC
>JBKTBE010000067.1:0-11092 GCA_046883645.1 Collinsella sp. | reverse complement strand
AGGACACTGTCACGACGTCGAGGACGTACCTGCGCTCGTCGAGGAGCAGCAGGTTGCCGCCCAGCTTGAGCGCGAGCGCCAAGTTCAGACGGTTGCGCTCGCCACCGGAGAGCACGCCAGCGCGCTTCTGCTGGTCCTGGCCCTTAAAGCCAAAGCTCGCCACGTACGCGCGGCTGGGGACCTCGGTCTCGCCCACCATCATGTGGTCCAGGCCATCCGAGACGACCTCCCACAGGTTCTTGTCGGGGTCGATGCCGGAACGGTTCTGGTCGACGTAGGAGATCTTGACGGTCTCGCCCACCTCGAGCTCGCCCGAAGTCAGCGGCTCCAGGCCCACGATGGTCTTGAAGAGCGTAGTCTTGCCCACACCGTTGGGGCCGATGACGCCCACGATGCCGTTACGCGGCAGGGTGAAAGAAAGGTCGTCGATGAGCACGCGACCGTCGAATTCCTTGTGCAGGTGATGGGCCTCGAGCACCTTGTTACCCAGACGCGGTCCAACGGGAATGCGGATATCGGTCCAGTCGAGCTTCTGGCTTGCGCGGGCCTCGGCCTCCATCTCCTCGTAGCGAGCCAGACGGGCCTTGTTCTTTGCCTGGCGAGCCTTGGGCGAGCTGCGTACCCACTCGAGCTCGGCCTCCATGCGCTTGGCGAGCTTGGCGTCGCGGTTGCCCTGCGCCTCGATACGGGCGGCCTTGGTCTCCAGATACGTGGAGTAGTTGCCCTTGTAGGGATAAAGGTGACCGCGGTCGACCTCGCAGATCCACTCGGCAACGTTATCCAGGAAGTAGCGATCGTGCGTGACGGCAAGCACCGCGCCCTGGTAGTTGTGCAGGAAGTGCTCGAGCCACAGGATCGACTCAGCGTCCAGGTGGTTCGTGGGCTCGTCGAGCAGCAGCAGGTCGGGAGCCTCGAGCAGCAGCTTGCACAGAGCCACGCGGCGGCGCTCGCCGCCGGAAAGCACGTTGACCGGCATATCGGAATCGGGCAGCTGCAGGGCGTCCATGGCCTGGCCGAGCTTGGAATCGATATCCCAGCCGTCGGCGGCATCAATCTCGTCCTGGAGCTTGCCCATCTCGGCCATGAGGGCGTCCATGTCGCAATCCGGGTCGCACATCTCCTCGCCGATCTTATTGAAGCGATCGACCTTGGCGATCATATCGCCAAACGCCATGCGCACGTTCTCGATAACGGTCTTGTCGTCGTCGAGCGGCGGCTCCTGCTGCAGGATGCCCACGGTGTAGCCGGGGGTGAGCCTGGCATCGCCGTTGGAGACCTCCTCGATGCCGGCCATGATCTTGAGCAGGGTCGACTTGCCCATGCCGTTGGGACCCACGACGCCGATCTTGGCACCGGGGTAGAAGCTCAGGGTCACGTCGTCAAGGATTACCTTGTCGCCATGGGCCTTGCGAGCCTGATACATCTGGTAGATAAACTCCGCCATATGTCTGTTCTATCCTTTCTACCTGCTGTTTCCCTATTCTTGATTCGCTTTAGTGGAAACGAAATGAAAAAACCAGCTCTGAAACGTAACGAAAAAGGGGCATGGTTGCCCACACCCCCTAATACTAC
The DNA here is from genome assembly GCA_046883645.1 of Collinsella sp. Lineage (GTDB taxonomy): Bacteria > Actinomycetota > Coriobacteriia > Coriobacteriales > Coriobacteriaceae > Collinsella. The sequence goes on along the minus strand of JBKTBE010000067.1, from coordinate 9,520 downwards.
CTGGGAAAAGTCCCCCGGAACATACTATGAACTGCGTACGCTAGTTTTCCGCAACCTTAACGAGAGGCTCGCTGCGATTTGCGCCACAACAGATACGAGTAGACGTAGACGGCTCCAACCGAACCAAACGCCAGAACCGCAATCACCGCGGCGACGACTTCACTCGAAAGCACGCTGCCTGCCACGCCCATCACAATCAGACCAATACCCAGCACCATAAAGCAGGCGCCGCCAAAACGCTGCGTACGGCGCCAGTTCTCGGGATCGGCAAGCGCCCAAGGTGTCTTGATACCGAGCGTATAGTTCTGCTTCACACGCGGCAAGTAGTTGCCTACGCCGATGAACAGCAAACCAACAACACCGGAAATCAGCACGTTAACCGAACCGACCGCCGGCACCACGCCCCAGACCGTAAGCTCTCCCAGCCAGCTTATGGCGCACATGAACAAGGTGAAGGCGATTACGAAGCCCTGGTAGAACTTGCCCGAGGTTCGATATGCCTCACCTTTTGGGTCGATGCGCGGCACCACGCAGAACATTGCGAGAAGCGCCAGAGGCAGCATGCCGAGCGCGGAGGCCATCCAGCTAGGACCCCAACCGTCGACGGCGCCGTTCGCGCCCCAGTGCGTGGGAATCTGCGCAGGCAAGCTCGGCATCACCATGAGGTGCGCTACGACATTGGCGACGCACAGAGCGACCAGCGCAATCCACACGCGCGACGATACCCCCGTGGGGTGAATGCCCTTGTTTTCGTTATTCATCCTTATCACCTTCCGTGTTTGTAAAGCCCATAAACCAGCCAATCAAATCCTGCATGACGGTGGTGTTTAAGCTGTATACGATGTTTTGGCCATGGCGCTCGTCGGTCACCAACCCGGCGTTTTTGAGCGTCGCCAAGTGATGGCTCAGCGACGGCTTACTGATATCGAAATGCTCGGCAAGCTCCCCCGCCGTGCAATTGCCCTCGCGCAGCAACTCCAAAATGCGCCGTCGCGTTGGATCGGCAAGCGCCTTAAAACCCTCTCCCGGCATAAGACCTCCTCTCACCAGTTCGTTCGACGCGCACACTATACTCGATATTTAGATATTTGTCTAATTATCTAATTCAGCAATAGCCATAGAACACTCGTTCGCTTTTAATTACAATACCGTTAGAAGCAGATGGGCCAGCTCCCCTCTACCAGAGAAGGAGATGGACTATGAGTATTGACGATGTCCTGACGTTGTTATTGCTTGTAATCGCGGCTGTGGAGCTCGGCATCCACATTGGAGGTCGAATGAAATAGCCGCCCCCGCGTAATGCGAAGACGGCCACTTCTCACGCCATAAACGTGTTTCGGAGTTGGCCAACCCGCGGCCACGGGTGCCATCTGCTTCAATCTTATGCGAATCCCCGCTTCATTTCAACATGCCCCAAGGCCTCAAATGGAGGCAGAATAATACCTATAATGGCGATAGCCAATTACGTTAATTACTTCCCCATCGGAGGATATCTATGACCGAAACCGCAGTCGCCGCTCCCGTCGAGACGCGCGACACCAAGCTCGAGATCATCATGGGGCGCGAGGCGCTCGACAAGCTCGCCGACGCCACGGTGTTGGTGCTCGGCTGCGGCGGCGTGGGCTCTAACTGCTGCGAAGCGCTCGCCCGCGGCGGCATCGGCCATTTCGTAATTCTGGATAAAGACATCATTGCGCCCAGCAATATCAACCGTCAGGCCATCGCGTTTCACAGCACCATCGGCAAGCGTAAAGTTGATGTCATGGAGGCCATGATCCATGACATCAACCCTGCCGCCACCGTCATCAAGCGCACCGAATACCTGCTGAGCGACAACATCGACGAGTTCTTCGCGAGCGTTTTGGAGCAGACGGGTGGCAAGCTCGACTACGTCGTCGACGCCATCGACACCATCTCGGCCAAGCTTACCATTGCCAAATATGCTCAGGACCACGGCATTCGTTTGGTTAGCTCCATGGGCGGGGCCAACAAGCTCCATCCCGAGTGCCTCCGCTTTGCCGACATTTTCGATACGGTACGTGACCCCATGAGCCGCATCATGCGCAAAGAATGTAAGAAGCGCGGCATCAAGAGCCTACATGTACTGTTTAGCTGCGAGGAATCGGTTAAGACACAGCCCCGCGACCCTTCCAATATCCACGAGCGCACCGAGTTGGGCACCGCCAGTTTTATGCCGCCCATCATGGGTCAGATGATCGCCGGCGAGGTTATCCGCCAGATCAGCGGGCGCGGCACCGAGCGCGTACGCGCCGACGGCCAACGCCTGGACTAGCAGGATGTCCTGCGATGGAACCGCAATTCTTTGACACGCATTGTCATCTTGATTTGATGCTCGGCCCCGATGCTGCAGCCAGTGAGTCGGCGGCGTTGGGTCTGGGGCTCTTCGACTGCGGGGTCGACCCACGCGACTTTTCGGCCGCAAACGAGCGCGCCCGTCGCCTACCAGGCATCATCGCTGGCGTTGGGCTCCACCCCTGGTGGCTCGCCGACGGCCGCTGCGGTCCTGCCGAAGTCGATCTGCTTTGCGAAGTTGCTGCCCAAGAGCGCCACATCGGCGAAGTCGGACTCGACTTTTCCGAGCGCTTTGCCGGAAGCGAGTCGCTGCAAATACAGGCACTTGACCGGCTCTGCGATGTGCTCGTGCAGCGTCCTCTTGCCGGGCGCGTGATATCAATTCACGCCGTTCGTTCGGCAGGAACTGCGCTGGACGCCCTAGAATCGCACGGGCTACTCATCCCAAACCCCGACTCCCCCGCTATCATCTTCCACTGGTTTAGCGGCACCTCAGACGAGCTCGTCCGCGCGCGTAATGCGGGCTGCTATTTTTCTGTCAACGAACGCATGCTCGCGTCCAAACGAGGACGCGAATACGCACGACAGATTCCACTCGACCGTTTACTGCTCGAGACCGATGCGCCGACCGAGCCAAACACAGAAACAAGCGCGCAGTCGCTCATCAGATCGCTTGCATGGACCTCAGAACGCATCGCCTCACTCAAAAACTGTGACGCAAAGCATATTGAGTCAGCGGTTTTAGCAAATGCACGCTCTGTTTTTAGCCTTCGCTGACCCCTGTGGTCAAAAAACGTCAAATATGAGTACTGCTAGCGAAATGGATACATTACTTTGAGCTTTCCGGCCACCAGATTAATCTACGATTGTCCATTAACTAACACTTTCACAGTCACTCATCCTGCATTTTCGCAATCTTAAACCCCTCCAAACGCTCAAATCACGTCTGAAGGGGTCGATTTTGCTGCGACTAAATTACTCACAGTACTCATATTTGGCTTTTTTTGACCACCGAGTCACGGGAAGGCACCAATACAGCTCCCCGAGACTGCTCACCTATTCGGAAATTGGCGCTCCATGGCCCCAGGAGCCTTCCATACCGCATACGGTCGAAGCAAACCCCGCCGCAAAGTCGAGTGCGCGCTCGACGGCCTCGGCACCATCCTCGCCACGCTTGGCGGAATCGAGATAGCACATCAGAAACGAAGTCAGGAACGAGTCACCCGCACCCATGGTGTCCTTCATATCTGTCACTGGCTTGGCATGCTGCCGATAGTAACGCTCGCCGTCATAGGCAGTACAGCCCTCAGCGCCAGCCGTGGCCGATACAAAACGCGGACCCAAGCTCTTCACCCATGCCAGACGCTTGCGAATCTCGTCCTCGCTCGCGGCGTCTGCCGCGCTAAAGAACGCGAAGTCAACGTAGGGAGCAATCTGCTCGTAGTACTCGTCGGTCGAATCGTCCGAGAAGTCAAACGAAACGGTAATACCCGCTGCCTTCAACTTAGGCAGCTCGCGCTCGGTAAAGCAATAGTTGCCCGAATGAACCACATCGAACTGCTTCATGTACGAAAGATCAAAACGATCGAGGACATAGCGCGCATCGCCACGGATACCGCCTTCGTTGGAGCCAAGGAAGACACGGTCACCATCGACCACAGTAACGCGTGCCGCACCATTCTCGCCGATGAGCTGCTTGCATTTGGCTAGTTCAACGCCCTCATCCTCAAGACTCGCAATCACATGCTCGGCAGCAGCGTCATTACCAAAGATGCCCATATACGCGGAGCGCGCGGCACCGCACTTCTTGGCATACACGGCAAAGTTCACCGCATTGCCACCCGGATACATTGTGTTGATATGCTCGTAGCGGTCGACGACGTTGTCGCCAAACCCAAGAGCGTTAACGTTGAATGTCATAGCGCCGTCCCTTTCTCGTCCTAACGAGATCGCCGTAATGGCCGCCGTGCCGCCCTGGCCCTACGCAAGCTTCAGCAAATCGGGCAGCTGGTCGATAATCTTGTCCGCGGCATCCTGGCTAAAGCCAAAGCGCTCCTCGCGCTTGGCAATGACTGTCAGGCCGGCTCGCTTGCCGGCAGTGATGCCAGGCACCGAATCCTCAACGCAGCAGCAGCGATTCGCGGGCAGCCCCAGCAGGTCCAGCGCATGCAGGTAGATGTCGGGCTCGGGCTTGCTCTCCTTAAACTGCTCGCCGCTCACCACATACTCAAAGGCATCCGACAGCCCGCATGCGTTGAGCACTTCCTCGATGCTATCCATGGGAGACGAGCTGGCAAGCGCCACGCGAACGCCGCGGCGCGGCAGCTCTCGAATCGTATCCACGGCGCCTGGGTTAATCAAAGCCTGATAGTCGCGCGGACGCTCATGCGCCCACTCGTCCCAACGGGCCAACGCTTCCTCGCCAGTGAAATGCCCCTTACCGGCGCGCTCAAACCAATCGACCAACATATGCAGGAAGAACTGATGCGAGGTACCGACCTGCCCATTCAACTCCTCTTGAGTCAGGTTAAGCCCAAGCTCCTTGGCAAACGCGGCAGTCTCGCCCAGGTAGTAATACTCGGTATCGACAATGACGCCGTCCATGTCAAAGATAACGGCGTCGAACGGAAATGCGGACACGGCACCCTCCCTAACAAAAGGGCGCCCGCAAGCGGACGCCCGAACCATGCTTTATCGGCGATTCTAACCCAGCAGCTTATCCAGCGCCACTGCAATGCCGTCTTCGTTGTTATTGGCGGTCACCATCTGGGCCACGGCCTTAACCTCGTCGACCGCGTTGCCCATGGCAACACCGGTGCCGGCCCACTCAATCATGGACTTGTCGTTCTGGCCGTCGCCAAACGATACGACCTCGCTGGCATCGATGCCGAGCTTGGGCAGGGCACCCTCGAGCGCGCGGGCCTTGTCAATACCGGGCGCCGTGTACTCAAAGTACCAGTCGGCCGTAAACATGCCCGAAAGCGTCTGCTTAAAGGGCGCATACATCTCCTCGTAATGTGCCTGCAGGTAGGCCGGATCGCCCGCCGTCAGCAGCTTGTCCACGGGATAAGCATCCGCCACCTCATGAAGGCTCTCGACTTCGCGAATCTTAAGGTCGCAGGCATCGCGCTCGTATTTGACGATATTCTTCTGCAAGCCGTCCGGCAGTGTAATCATGCAGCGATACGAGTCCTCTACATGCAGGTCGCGCCCGAGCGAGATCATGGGGATCACATCATAGTTTTGCAGGTGATCAATCAGACGGTGCAGCTCGTCAGCCGGCATGGCCTGGTCAAAAAGGACCTCATCGGTCTGAGCGTCGACCACATGCGCGCCGTTAAAGGCCACCAGCAGACCGTCATGGTTTTGAAGGTCGAGCTCCTGCGCCAAGGCGTGCAGCCCCCATGCGGGACGGCCCGAAGCCAAGATGAGCTTAATGCCCGATTCCTGCGCCGCGAGCAGCTTCTTGCGCGTACGCGAGCTAATCACTTTCTGGTCGTTGGTGAGCGTACCGTCGATATCCATCGCGATGGCTTTGATTGCCATATGTGCCTCCTTGCATCGTTTTTATCGCGCACTATCTTATCCGAGCCGGGGCACGTTCGCACAGCGCGCGTATGACGGTTGCAAAACCACCCCATTTGAAACAAAGGCAAAAAAGTACTTGCAAAGACGCGTTCCGACATATAAGTTGATAAAAGACCGCCGTTGCGGTTTTAAGTAGATCGAGCATATGAAGTTTCAGTTTTTAGCGTGTAAGAGAAAGAAGATCGGCAAAGTACAGCCCCAAACGCAATGACAACTTAATGAGGTAACTGCCACATGTGAGGCACCCAGGGCATTGCTGTCTCGATTTTGAGCACGATGCCTTCCGCCTTGCATGGGCCGTTCCATCCCGCCCCTGCAGCAACTGCCTCACGGGCTCATTGAAAACCGCATAGCACCCCAACGTCAGCACATCACCCACGGCAAGCACATCACTCACGACAACCAACACATCAACAAACAGCACGAACATCAACCGATTGGAGAAGCTATGACAAACCGCCACGCTGAAGACGGCGATAAGAAAAGCATTCTGGATGCCCGCATTGAGCGAGCATATGCAAACGAATATGACGCCGCCTTTGCCGCCGCGACCATCAAGAACTACGCGTCGCTACCGCTCGCGACGATCTTGGCCGACCACCCTCAACTGCTGAAGCGCTGCACAAAGATCATGGGCGACCCCGACATTCGCAAGCTGACAGACCCCTATGCCCCAAAACGCGATAAAGATTCGTACGTTCTTACCGTAGGCTGCCTAGCCCATATGTTTACGGCGCTCGACACGAAACTCAAGCTCGAATGGGAACCCGACGAGCGTCATGAACTCGAAAGCAAGCGGAACACCCTGCGCACCGCACTGTTCCTTCCGTTGGACGGCTTCAAGCGCTGCAGCGTCGAGCTCAATACACAGGCGCGGCAAAAGCCCGGGACCACGGGGCAGAAAACTCCAAGACCCCATGCGGCCATCGTCGACCGCAACCGATATAACCGCATGACCGCGCACTTTTCTGCCGAGGGAGCAGCCATAAGGACGCTGATCGACCTGCTGTGCCTCCTGAGCATCAACGAACTATTTGAGGGCTATCTCGCCCTTGTTCCCGCGACGGCACCCAAGTCGGTAGCAAAGATCATCGAGACCTGCAGACGCCAGTTTGAGCGCCATCGCAATGGCAGCGAGATGAACGCCAGCATCGCGCAGTACTACGCGGCTCATTACAAAAATGACGGATGTGCCCCTATCGAGCATCAGCTGCGGCTCGCCTACACCACGCCCGTCGCAACGCTCCATCGCTTTGGAGCCCTTGGCGCTTGCGAGCCGCACGAACAGGCAGCCTGCCCCACAACCGAGCTCGATCTCAGGCTCGGACGAACCCTGTAGCCCGCCAGCCCCTCCGCGGGTAACAATCCTATTCCACAACACAACCAACAGAAAGGAGTCCTCATGGACACCAATCATTCCCCCATCATCAGCCCCCTCACCATGCGTGAATCCGCCCGAGGTATCACGCTCACCAGCATTTACGATGAGATGCTCGCCCGTCGCGAGCTCTCCGTCATGGGAAACATCGAAACCCCGATGGCCCACGACCTATGCCAGCAGATCCGCCTGCTCGATGCCACCGACCCCAGCCGCCCCATCACCATATTTGTCGCCAGCGCCGGCGGAAGCGTGCGGTCGGGTCTTGCAATCTATGACGCCATGCGCCTCGCATCGTGCCCCATCCGCACCGTCTGCTTGGAATTCGCCGCGTCCATGGGCGCCGTGATCTTTATGGGCGGCGACGATCGCCGTATGGCGCCCCATGCAGAGCTCATGATTCACGACCCGCTGATCCCCCAGGGGGCAGGCGGCTCGGCACTTGCGCTGCAGGAAACCAGCCGGCGTCTCATGCAGACCCGCAAGACCCTCACGCAAATCCTCTCGGACCGCAGCGGCCTCACGCCCAAGCGCATCCAGTCCCTCACTGCAAAAGACACCTACCTTTCGGCCGAGCGCGCCGTCGAGCTCGGCTTTGCCCACGAAATCCTCTCGACCACCAAGGAGGTCGCCCATGCCTAACCTCGCCAGCCGCCTCGCCGCATCTGAGTCCGCATCGTCCACCATCCTCGCCAAGGATCGAACGCTTTCCTGCGACACCCGCCAAACGGGACTCAACAACAACGCACTTGTGATCGGCCCCTCGGGAGCCGGCAAGACCCGAAACGTCCTCAAGCCCAACCTGCTGCAAATGAACGCAAGCTACATCGTGCTCGACACCAAAGGCACGCTCTGTCGCGAAGTGGGACCCGTGCTGGCAGCCCACGGTTACCGCGTGCAATGTCTCAACTTCGCCGACCTCAACACCATCCCGGCCCTTGCGCCCGGCATCGAGCGCTGCGGCTACAACCCCCTGAGGCACATTCGCCGCAAGGCGGACGGCAGGCCCAACCAGCAGGACATCCTCTCGGTGGCAAAGGCCATCTGCCCCATCGAGGACAACAACCAGCCTTTTTGGGATCATGCGGCGGCAAACCTGCTGTCGTGTCTTATCGCCTACGTCACCGAACAGCTACCAGCCGACGAGCAGACGATCAGCTCGGTCATCAAGCTGATCGAGCACCTGCAGGACGGTGCCACGGGTCGATTGTTTGACGACCTGATCACGACCGACCCCCAAAGCTATGCCCTCTCGCTATGGCGGCGCTACGCCATTACGCAAAATGCCGAGCGCATGCACGCGAGCATCGTCGGCATCCTTGCCGAAAAGGTCATGTGTCTGGGATTCGACGGTGCGGCACAGCTCTATCGTGAGTGTCATCAGGTGGACTTCGCTTCCATGGGACACACCCCCTGCGCCCTGTTTGTAACCGTGAGCGATATTGACCGCAATCTCGATCCGCTGACCGGCCTCTTTATTTCGCAGGCGTTTATGGGCCTCATTCGTGAGGCCGATAGGCAGCCCGACGGCAGCCTGCCCGTGCCCGTGCGCTTTATGCTCGATGACGTCGCAAATCTGCAGATCCCCCAGATCGACAACGTGCTCTCGATTATCCGAAGCCGCAACATCTGGGCAACGCTGCTGCTGCAGTCGACCAACCAGCTCGATGCGCTCTATGGCGAGGCACGCGCACGCTCCATCATGGGCAACTGCGACACGCATCTGGTGCTGGCGTTCCAGGATCCCGAGAGTGCCCGGGTGTTTTCCGACCGCGCCGACGCGCTGCCCAGCACGCTCATGGCGACGCCGATCGATCGCTCGTGGCTCTTTGTACGCGGTCGCACTCCCGAACAGGTCGAGCGCTTTAGGCTCGAAGACCATCCGCTCTACGGGGAGCTGCCCGAGGCGCAGCGAGGCCATGCGGAGACCGAGATCTAGGTGCAGGGTTCTCGCAGCGCGCGGCGCCCCGGCGATGTTCCACAAAGGCCGTGCGCCCCGGGACCACGGCAAAGCAAAGGGGCCCGCATCCGATAGGATACGGGCCCCTGACTATAAGGCGCGATGCGTTAACAGCAGCGACTACTTGCGATGCGCGCGATAGAACTCGATAAGCGCTTGAGTCGAAGCGTCTTGCTCGGCCTTGGCGGCATCGTCGTGGAAGGCAGGGGTGATCTGCTTGGCAAGCTGCTTGCCCAGCTCAACGCCCCACTGGTCGTAAGAGTCGATGCCCCAGACCTGTC
>JBKTBE010000066.1:0-11618 GCA_046883645.1 Collinsella sp. | reverse complement strand
ACCCGGCAGCCCTCGACGCCGCGCCGCCGCAGGGCGTCGACGAGGTCGTGGCAGACCGTCGCGGCTGCACGCTGTTGGTGCGCAATGCGCTCTTCCGCCGCGTGGCGCTCGCCGCACGCGGACATGTGCGCGACCTGGGCGAGCTCGACGAAGACTGGGGCATGAGTGAGGTTCGCTGGCAAAAGGCACTCGACGCCTACCACGAGCAGCATGAGGACATTCTCACCGACGGCGACGCCCGCAGCTCCGCGATGTTCACTATCGACGAGAGCGACGAGAAAACCGAGCACGTGTGGCACGTGCACCAGATCTTTGCCGACGAAGATGGCGACCACGACTTTGGCATCATGGGCGACGTCGATCTGGATGCCACCCAAGACGGCGGCGAGGTCATCTTTAAGAATTACCGCGTCGGCTTTATCGAGGACCTGCTCGAAGACTAGCCGAATCAGCCAGGTAAACGAAGCGGGGCCGCTGGCAACATCGCCAGCGGCCCCGCTTTTTGCGCCATGCGCTATCCCCTACTCGGCATCCTCGACCTCATACGCATCGGCCTCGGCAGGCTCATCGCCCGTGCCCATTGCCGTCTCGCGCGCCTCATCAAACGCCGCTTTCATGGTCTTGTTGCCCCAGGTGAGCTTGCGAATCGTAAGCTCATCGGCCTTGTTGTGGGCCAAGCGCAGGTTCTCGGTGCTGCGACGCAGATCGTCCTTGGTCTTCTCGAGCTGCTTGATGGCAGCATCGATCTCCTTGATCGCCGATTCGAACTGCTTGCTCGCCAGGTTGTAGTTGCGTGAGAAGCCGTCCTTGAACTTTTCCATCTTGGCTTCGAAGTTCGTGACGTCGATGTTCTGCTGCTTGTACTCTGCTAGCTCCTGCTTATAGCGTAGCGATCCCATGGCGGCGTTGCGCAGGAGGGTGATGATCGGGATGAAGAACTGCGGACGGATCACGTACATCTTCTCGTAGCGGTAGCTCACGTCCACAATGCCGGCGTTATAGAGCTCGCTCTCGGGCTCGAGCAGCGTGCAAAGCACCGCGTACTCGCAGCCTTTCTGACGACGGTCATGATCGAGCTTCTTAAAGAAGTCCTCGTTCTTGTGTTTGGTCGCGGTTTCGTCGTTCTCGTTTTTCATCTCGAACATAATCGAGATGATTTCGTTGCCGCTCGCGTCGCACTCACGGAAGATGAAATCGCCCTTGGTGCCCTCGGATGCATCGTTGTCCTTCTCAAAATACGCATTGGGAAACGCCGTCATACGCAAGCGATTGAACTCAGTCTCGCAGTGCTGCTCGAGCGACTCGCCCACCATCTTGGTAGACAGGCGCACCTTCATGTCCTTCAGGCGCTCGATCTCTTCATCCTTATATCGAATGAGCTCGTCACTCGCACGCTTGGCCTGTGCAAGCTCGAGCTCGTGGGCAGCCTTGGCCTGTTCCTCGCGAGAATCGCGCACCGCCAGCTCGCTCGTAAGCTTCGCGCGTGCCTCATCGCGCTCACGCTCCGCCGCAGCGACCGCCTCCGACAGGCTCATCTTTGCCGTCAGCTCCTGTTCGCGCAGCTGGGCGCGAAGACTCTCTGCCTCCTGCGCAGACTGAGCCTTTGCAGCGGAGAACTCCTCCTGCACCTTCGCCTGATAGTCGGCAAGCGTGCGCTCGGCTTCGCTACGAGCAGCATTAAGCTCGCGCTGGGACTCGGCTGCCGCGGCGGCAAGCGCCATCTCCTGGGCCTTGTCTGCAGCGGAGAGCTTCGCCTGCAGCTCGGCAATCTGAGTGTCGCGGGCGGCCAGGTCGTTTTGAGCGGCGTTACGCACCGCTGCCTCGACAAGCTTGGCCTCGTCATCCTTGCGGCCTAACTGCGCACGTAAGCTATCAATCTCGCGCTGGAGCTCGGCGTTTTCCTTTTGAGCATCGGCACGGGCCTCAACCGCCGCACGCTGGCTTGCGCTCTCGCGTTCTGCGGCGGCGCCCTCAAGCTTGGCACGCAACTCGGCAAGCTCGGCGTCGCGCTTGGCAACTTCCTGCGCCAGCTCCTGAGCCGCGATGTTCTTCTGTTCAGCGAGCTGAGCGTCGCGCTGAGACTTCGCCTCCTGCAACGCAGACGCCGAACGCGAGCGCTCAAGCTCCAGTGCCTGCTCGCCCTCGCGTTGGACGGCCTTCACGCGTTCATCCAGATCGCGCGAGAACTCGGCATCACGCACCTGTTTGACGATATCCGCATAGCCGGACGCATCGACCTTAAAGACTTCGCCGCAATGCGGGCACTTGATCTCGTTCATAGCAGCTCCTCGATGGACGCAAATTCTAATCGCCTACACTCTACCGCGCCGCGCGGACAAAAAAGGCGCCGCCGCCATAATGGCAACGGCGCCAAAACCACCGCAAAGGCGCCTGTCCCCATCGTGGTGGTTTGAGTACTTTACAGGTCGCGGTAGTCGATGAGGCGAAGATCGTCCTGAGCCTCGAGCCACGCCCACAGCTCGGGGTCGATCAACGCATCGACCTCCTTGGTACGATCGGTCGTAAGCGAGCTACTCTCGAGGATAAAACGGTCAAGATAGCCCGGATGGCAGACAAAGACGACCGTCTCGCCATCGGCCATCTCGCGAACCGTCTGCATGATTGCTTCCTTGGGCTCGTAGCCCGGCTCCATCGAGCGCATCACCATGCGCAAATCGGTGTCTCCGCAATGCACCACGGCCGTGGGGTCGAAGCTCGCCTTTTGCTCCTTAAGGCCCAACTCCTGTGCCACCGTCGAGATCGCTCGATTGAGGTTTTTGCTCATAACGGCGTGGGCCTCAAAGTAATCGGGCTCGCGACCCACGATCTCGACAAAGTGATCGTGCTGCGCACGAATTTCAATGCATGCCTCGTCGAAGTCAATCAGTTCCTCGCCACGCTTAAAGCGCTCGCGGAAGGTACGGCTGCTATGGAACTCACCGTTTTCATCGAGCAGGCTTGGAATGAGTGCCGGATCGGCACACGGCTTGCCCAGGCACACGTTGGTATGCTGGCCCACCGCAATGTCAGCATCCGCCACGAGTGACCAGCCATGCTCGGCCTCGGGCATATTTGACATGAGTCCCACCGAGCACACCAGGCCCTCATCGACGCTGCGGGCGATCCCTAAGTCAACGGCATACGAATAGCCGAGATCGTCGGCACGAATAAGCAGTTGTTTCATAACGACTCCAATCTATGGAAAAACCACCACAAAGGTGCCTGTCCCCTTTATGGTGGTTTGAAAGCTACAGTCCAAAGAAGCTCAAGATCTGGTCTCGGTTTACGGGCTTGTAGCCATTGGCGTCGAGGCCCACATCGTAGCGGTAGATGGGGCGTTCGCGATCACGGTTGCGTGTGTTGGTGCGGTCTCCCCTGCTGTGGATATGTCCGTGCAGCATAATGGCGCCACGCGCTTTGCCGTTCCAACTGAGCATGGGGTAATGGCTCAAAACCAGGCGATGTCCCTTGGCATAGCCGGGGGCAATTTCCAGGTAATCGCGCACGTCATCCCAAATGTGCGGTGCGTCCGGATCTTCCCAATCGCCGTCATGGTTACCGCGGATGAGCGTCACGTTCTGACAGGCAATGCGCTCGCGCAGGAGCACGGCCTCCGCCATGGGCAAGCGATACGTAAAGTCTCCCAGGATATAGAGGCGGTCGTCCGCAGCAACGCACTCGTTAATGGCGTCAATAACCTTGCGGTTCATCTCCTCGACCGAGGCGAACGGCCGATCCATATCGTGCAGGATATTCGTATCGCCCAGGTGCAGGTCGGCGGTAAACCACATCATCGTCTGTGTCCTCATTTCGCAACGCGTCTAACACGTGCCTAGTATACAGACGCTTTGGCGCAGCGGTTACCCAAAGAGCCCGCCAAACAGTCCACGGCGGCGCTTGTCATTCTTCTTCGATACGTCGTCCCGTGCGTTCTTATCCTTCCGCTTTTCTCGATCCTGCTCCAGCTCATCGTCATCGAGCAGCAAGTCCCACTCAAACGGTTCATCCGTCAGATCAAACAGGTCGTCGTCATCAAACATGACAGCCTCCCCTAGCGGCTAGCGGGCATCCGCCACATAAAGGCCAACGCGCACCTGATGCCAGGGACTGCGCTCGGGCGCAACCTGCTGCACGCGGGCTTCAAACACATCTTCGTGCCCGTAATACATCATCACGGACAGCGGGCCAACCTCGTTTCCCGGAACATAGCCGAGCTTGATCTTGCCGAAATAGATCGCGACCGCCTCGGGATCGTGGGGATTATCGCGCTCGGCACACAGTGTCAGTTTATCGCCCGCTTTCAGATCGCCCAGAACCAATGCGCCGTCGGCATACTGAAATCCAGCGATGTGAAACGATAAAAGAACACGTGAAGGCTCGTACATGGCAGCTCCTCTAACGGCCGGAATAACCGGCACTTAACCTTATTGAGAAGTCTACGAACTCGTGCGGACACAAATAGACCAACCCGGGTCTTTTCGACCGTTTGTCGCAACGCTTGCATGCCAGAGCGCTTGCAGATAAGATAGGAGCACGGATGGCACCCGTGGCAGCGGGTCTTGCCAACTCCGATACACGTTTTCATCGTGAGAAGTGGCCGTCTTCGCTTACGCGGGGGCGGCTATTTCATTCGGCCGATAAACAGGCCGAGTTCGATAGCCGCGATCAACAACGCCAATAACGAAATAACATCGCTTACGTTCATACCAAATCCCTTCTAAAGGGAGTTGGCCCATCCGTGCTCCATAGCAGTAGTCTAACGCAAAATGCGGGCAATAGGAACATCTGTTCGTATTGCCCGCACCCTTTTCTAATGCACAAACATGCGCACGAACTTATGCTTCCAGTTTGCATAAGGAGCGTAACGGAATGGCACGTCCAGCCACGTTGCCTTGTTCACGATGCTCTTCTTGTGGCTAAACGTATCGAAGCTCTCGCGTCCATGGTACTGTCCCATACCGCTCGCACCCATGCCGCCAAAGCCCATATGGCTCGTAGCCAGGTGCATGATCGTGTCGTTGACGCAGCCGCCGCCAAAGGGCACGTAGCGCACAAAGCGCTGCTGAACTGCGCGGTCTTGGCTAAAGATATACAGGGCCAGCGGCGTCGGACGATCCGTAATAAACGTCTCGGCCTCGTCTAGGCTCTCAAACGTCAGCACCGGCAAGATGGGGCCGAAAATCTCCTCCTGCATCACGGCGTCATCGGGGGACACGCCGTCCAAAATCGTCGGCTCGATCTTGAGCGAAGCCTCGCGCGCGGCGCCTCCAAGCACGACCTTATCGGGATCGATCAGCCCGCGCACGCGCGCAAAATGCTTGGCGTTGACGATATGCCCGTAATCCTCGTTATCGAGCGGATGCTCTCCAAACATACGGCGGGCCTCCTCCTTGATGAGACCCAGCAGCTCGTCGTGCACGCGCGTATCGACCAGCAGGTAGTCGGGCGCCACGCAGGTCTGCCCCACGTTGAGCCATTTACCAAAGGCGATACGGCGTGCCGCGACCTTCAAGTTAGCCGTCGCATCCACGATGCAGGGACTCTTTCCGCCCAGCTCAAGCGTCACGGGTGTGAGGTTTTTACTTGCACGCTCCATGACGAGCTTGCCGACCGGAACGCTACCGGTAAAGAAGATCTTGTCCCAGCACTCATCGAGCAACGCTTCGTTTTCGGCACGCCCGCCTTCGACGACCGTCACCAAGCGCGGATCAAATGCCTCTTCACAGATTTGCTTGAGCACCGCGCTCGATGCCGGAGCATAGGCACTCGGCTTGATAACCACGGTGTTACCCGCGGCGAGCGCGCCGGCGAGCGGCTCGAGCGTCAGCAAAAACGGGTAGTTCCACGGAGCCATGATGAGCGTGACGCCATAGGGCACGGCTTGCGTTTTGCACACGCTCACGGCGTTAGCGAGGTCGCACGGACGCAGGCGCGGACGACTCCATCGCGCCACATGAGCGATCTGATGTCGAATCTCGGAAAGCGACGTGCCGATCTCGCACATATAGGCCTCGTCATGCGACTTCCCCAAATCGGTCTTGAGCGCATGGGCGATATCGGCCTCGTGGGCCCGCACCGCATCGCGTAAACTCACGAGCGCGCGACGTCGAGCATCGACATCAAACGTGGCGTGCGTCTTAAAGTAGGCGCGCTGATCGCCGACGATGCGCGCAATTTCCTCGGTGTTCATGGACCCTCCTAATTCTCGCCCTCAAACATACCACCTGCAACGACTTCGTACATATGCTCGAGCTCCAAGCGGTCCATTAAAAGCGGAACGGGGTACAGGGGATTGGCCTCGGCATCGGCATGCGCCGCCATCTGCGGAATGTCGGAGCGGCGAATGCCCGAGACATATTTGGGGATTCCCAGGGCCTCGTTCATGCGGTCGACCCAATCGATAAAGGCCTCGGCCGCAAGACTGTCCTGCGCGGTAGCCGGCGCAATGCCCGCCATGCGAGCAAGATCGGCAAGCTTGGGGGCGGCGGCGTCACCATAAGCGCGAAGCATATGCGGCAGGATGATAGCGTTGGCCAAGCCGTGCGGAATCCCGTAACGCCCACCCAAGCTGTGTGCGATGGCGTGAACGTATCCAACATAGGAGCGCGTAAAGGCAACACCCGCCTTATACGCCGCCGAAAGCATATTGCGACGCGCACGCATGTTATCGCCATGCTCATAGGCCTCGAGCAAATTGTCATGGATGAGCTGGACCGCCTGACGCGCCATCTTACGCGTATAGGGCGTGGTGCTTCGCCCGATAAAGGCCTCAACGGCATGCGTCAGGGCATCCATGCCCGTCTGCCCCGTAATGGAAGCGGGCAAGCCGCACGTAAACTCGGGGTCGTGCACCGCAAAGCGCGGGATGAGCACAAAGTCGTTAATAGGGTATTTGTAGTGCGTCTCGTCATCGGTAATTACCGCCGCAAGCGTGATTTCGCTTCCCGTACCGGCGGTAGTGGGAACGGCGATGAGCAGCGGCAGGCGACGATGAATCCGCAGCAGGCCGCGCATCTTGTTGATGGGCTTGTTTGGCTGCGCAATGCGTGCGCCCACGCCCTTGGCGCAGTCCATGGCTGATCCTCCGCCAAAGCCGATAATGGCCCGGCAGGCACTCTCTCGATACAGGAACGCCGCTTCCTCCACGTTTGAAACCGTGGGGTTTGCACGCGTTTCGGCATAGACCGTAACGCCAATCCCCCTGGATGCGAGCGCCGCCTCGAGCGGTGCCGTGAGCCCCAGACGGGCAATGCCGGGATCCGTCACGATAAGGACCTTCTGGATCGAGCGCTTTTGAAGCACCGCGGGCACATCCTCGGCATGCTCTAAAATGCGCGGCTCGGTATAGGGCAGGATCGGCAATGCAATGCGAAAAACCGTCTGATATGTTCGGCACCAGGCACGACGGGCTAGATGCATAAAGGAAACTCCTTCATTTGTTGATAGGTCAACATTTGCTCGCCCGATTGTACTCAGCAAAGATCGCAGACGGCCTCCCAATCGTTAATCAATCAACATCTTCATATCTCGAAATTGTTTTATTAAAAATCATTCCTAATAGGCTTCACATTTGGTTGCATTTATGGATAATAGAACTCGTCAAGACGCACGTCCGGAGAGGGCCCTTACGGGACCGGACGAGCGCACAATCGCCATCGATCGAAAGGATCGAATCATGAAGTTTGTTTGCCCCGTTTGCGGTTATGTGGAAGAGTTCGACGGCGACCAGCTGCCCGAGGACTTCAAGTGCCCCCAGTGCGGCGTTCCCGGTTCTCGCTTCCTGAAGCAGGAGGAGGGTCAGCTCGAGTGGGCTGCCGAGCACGTCGTGGGCGTCGCCAAGATGGAGGGCGTCTCCGAGGACATCGTTGCCGACCTGCGCGCCAACTTTGAGGGCGAGTGCTCCGAGGTCGGTATGTACCTGGCCATGGCTCGCGTCGCTCATCGCGAGGGCTACCCCGAGATCGGCCTGTACTGGGAGAAGGCTGCCCACGAGGAGGCCGAGCACGCCGCCAAGTTCGCTGAGCTCCTGGGCGAGGTCGTGACCGACTCCACCAAGAAGAACCTCGAGATGCGCGTTGAGGCCGAGAACGGCGCCACCGCCGCAAGACCGATCTTGCCAAGCGCGCCAAGGCCGCTGGTCTCGATGCCATCCACGACACCGTGCACGAGATGGCTCGCGACGAAGCTCGCCACGGCAAGGCTTTCGCCGGCCTGCTCAAGCGCTACTTTGGCTAAGCCAACCGCTTGAGACATAACCTCTAGCTCGATGAGGCCCGGACCGTATTGGTTCGGGCCTTTTTCGTGGCTTTATTGCAGCTGCTTTTGTAGGGCATCGAGCACTTGAGGGCTCAGGTCGTCGTATTGGATGAGGACGCGGCGCGTAGTCCTCTGAATCGTCGTCTGATCGTTTGCCCATAGGCAATCGTCAATGTTGACGTAAGGGATGCCGACATCGGCGATAGCACGAATGAGACCATCCCCCACTTTGTCGCTTGCCGGCGCCAAAACGCAGTAAAGACCCGCATCCGCATGCTCAATCGACACCTCTCCTGCCGGAAACGCCTTCCGCACAAGCGCCACCAGGCCATCACGCGCCTCACGAGCACGAACGCGCACGCGGTTCACATGTCGCTCGTAATCACCCGATTCGAGCAAGCGCGCCAACGCCACCTGATCTACGGAGCTGACCGACGAGGCGTAGAAGCCCAGCTCGCGCCTAAATCGTTCCATGAGCTCATCGGGAAGGACCATGTAAGCCAAGCGCAGAGCCGATGACAGGCTCTTAGAAAAAGTGTTGGTGTAGATGACCGATTGGGCGGCATCAATCGATGCAAGCGCAGGGATCGGCTTGCCAGCAAGGCGAAACTCGCAATCGAAATCGTCCTCAATGAGATATCGACCCGGCCGCTCGGCAGCCCAGCTCAGCAGTGCGTAGCGACGTGCGATGCTCGTCACCAGGCCAGTCGGATACTGATGGGACGGCATGAGGTGAAGGACGTCCGCCCCGGCATCGAGCAGCTCGCCCAAGTTAACTCCCTCACCATCCGGCGGAATATGCCGCACTTCGCAGCCCATGGCCTGATAGATGCGCGTCAGACGCAAGTAGCCCGGGTCCTCGACGGCGTATGTCTTGTCCGCGCCAAGCAGCTGAACCAGCATCGTGTCAAGCAGCTGAGCGCCCGCACCGATGACGATGTTGTCGGGATTGACATTCATGCCCCTCGTCCCGCGAAGATGATGTGCAATTGCGCACCGCAGCCGCGCGGTACCTTGCGCGGGGGCGGGCGAGAAGATTTCGCGCTCATCTTCGGACGTCAACGTCGCCCGCAGAGCACTTTGCCAGAGGCGTGCGGCTTCCAAGGCGGAGGGAGAGAGCGGAGCGAATTGCTCAGGTTGCCCATAGGAGTCATGAACGCCAAAACTCGCAGGAGCTGTATCTCGATCGGCATCCTCCGCAGCCGAAGCCAGGACCGGGGCATCCGGAAGCTCGCAAGCGTAATAGCCGCGGCGAGGCTTTGAGCAAATATAGCCCTCGGCGACCAACTGGCTATATGCATTCTCGATTGTAATGACACTGATTCCCAGATGACTGGCAAAGGCGCGCTTGGAGGGCAGATGCTCTCCCGCCGCAATGCGCCCGGCAACGATATCATCTCGAATTTGCTGGTAAACATACTCATAGAGCGATGCTTCGCCGCGTTGTTCCAAATTGTAGTCAAGCATGAGTTAGTCACCTGACCTTATCGCATCATTCAATCTGGTATTAGTCTGACCTTATTATTATCTCTAAAACTGATTATTCCGCTATACCCAGCTCCCCTATAGGATGTTCCGTCAAGCAATACACATGCCAACCAAGGGAGCAACCATGGCAGAACAGACCAGCAAGGCCGATCGCGTCAAACTCAATCGCGAGCTCGCGCAGATGCTCAAGGGCGGCGTCATCATGGACGTCACCACGCCCGAGCAGGCACGCATCGCCGAGGAGGCAGGCGCCTGCGCCGTCATGGCACTCGAGCGCATCCCGGCCGACATCCGCGCCGCCGGCGGCGTGTCGCGCATGAGCGACCCCAAGATGATCAAGGACATCCAGGAGGCCGTCTCCATCCCTGTTATGGCCAAGTGCCGCATCGGTCACATCGTCGAGGCCCAGGTCCTGCAGGCCATCGAGATCGACTACATCGATGAGTCCGAGGTTCTCTCCCCCGCCGACGATGTCTACCATATCAACAAGACGCAGTTTGACGTCCCGTTTGTCTGCGGTGCCCGCGAC
The DNA here is from genome assembly GCA_046883645.1 of Collinsella sp. GTDB lineage: Bacteria > Actinomycetota > Coriobacteriia > Coriobacteriales > Coriobacteriaceae > Collinsella. The sequence continues at coordinate 1,345 of JBKTBE010000066.1, read as the reverse complement.
CTGGGCGAGGCGCTGCGCCGCGTCGCCGAGGGCGCTACGATGATCCGCACCAAGGGCGAGCCGGGCACGGGCGACGTTGTCCAGGCCGTGCGCCACATGCGCAAGATCCAAAAGCAAATCCGCGACGTTGTTGCCCTGCGCGACGACGAGCTCTTTGAGGCGGCCAAACAGCTGCAGGTTCCGGTCGAGCTGGTACGCGAGGTCCACGCCACGGGCAAGCTCCCCGTCGTGAACTTTGCCGCTGGCGGCGTGGCAACCCCTGCAGACGCTGCGCTGATGATGCAGCTGGGTGCCGAGGGCGTCTTTGTGGGCTCGGGCATCTTTAAGAGCGGCGACCCCGCCAAGCGTGCCGCCGCCATCGTCAAGGCCGTCGCCAACTTCACCGATGCCAAGCTCATCGCCGAGCTTTCGGAGGACCTGGGCGAGGCCATGGTGGGCATCAACGCCGACGAAATCGAGATCATCATGGAGGAGCGCGGACGCTAGTCCGGCAGAAAGGATCGCACATGAGCGATTACGCAGGCCAGTCGGTCGCCGTGCTGGCGGTCCAAGGCGCTTTTGCCGAGCACGAGGCAAGACTGTCCGAGCTGGGCGTACGATGCATAGAGCTGAGGCAAGCGGCTGATTTGAAGCAGGACTTTGATCGTCTGGTTCTCCCTGGCGGCGAGTCCACCGTTCAAGGCAAGCTACTTGATGAGTTGGGCATGCTCGATGAGCTTCGCACCCGCATTGTTGAGGGCATGCCCGTCCTGGGCACCTGCGCCGGCTTGATTCTGTTGGCGCGCGATCTTGCCGCCCATGACGATAAGGGCACGCCGCGTTTGGCAACCATGGATGTGCTCGTTGAGCGCAATGCTTACGGCAGACAGCTCGGCAGCTTTCGCACCAAGGGGCAGGTAGGCGGTATCGACGGTGAGGTGCCGCTGACGTTTATCCGCGCGCCCCGCATCGTCGAAGTGCACGGCGACACTGAGGCCCTAGCCGAAGTCGACGGTCGCATCGTCGCCGCCCGCCAGGGCAACCAACTGGGCGTTACCTTCCACCCCGAACTCGACGAAGACACCCGCCTCCACGAACTGCTCCTGCAAATGTAGACAGATAAAACGAGCGTGGATTTTCGGACACTTACAAATTGAGAGTGGATAATCTCCCACTTTGAGCCAACATTCAGGCCAAAACCGAGAGATTATCCACTCTCATTCTGACTAGTCATTTAAGAACGTCCCCAACGACTACTTTGGACCAGAGCAGCGTCGCAGGTTGAGCACACGCCAGCGAGCGACGTCCAGAGCGAACAAGTTGGCATGAAAAAGGCAAGGCATAGACCTTCTGGTCATGCCTTGCC
>JBKTBE010000065.1:0-11703 GCA_046883645.1 Collinsella sp. | reverse complement strand
GTGCAGCAGCGGGTAGTTTTCGTCGCGCGTAACGACGCCGCCGCCGGTGGAGAGCACCAGACCGCTGCGCTTGGAAATGTCGGCCAAGGCAGCCGTCTCCTGCTCGCGGAAGGCCGGCTCGCCGCGCTCGACGATAAAGTCGGCGCAGGGCATGCCCAGGCGCTCCTCAAGCGCACGGTCCAGGTCAATGTGTTCACGGCCCGTGAGCTGTGCCACCTGTTCACCCACGCGCGTCTTGCCCGAGCCGGGCATACCGATCAGCGCGATGTTTTGCTCGCGGCGAGACAGGCGCTCCGTCACGTCCAGGATGCGCTCGCGCGGGGTGACCTGGCCGGTGTAGCGCTCGACAGCCTGCGCTGCCTGGGCCACGAGCATCAGCAGACCGCCGATGCAGGGGATACCGCGGCGCTCGGCCTCGAGCATGAGACCCGTGCGAGCGGGGTTGTAGATGATGTCGATGATGCCCTCGAGAGCATCGAGACCTTCGAGCGTACAGGGTGCGTCGGGGCAGTGGGGGAACATGCCGGCGGGCGTGCAGTTGACGAGCAACGCGGCATCGGACTGCTGGGCGATGTTGTCGTAGTTGACCTCGCTCGTGCGGCCTACGGGCACGACGGTGGCGCCTAGGTCACCAAGCACCATGCTTGCCGTGGTGCCGGCGCCGCCAGTCGCGCCAAGCACGAGGGCCTTCTTGCCGGCAACCTCCACGCCCAGCTCCTCGACCAGGCACTGGAAACCGAAGTAGTCGGTGTTGTCGCCGCGCAGGCGACCGTCGGGCAGGCGTGTGATCGTGTTGACGTTGCCCATGCGCTCGGCCAGCGGGCTCAGCTCGTCCAGGTACTCCATGATGGCGCGCTTGTAGGGGATGGTCACGTTGGTGCCTTCCCACTCGTCGCCGGTCATAAAGGCCTTAAGGTCCTCGGGCTCGCGCTCAAAGCGCACGTACTCCAGGCCCGCGAGCTCCTTGTAGATGGTCGGGGTGTAGCTGTGGCCCAGCACGCGGCCCAGCACGCCGTAGGGGCGGGTTGCGGCGGTATCGGTCATCTAGAGCACCTCCGTGTAGCTGCCAAAGTAGGTGAAGCTTTCGCACACGTCGTCGATGGAATCGAGCAGGTCGTCGAGAGCCTTGCTGCCAAAGGGACAGTCCAGGTCAAAGTAGAACATAAACTCAAAGTCGCGACCGGGGATGGGGCGGCTCTCGAGCTTGATGAGGTTGATGTTGAGTGCGTAGAAGCGCTCGAGCACGCGATAGAGGGCGCCCGGCTCGTTGGCCGTGGTGATCATGAGCGAGGTACGGTTGGCACCGGGATAGACGCGTGGCTCGCGGCTGATGACGACAAAGCGCGTGTAGTTGTTGTCCGAGTCCTGGATGTTGGACTCCAGCACCTCCAGGCCATAGAGTGCCGCGCAGCTGCGCGATGCGATGGCGGCGACGTCGGTGCGGTCGGAATTGGCGACCATCTCGGCCGACATGGCGGTGTTGGGGTACTTGGTGGCGTGCAGGTCGTGGGACTCGATAAAGCCCGCACACTGGGCAATGGCTTGTCCGTGGCTGTAAACCTCGCGCACGTCGGCGAGCTTGGTGCCGGGCTTGACGAGCAAGTTGTGGTCGATCTTGAGGCGCAGCGAGCGCACGATATGGAAGTCGAACTGTGCGAGCAGGTCGTAGACGGCGTTTACCGAGCCGGCGGTGGAGTTCTCGATGGGCAGTACGCCAAACTCGCAGAAGCCGTCGCGCACAGCGCGCATGACGCCCTCGAAGGTCTCGAAGAACGCAATATCGGGCACGTCGAAGAGCTTGCACGCGGCGATCTGGCTGTAGGCGCCTTCGACGCCCTGGCAGGCCACAGTGGCCGTCTGGGGGAAGGGCGTGTCAAAGGCTGCAGCCGTGGCGTGGGCCTTTTGCGAGACGGTGATGCCCTTGAGCTCGTTGATGTAGCGCTGCTGCTCGGCCTTGCTCATGCTCATGAGGAGACGGAACAGGGCGATGGTTTGTGCCTCGTAGCGTTCGGGCGCGCGGCTGGCGAGGTTGTTGAGCTTGGAGCGCTCGCGGGCGGGGTCAAAGACGGCCTTGCCCATCTCGATTTTTGACTTGGCGACCTCGGTGGCAATATCCATGCGCTCGACAAAGCTGTTGAGCAGGGTGGTGTCGATGCCATCGATGGTCTGGCGGATGTCAGCAAGGTCCATGGAGGCCCCTTTCGTGAATGGTTGCCTGGGGTAGTTAATTTGGGACGGGGCTTTTTAGCTACCCTTTGACTGTCGACGAATCGATGAGTGCCAGGGCAAATATCAACTGGCATATGGGGGCAGCTAAAATAGCCCCGTCCCAAATTAACTACCCTTGGGGTGGGTGGACTAAAGCTGTCCGGCGTCCTCTAGGAGGGCGTCCCAAATCGCGAGGGCAGCTGCTGCTTCGGCAACGGGGACGGCTCGGGGGACGATGCAGGGATCGTGGCGGCCGTGGACCGAGAGCTCGGCATTTTCCATAGCGTCCATGTCCACCGTCTGCTGCTCGCGGCCAATGGAGGGCGTCGGCTTTACGGCCATGCGCCACATGACGGGCGCGCCGGTCGAAATACCGCCCAGGATGCCGCCGGCGTTGTTGGACTCGACCTCGATCTCGCCGGTCTCGGCATCGATGCGATACGGATCATTGTTCTCGCTGCCGCGCATGGCGGCCACGGCAAAGCCCATGCCAAACTCCACGCCCTTTACGGCGGGAATGCCAAACGCGATCTGCGCGATGCGGTTCTCGATGCCGTCGAACATGGGGTCGCCGATGCCTGCGGGAAGCCCGTAAATGCCGCACTCCACGATGCCGCCGATGCTGTCGAGTTCGTCGCGCGCGGCTAGGATCTCCTCACGCATGCGGCCGGCTGCGGCGGCGTCAATGCAAGGAAGATCGTTCGTTAGGATCGCCTTGCGGTCGGCCTCGCGATAGACCATATCGTCCATCGGCAGGTCGGAGATGCCGCCGATCTGCGCGACGTGCGCCATCACGTTAATGCCGCGGGCCTCGAGTGCCTGCAGCGCAATGCCGCCGGCGATACACAGGGGTGCCGTCAGGCGGCCGGAGAAATGCCCGCCACCAGCGACATCGTGCATGTTGTGATACTTCACGCGCGCCGGAAAATCCGCGTGTCCGGGGCGGGGCTTGCGGCGCAGCTCGGAATAGTCCTTTGAGCGCGTGTTGGTGTTCTCGATAATCGCGGCGATGGGTGCTCCCGTGGTATGTCCATCGACCACACCGGCGATGATGTGGGCGGCGTCGGCCTCGCGGCGTTTGGTCGCGGTCTCGTCGCGACCGGGGGCACGACGGTCAAGGAAGGCCTGCAGCCGCTCCTGGTCAACAGCGATGCCCGCCGGGATGCCATCGAGGGAGCAGCCGATGGCGGGGGAGTGCGACTGGCCGAAGATGCTTAAGTGCAAGACGTTGCCAAAGGTCGAGGACATGCTATTCCTCCTCGAGTGTGACCTTGCCGCCCAGCAGGCGGTAGTGGTCGAAGAAATCGGGATAGGACTTGTTGACGGCCTCGGCACCGTGGATCACGACCTCGCCGGTGGCGCGGCTCGCGGCGATAGCGGCCATCATGGCGATGCGATGGTCGTTGTGCGAATCGACCTCGCCGCCGGTAAAGGCGTCGACGCCCTTGATGATGAGGTCGTCGCCGGCAATGCGCACCTGCGCGCCCAGCGCGGTGAGCTCGCGGGTGGTGGTGACCAAGCGGTCGGATTCCTTGATGCGCAGACGGGCACAATCGCGGATAAAGGTGCGGCCCTGTGCCAGCGAGGCCACGGCCGAGATGACGGGCACCAGGTCCGGAATGTCGTGGGCACTCATCTCAAAGCCGGCGAGCTTGTCGGACTGCACGGTGGCGGCGTTGGTGGAGCGCACGATGCGGGCGCCAAAGCGCGAAAGCGCGGCAAGCACGTTACGGTCGCCCTGTGCGGAGCTTAGCGACACGTCCTCGACGGTGATTGGGTCGGTACCGATGGCGCCGGCGCACAGCCAAAAGGCGGCGTTGGACCAGTCGCCCTCGACGGCCACGCTGCCGGGCGTGCGGTACGAGCCACTGCTCACGCGGAAGTTCGTGACCTCGGGCTGGCCGTCCTTGGCCGGAATGCGCTCGACGTTGACCTCGACGCCAAAGGCCTTCATGGCCTGTATCGTCAGGTTGATGTAGGGGCGGCTCTCGATGAGGCCGGTTACCTGCACGCAGGAGGGCTGGGCCAGCAGCGGGGCTGCCAGCAGCAGGCCCGAGATGTACTGCGAGCTCACGTTGCCCGGAAGCACAAAGGTGCCCGGGCGCATGCGGCCGCTCGTCTTGAGCGGAAAACCGCCCAGACCCTGTAGGTCGCAGCCGGCGGCGATGATCTCGTCCGAGAGCGGGGAGAGCGGGCGGGCGCCCAAGCGCCCCTGACCCACAAAAGTTGCTTCTGCGCCCAGCGCGCAGGCGACGGGCAACATAAAGCGGAGCGTGGATCCACTTTCACCGCAGTCAAGCGTGCTGCCGGCAAGGGCCTTGAGCAGGCCAAACTCAACACTCTTCATGGTGGGGTGGACCTGGAAGCCGTCCTCGACGGTCTCGATGCGAGCACCCAGGGCCGTAAGGCAGCGCACCGTAGCCTCGATGTCGGCGCAGGTGGTGTTGCAGGTGACGTGTGTCTCGCCGTTGGCAAGCGCAGCGCAGATGATCAGGCGATGCGCCATCGACTTGGACGCGATGGCGGGAACGGTGCCCTTGAGCGGGGACGGGGTGATGCGGGCTAGCATGCGGATGCGTCTCCCTTCTGGCCGAGGCCCTCGGCAATTAAATCATGGAAGGTGGAAAGCGGCGTGCGGTCGATGCTGCAGCGGCCAATGCCGTGCGGAATCACCAGATCGATGGTGTCACCGGCGCGTTTTTTGTCATGCAGTGCCTCGGCAAAGACGGCGTCGGCCGAAAGCTCACAGCGAGTCTTGAGGCCATGACGGGCGCAGAGCTCTTCGATGCGGCTCGGCAGCTCGGCGTCGCAGATGCCATGAAGCGCTGCGGCACGCGTGATGACACCCATGCCGATCGACACGCAGTTGCCGTGTCCAAGCTCAAAGTGCTCGCAGGCCTCGACGGCGTGTCCGGCGCTGTGTCCAAAGTTGAGGAGCTTGCGCTGGTTGGTCTCGCGCTCGTCGGCGACGACCACGGCGCGCTTGATGTCGATATTGCGGGCGATGATGAGCGCTACGCGGGCCACATCGCGGTTGAGCAGCTCCAGCGTGAGCGGGGTCTTCTCCAGCTCGGCGAAAAGCTCCGGGTCGGCGATCACGGCGTGCTTGACGACCTCGCCGCAGCCGTCGGCGAACTGCTCGGGCGTGAGGGTGGCCAGGCACCCCACGTCGGCGATAACCACGCTCGGCTGCCAAAAGGCGCCGGCCAAGTTCTTGCCGGCAGCCAGGTCGATGGCGGTCTTGCCGCCCACCGACGAATCCACCATGGCGAGCAGACTCGTGGGGATCTGCACAAACTTGCAGCCGCGCATGTAGGTGGCGGCCACAAAGCCGGCCACGTCGCCCACGACACCGCCGCCGAGTGCAACGATCACGTCGGAGCGTGAAAGCTCGTGCTCGGCCACAAACTCCAAAATGGCAACATAGGTTTCGGCGCGCTTATGGGCCTCGCCGGCCTCGAAGGTGCAGATGCTCACCTCGTAGCCTGATGCCTCCAGACTCTGCTTAACGGGCATCTGGTAGAGCGGGCCCACGTTGGTGTCCGTCACGATGACGGCCTTGGTACCGCCGGCAGTGGCGCGCACGAGTGGTCCCGCCTGCTCCAGCAAAAACGTGCCAACATGCACCTGGTAGGGGCGTGCAGTGTCGATATCGATGGTAATCGCCATAAGCTTCGGTCCTTTCGACCTGGCGTGATAGGTGGTCTAGTGGGAGGTCTCGTCGTCGAGCGCGCGCTTAATGCGGTCGCCCTCGGCAAGGAGATTCTCCAGATAGCGCTGGTCGCGGTCCTTGAGCGCACGGCTGTAGGCGCCGAGCGATTCGATCAGATGGTCGATCTCGTAGGCGAGCGCGTCGGCGTCGTCGATCATGAGCTCGGACCACATTTGCGGGTTGAGGTGCGCCACGCGGGTGAGATCGCGGTAGCTACCGGCCGAAAAGCCGTGGTGGACCTGGGCGGTGGGGCTTTTGACGTAGGCGTTGGACACCACGTGCGCAAGCTGGCTCGTGAAGGCGATGACGCGGTCGTGCTCGGCGGCGCTGGTCACGCTGAACTTGCCAAAGCCCAAGGGGCGCACCATCTCGCGCACCTGGCCCAAAAGCTCCAGTTTGAGCGCATCGTCCACCGCGGGCGGCACGAGCACGAGTGGCGCGCCCTGGAACAGGTCGGCGCGGGAGTGTGCGTAGCCCGAGTACTGCGTGCCCGCCATGGGGTGTGCGCCCACAAAGTAAAAGCCGTGCTCACGGGCAAGCTCAAAGGCACGTTCGCACACGATGCCCTTGACGCCCACGGTGTCGATCACCACGGGACCCATGATGGCCTCGGTGTCGGTGGCGTCGGCGAGGGCCTGGGCATGCGCCTCGAGCCACTCGATGCAGGCCTCGGGGTAGCAAGCCAGGACGATGATGTCGCATTCGCCGAGTGTCTTGTCGTTGAGCTCTCCGGCGACAGTGCCCATGCTGGCGGCCGTCATGACATCGTCATCGGGGTCCCAGGCCAGCACGCGGACGCCCGCCTGGGCATAGCCGCGGGCAAAGCTACCGCCGATGAGGCCAAGGCCGACGATACCGGCGCACTTGGGGCCGCCCTGGTTAACGCGCGCGTTTCTCACCGTACCCATGGGCTACTCCATGGTCTCTTGGCAGACGACCTCGCGGATGGCGCGAATGCGGCGCATGGTGTCGTCGAACTGGTCGGGGGTGAGGGCCTGGGCGCCGTCGGACCATGCGCGGCTGGGCTCGTCGTGGACCTCGATCTCCAGGCCGTTGGCGCCGCAGGCGGTCGCGGCGAGCGCCATGGGCTCAACGTAGCGGGTGTAGCCGGTGGCGTGGCTGGGGTCGGCGACGACGGGCAGGTGCGACAGGTGGTGCAGAACCGGCACGGCGTTGAGGTCGAAGGTATTGCGGGTGCGGGTCTCGAAGGTGCGGATACCGCGCTCGCACAGGATGACGTTGTCGTTGCCCTCGCTCATGATGTACTCGGCTGCCATAAGCAGCTCGTCGATCGTGCCGGACATGCCGCGCTTGAGCAGAATCGGGGTCTGGGTCTTGCCGACCTCCTTGAGCAGGGGGAAGTTCTGGGCGTTGCGGGCGCCGATCTGCATGACGTCAATCTTCTTGTCCAAGAAGACCTGCACGTCGCGCGGGTCCATGATCTCGGTGACGATCGGCATGTCGAGCTCGGCAGACGCCTCGCACAGCAGGTCGAGGCCGGCGGGGCCCATGCCCTGGTAGGCGTAGGGGGAGGTGCGGGGCTTGTAGGCACCGCCGCGCAGCATCGTGGCGCCGGCGGCCTTCACGCGGCGTGCGATGCGGATGAGGTTCTCGCCCTCGACGGAGCAGGGACCGGCGATGACCTGGAACTGGTCGCCGCCGATCTTGACGCCGTGACCGCAGTCGATGACGGAGTCCTCGGGGTGGAACTTGCGGTTGGCGCGCTTGAACGGCTCAGAGACGCGCTGCACGCGCTCGACGACATCCATGGACTCGAGCAGGAACGGGTCGATCTTGGTCGTATCGCCCACCAGGCCGATGATGGTCTCGTTCTCGCCGCGCGAGACATCGGTCTTCAGGCCCTTTTTCTCAATCCAGCTGACGATATGGCCGACGGCCTCGTCGCTGGCGCTCTGCTTTAAAATAGCAATCATGGTGTGCCTCTCACCTCGATGGATAACCCTTGCAAAAACGGCCCGCATCGCGAGCCGTGTCTATATGGTGCATGAGAGTTTATACTATCTGACTCGCTTTTGCCTTCTAAAGTGGGCCGTTGCGTTGCGTCTTCCTCGGAATTGCAAAGCTTTTTCTTTTATTTTGATAGCCCGTGGTGCACTTGGGTATAATGCCAACCGTTGGCCCTATTAGCTCAGGGGATTAGAGCGTCTGCCTCCGGAGCAGAAGGCCGTTGGTTCGAATCCAACATGGGGCACCATCGAACGTAAGACCGTCCGAACCTCGCATGGTCCGGGCGGTTTTTCTTATACCGACGCGACGTGATGGGACGTGGTATGGCAGCAACGGATATCGAGCGCGGACTCTCGACCGCCGAGGTCGAGGAGCGCATCGCCGCCGGTAAGATCAACCGCAACATGGAGCTCAAGACCAAGTCGGTCAAAGAGCTCATCATCGAGAACCTCTGCACGCTGTTCAATTTGATTAACGTGATCTTGGCGTTCCTGGTCATTTTGACCGGTTCGTTTAAGAACCTGACGTTCCTGTTTGTGGTTTTTCTCAATACCGCTATTGGCGTCATTCAATCCATGCGGTCCAAGAAGATGGTCGATAAGCTCACGCTGCTGACCTCCAAGAAGTCCATCGCAGTGCGCGACGGCGCCGAGGTGGAGCTCGACCTGGACCAGATCGTGCTCGACGACATCATCCGCCTGGGGCGCGGCGACCAGATTCCCGCCGACGCCGTGGTGGTTTCGGGCGAGGCGCTCGTGAACGAGAGCTTGCTGACGGGCGAGAGCGACCTTATCAAGAAACAGCCAGGTTCCGAGCTCATGAGCGGCAGCTTTATCGACTCGGGCCTGCTGCGCGCCCGCGTGATCCATGTCGGCGCCGACAACTACGTGGCCAAAATTAATAACGAGGCTAAGTACGTCAAAAAGGTCAATTCCGAGATCATGAACGCGCTCAACGCCATCGTGCGCTTTGCGAGCATCATCATGATCCCGCTCGGTTTGGCGTTGTTTGCCTCGAGTGTGAGCGAGCTGTGGGATGCCGCGGGAACCCCGGGCGATAGCGCGCTTTCGTGGTGCTTCTCCGAGCTGTTGGCCGGTCGTGTGCCTTCTTCGGCGCTGCTGTCCACGGTGGGCGCCCTGCTGGGCATGATTCCGCAGGGCCTGGTGCTGCTGACTTCGTCGGTGCTCGCCATCGCCACGGTTCGCCTGGCCCGCCGCAAGGTGCTGGCGCAGCAGCTCTACTGCATCGAGACGCTCGCGCGCGTCGACGTGCTGTGCCTGGACAAGACGGGCACCATCACGTCGGGCCGCATGGAGGTTGAGGGCACGTATCCGCTGCCGGTTGAGGGCGTGAGCCTAGGCGCCGGCTCGGACGAGGCGGCTGTTCCCGTCGATACCACGGTACTCGATTTTGCGCTGGCTAACGTGGCGCGTGCGACTTCGGCCGATGCCAACGAGACCTGCCAGGCGCTGCTCAACTATTACGCCGATCGCCCGGTCGAGGTGTCCGAGCCGCTTTCGGTCATTCCGTTCTCGTCTTCCAAAAAGTGGAGCGGCGCGTCGTTTGCGCAGGGCTCCTATGTGATGGGCGCCGCGCAGTTTGTGCTTTCGGAGCGTGTGTTTTCGCAGGTCGAAAACCGTGTCGCCGAGCTTGCCGATACCTGCCGCGTGCTCGTGGTGGCGCGCGTGGACGGCTTTACGTCCGATGGCGATATGGTGGGCGAGGCCGAGCCCGTGGGATTTGTGACCATCCGCGACGAGATTCGTACCTCGGCGGCCGAGACCATCGGCTACTTTAACGAGCAGGGCGTGACCCTCAACGTGATCAGCGGCGACGACCCGCGTACGGTGTCGTCGATCGCGCGCGTGGTGGGCGTGCCGGGGGCGGACGCTTATGTGGACGCCACGACGCTCGATACGCCGGCCAAGCTCGATGCCGCAGTGGACCGCTACCATGTCTTTGGTCGTGTGACCCCGCAGCAGAAGCGCGAGCTCGTGCAGGCGCTCAAGCGCCGCGAGCACACCGTGGCCATGACGGGCGACGGCGTCAACGACGTGCTGGCGCTCAAGGAGGCCGACTGCTCCGTCGCCATGGCGGCCGGCTCCGATGCCGCGCGTAATGTGGCCGAAATCGTACTCGTCGACAACGATTTTGCCTCGATGCCCGCCGTGGTGGCCGAGGGCCGTCGCTCCATCAACAACCTGCAGCGTTCGGCCTCACTGTTCCTGACCAAGACGCTGTTCTCGATGGGCCTGGCGGCGCTGTGTATCGCGCTGCCGCCGTACCCCTTCGAGCCCATCCAGATGACGCTCATTAACTTCTTCTGCATCGGCGCGCCGGGCTTTGTGTTGGGCCTGGAGCCCAACAATGCTCGTGTGAAGGGTGCGTTTTTGAGCAACGTACTCAAGCGTGCACTGCCGGCGTCGATTGCGGTCATTTTGGCTGCGGCGCTCGACATCTTTGTGGCGCGCGTGTTTGGCTTTAGCCAGCTCACGCTGTCTACGATGTGCCTGCTTACGTCGTGCGCGGCGAGCGTCAGCCTAATCTGGCGCAGCTCGCAGCCTCTCACGCCCTTACGTGTGGTGCTCTTTGTGTTTGTAGTCGCCGGCATCCTGGTGGGCGTTATCGGATTCCCGGAGCTGCTGTCTATTGCCAACCTGTCGATGGGCCAGATGGTTATCTTGGCTGTTATCGTGGTCTTTACCTGCTCGGTGTTCTTTAAGCTCGCCACGATGATGGATTCGCTCAAGCCGCGTCGTCGTCATGCCGCAACTGGTTTTGGCCGCGGTGTGCGCGTCCGCCTGGGTCGCGGTGGCGGCAAGGTGAGCTCGACGGGCTCGACGGCCGAACGTTTTGCCAAGCGCGTCGCCGCCGACATGGCGCAGCGCCGCGAAGATCGCACCGCTCGCGAGGCCGAGGCCCGCGCACTCGAGGGCGTGGCCCAGGCCCAGCCCAAGAAAAAGAAGAGTATCGGAGCCAAGCGCTCTCGCGTGACCAAGTCCGCCCAAGGCATCAAAGTCTCGATGCCAAGCAAAAAGAAGAAGTAACTACGCGCCCTGCCGATGTTGAATTGGTGCCTTGCTCCTGTGGGGCCGTGGCGATGTTATGCTCTAACCTCGATTGTTTGAATTGCTTCGAAAAGAGGATGCCGTGATCTGCCCGCATTGCCTTAAGACTATCGAGGACGGCGCCTCGTTCTGCCCCTACTGCAACGCCTATGTGGGTCCGGGCGATGGCCCCGAGCACACCGAGTTCGTGTTCTGCGAGGGCTGCGGTGCCCGTCTTTCTCCGCATGATCGTACGTGTCCCAAATGCGGACGCCCCGCTCCGGGTATCCTCTCCGAGGACGCGGCCGCATCCGACCTGGCAGCGGGCCGCACGGCGGGCTTTCCGCGCCTAACGCAAGAGCAGATCGATACCGAGGTGCCTCATGCGCCCGCCTCGGCTGCCGCGGTTCTTTCGGATGCCGCCGACCCCAATGAGACTTGCGTGCTGCCGGCTTTCGATAAGGATTTCGGTATCCCCAAGGTCGACATTCCCACGCCCGTTTCCCTGCACGACGATGCTCAAAAACCCAAGCGCAAGGTGCACCCCGACGAGGACGCTTATCACAAGCACAAGCGTCATATCCCCAAGCCGCTCATCGTCATCGCGGTCCTTGCCGTCGTGTGCGGTGGTGCGTATTGGTTCGTGACGGCCGATCCCATGGGTGTCATGCCTGGCTTCTATGACCAGTTTGGCCAGGCCGCGCAGACGACCTACCCCACGCGCCAAAAGGGCGAGGCGACTGAGGACGATACCAAGCAGGACGATTC
>JBKTBE010000064.1:0-11726 GCA_046883645.1 Collinsella sp. | reverse complement strand
GAGTTCGGTCGTGTGGGAGCCGACACGCATCTGACGCCGCGTGAAGTTATTCGTGACTTTATCGAGCTGCTCGACATCCTATGCCAGAACCCCGACGCCAACGTAGCCGAGCTGCTGCAAAGCGTCGGCGGTGACGCGCTGGCGCCAGCAACCGCAACAGGCGACACCGATACCGCAGGCGGCGACCGTAACTTCGCCGAATTCACCATCTAACCTGCCAAAAAGGGACAGGTTTATTTTGACAGGTTTTATCTGGGCAAACGTCGAGGCATTAATGCAGCAAGCCACTGCCCACCGCGTTGAGAGATTCGTTTTTGAAAGGAGGCCCCGTGAACGCCTTTAACCGCTACGCCCCGTTTATCCAAGACTTCATCTACTCCCACGATTGGGAGAGCCTGCGCTCCATTCAGGTTGCGGCGGCAGATGCCATCTTTAACTCGCAGGACAATGTGCTCCTGACGGCATCCACGGCTTCCGGCAAAACCGAGGCAGCCTTCTTTCCCATCCTGACCGAGTTTTGGGAGAACCCGCCCGCAAGCGTGGGCGCCCTCTACATCGGCCCCCTCAAAGCGCTCATCAACGATCAGTTCGTCCGTCTCAACGACCTCTGCGAAGAGGCCGATATCCCCGTCTGGCACTGGCATGGCGATGTCTCGCAGTCGCACAAGGCCAAACTCATCAAAAAGCCGAGCGGCATCCTTCAGATTACGCCCGAATCGCTCGAGGCGCTCCTGATCCATAAGCACATGGCGATCCCGCGCATGTTTTGCGACCTGCGCTATGTGGTTATCGACGAGGTCCACTCGCTCATGCGCGGTGACCGCGGTGGGCAGACGCTCTGCCTTATCGAGCGCCTCTCGCGCATGGCAGGCGTGCAGCCCCGCCGCATTGGCCTTTCAGCCACCATCGGCGACCCCGAGCGCACAGGTGCCTTTCTCTCACAGGGGACGGGACGCGACTGCGTCATCCCCCGCTTTGAGGAGCCGCGCCGCGTGTGGCGCATCTCCATGGAGCACTTCTACAACTCGGGTCCCCAAGCGCAACAGCGGGGATTCACGAGCACGGGTCCGCAGGAAGCCGAGGTGCTCGCATGCGAGCGCATTGAGTCGGCACCACCCGCGGCACTGCCCGCCAGCAGCCACGATATGCGCCATAGTGGACAACTCACACAGGAGGAGCGCCGTCAACGTCGCGAGCAGGCGCGGGGCAAGGCAGCTCCCAAGGACCGTCGCACTTCCTCAGCCCCCGAGGGCGAAGTCGACATCCCACGAGCGACCGAGCAGGCGCTTCTCAACCCCACCGACACCGCACCCGACAACGCCGACCCCGGCATAGGCTACATCTTTGAACATACCCGCGGCCGCAAATGCCTGGTCTTTGCCAACTCGCGCGAGGAGGCAGAGGCCGTGTGCTCCATGTTGCGCAGCTACTGTGAAAGCCGGCACGAGCCAGACCGCTTCCTTATCCATCATGGCAACCTCTCGGCATCGCTGCGCGAGACGGCCGAGGAGCTCATGCGCGACGAGGAGCAGGCACAGACGACCGTCACCACCTCCACGCTGGAGCTTGGCATTGATATCGGTCGCCTGGAGCGCGCGTTCCAGATTGACGCGCCGTTTACCGTCAGCTCCTTTTTGCAGCGCATGGGGCGCACAGGCCGCCGCGATCTTCCGCCCGAGATGTGGTTTGTCATGCGCGAGGAGGAGCCCGAGCCCCGCACGATGATGTCCGAAACGATACCCTGGAAGCTTCTACAGGGCATCGCACTCGTACAACTCTATCGCGAAGAAAAGTGGGTCGAGCCACCCGAGCTCGATCGACTCCCCTACAGTCTGCTCTATCACCAGACCATGTCGACGCTCGCCAGCACCGGAGAGCTCACGCCGGCCGAACTTGCCCAACGCGTGCTCACGCTTAGTTATTTCCACCGCGTCTCGGCCGATGACTATCGCGTACTGCTGCGCCACCTCATCAAGATCGACCACATCCAGGTCACCGAGGGCGATGGGCTCATCGTGGGTCTCGCGGGCGAGCGCATCATTAACAACTTTAAGTTCTACGCCGTGTTCCAGGAAAACGAGGAGTTCACCGTTCGCAGCGAGTCGGCCGAGTTGGGCACGATCGTCAATCCGCCACCGCCCGGTGAGCGCATCGCCATTGCCGGACATTGCTGGATTGTCGAAGAAGTGGACTGGAAGCGCCATACCGTCTTTGCCACGCAGGTCAAAGGCCGGGTGCCGGCCTACTTTGGCGACTGCCCCGGCGACATTAACACGCATGTGCTCGAGCGCATGCGCAAGGCGCTCAACGAGCACGCGGCATATCCGTACCTTATGGGTAACGCACAGGCTCGCTTGGCGCAGGCTCGTCATACCGCCGAGATTTCGGGCGCGGGAACTAAGCCGCTCATCAACCTGGGTGGCGACACTTGGGTGCTCTTCCCCTGGTTGGGCAGCTACGCCTTTTTGGCACTCGAGCGCATGCTCAAGATTAAATGCGCCGCGGAGCTTGGCCTTCGCGGGCTCGATCCGTCGCGTCCATACTTTATGCAGTTTAAGATGAAGGCCGACGAGAAGACGTTCTTTGAGGTGCTCGCAGCCGAGGCCGAAAAGGACTTCGACCCCATCGAGCTCGTCTATCCCGGCGAGGTGCCTTATTTTGATCGCTACGACGAGTACGTTCCCGAGGAGCTTGTGCGCAAAGGCTTCGCCGAAGGCGTGCTCGACATCGAGGGCATGAAGCAGCGTGTCCGCAGCTGGCGCGACCACGCCTGAGACCAGTCTTTTTAGGACGGGGAGACTTACTTGTCGTGAAGGACGGTGCCGAGGAAGTCAGCGTCGAAGGGCACGGCTTCGGCAAAGGCGTAGTCGCCGTCGCTGGCGATGAGCAGGTAGTTTTCCTCGCCGCCGAACTCCGCATCGCCACATGGGACCACCCAGGCGTGGGCGAATACCTCGAGTGCCGTGGCAGCGCAATCGCGCAGGAACGTCACATCGCTCCCCTCGCTTGCGCTCACGATATTGGCCACGTAGATGCCGCCGGCATTCAGGCTGCCCCGCACTAGACGCAACGCCTCAACGGTCGCCAGCTCGCGTACGGGCTCGGCACCGCCAAAGCAATCGCTCACGACCACGTCGTAGCGACGATGACCCACACTCGTCACACCCAGATACGAGCGAGCCTCAGCAGTAATCACCCGCAAGCGGTCGCCCACCGTGCGCTCCAGCTCGTCCAGATAGAACCAACGGCGCGCCAGGCGCGTAATCTCTCCGTCATACTCGATAACGTCCATGCGCAAGCCCTCGTGCGACATCAGCGCAAACTTGGGATAGGCAAACCCGCCGCCACCCAGCATGAGCATACGGTCGATGCCGTGACCATAAGCGTCGTGCATTGCACCCTCGGCCTCAAACACGTCGTCAAACGCACGATAGTACGCAAAGACGGGCTCAGCCCAACGCTCGCCAACGTAACTCGCGCTTTGGTAGACGCCGCCTTGCACCAATACGCGGACTTCGTCGCCGCCCTCGTCGTGCACGCGCTTCACACGCGCCAACCCATTGCAGGTTCGCGCAACCTGCAGACAGGCAACACGAACAGCGACAGCAGCCGCACCAAGCGCCGCGGCTCCCAGAGCAACGCCGGCAACGACGCCGGCAGAAACACTCGGCTTGTTCATCTAGAGCTCCTTTTGCAGATAAAGGCCATGGTCATAAAATCCAAGATGGCGATAGTACTCGCGCGTACCAATCGCGCTGATCACGTTGATGCGCGCATAGCCGGCATCCCGGGCAATCTCGCACGCACGCTCTACGAGCAAACGCCCCAACCCGTGATGCTGCGCCGCCTGGCCCTGGTCACCCACGCGTGCCGCCATGCCATACACGTGCACCTCGCGAATCATCGCCTCGTCCGGCGTCGTCGGCAACTCGTCCGCATGCGCGGCAACAAAAGCGCGAACGGGCAGCGACAGGCGCAAAAAGCCAGCGATCTTGCCTTCGGGCGTCACCCACTGCAAAAAGCGTTCACGCGTCACCGGCGTCTCGTAAGCGACCTCATCAAGAGACAGTTCATCCAGGTCGGCACCCGCGGTACTGATCTCGCGATAGCGAATCTCACGCACCGTCGCACCATCACCCCGAGCAGCCAGACGGTTCTCAACGAGCTGACGCAGGTTGGGTTTCTTGTTGCCCACCATAATGTCGTCGGAACTAAAGTCGCGGATCATGCGACTGATACGGCAGAACGCCGGCGTCACCACGATGTCGTCGGCCAGCACATCGAGCAGCTCTTCCTCGGTATAGGGACGCCACTCGCCGCGCTCATAGCAGCCCACCAGACGCGAGCTCTCGATGAGCGCACACGGGTAGACCTTGACCTCGTCGGGCATAAAGGCCCCTTCGGTCATAAAGCGTTCGTAGTCGCGCTTATCCCCCTCCGGCGTGGCGCCCAGCAGGTTAAGCATAAAATGCGCATGGATCTTAAAGCCAAACAGGCGCGCAAGCGAAAACGCCCGTTCAATCTGCGCCACCGAAATGCGACGCTCGTTGATATCGAGCAGGTGCTGGTCGAGGCTCTGGATACCCATCTGGATCTTGGTGCAGCCCAGGCGGCGGATGAGCGTAAGCGCCTGCGGCGTTACGGCATCGGGGCGCGTCTCGATAACGAGTCCCACCACGCGATGCTTCGCCGTCTCGTTGATGCGCTGCTGACGCTCGAGCTCCTCCATCGTTGCCGTCTGCCACTCAGTGACCTTGTCCCACGGCGTACCGGGACCGTACAGACGACGCACCGCACGGTTATAGCCGCCCACGGCAGCATCCACACGCCCCTGCTCGTCGGCAACGCCGGCAGCAAGCTCGACCTCGTCTGTCGCAACGCCGGCGGCCCGATAGCGCTCACGGCGCTCTGCTACCACAGGCGGCAGGGCATCGGCGGGAGCGTCATCGAGCAGACGCCCCGCCTCGGCACGACTGATGCCCGGACGCGCCAACATGGGGTTAGCCGCCACACCAGCCACGGCATCGTCATTGAGCGCGCGGAAGAGCTCCGACATAAACCACGTCTGATACCCTTGCGGATAGTCGCTCCAGGTACCGCCGAGCACAATGAGCTCAATCTTATCGGTCGCATGCCCCATCTGCGAAAGCGCGGTCAGACGAGCGCTTACCTGCAGATACGGGTCAAAGCAATTTTGCTCCGCACGGGCGCACGCCGGCTCGGCGTGCAGATAGCTTTTGGGCATGCGCAGATCGTTGGAGCAAAATAGGCAATCGCCCGAGCATGGCCAGGGCTTGGTGATGACGGTAATGGTCGCCACGCCCGAAGCCGTGCGACGAGGCTTCATGCGTAGCACCTGCAGCAGTCGACGTTCCAGCTCGGCATCGACATTCCACCCAGCCCAACGAGCCGGCTCCTCACGTTTTACCCGCTGGTAAAACGGCAGCAGACGGCGCTTGGCCAAATCGCGTTTGTCGGCACCCTCACAACGCGCCTCGGCATGTATCAGTTTGACGAGCGCTTTGTCGTCCACGGTCTCGCCGCGACGCAGAGCCTCGAGTATGTTCAAGATAATCTGTTCCATGCCCCCATTGTAAAGGCAAAGGCGCCGGAGCCGATCTCGGCTTCGGCGCCTTCATCAAACAGCGCGTCTATGTCTTCGCCTAGGCTTTCGTCTGCCTCACTACTCCGAATCAAACGACATGTCGCCCGAATCGACTTCAAAACGATACGTGGCAGACTTATCGCCGTTATCGAATTCAAGATTCAAAATGGTCTCGCCGTCGTAGCCAAGCGGAAGGAAATCGCTCTCGAAGTCGCCACTGCCCAAGGTGAGGCTCGCCTTAAAGCCCGTAGAGCTCGGAACCGTCATCTCCACATCGCCCGAGCCCACGCTCACGTCCATCGACTTCGCGGGGGCCTGGTAGAGCTCGAATGTCACATCGCCCGAACCGACCTCAGCGCTGAGCGCATCAGTCACGCTGCCCGTAAACTCTACATCTCCCGCACCCAGGAAAAGGTCGAAACCATCACAGGTGACACCGGCAATCTGCAGATCGCCCGAGCCCACGTGCGCGTTGACTCCCTTCAGATGTTCGGCAACACGGCGCGGCAGCTCGACCGTAACCGAGCGATCGATTGCCTTACCGTCATCACTTCCAAACTGGGAAACCTTGAGCGTCGAGTCCTCGACGGATGCGATGTTTTGCGTCGCGGCCTTGGAGGCATCCATACCATTGGCAACGCGTCCCCGCTCGATAACGCGAGCCTTGTTGCCATCAACAACCTTGACGTCCACCGTAGCCGCAGCGATATCGAAATCGAGGTAGCGGAACTCATCGGCATCAAAAGTCGTGCTCGAAAGCTGCTGAGGCCGAGCAGAATAGTTACCGCTATTCAAGGAATCGTCCTCGTCAAACATATCGTCAAAATCAGACAAATGGCCAGATAGAATACCGGTCGTACGCACCATATCGGAATGAGCCAATAGCCGCGAAGTGCCAAAGACAAGCCCGATGATGAGCACAAACGCTCCGATGCCAACGCCCAAGCGTACCTTGGATTCATGCGAAAGCTTCATCATTCATCACCCTCTTTGGCGATCGGGTCAGCGGTAGTCACGGTAGCCACGTCAGTATCAACCGGAGCGGAAACATCCTGAGCCCTAGCGACCACCGGCGCCGAACCAACCTGAATATCTCCGCGCGCCCAATCGCCATCGAGTGCACGCGCCACCCAGTGATAGATGGGAATCGTAAAGAAGATCAGCGCAGCAAAGGGGCCGGCACCAAACAGGAACATCAGCAAAAAGAACAGCAGCCAACACACGGCCCAATACGGGAACGACTGGAACGGGCCCTTCACCGGAGTCGAGCCAACTGCGCCGCCACTCGTCGCCTGCGCCGTAGCGGCATTAGCGGCCTGTGCACTCCAGCTTGCCGCTTGCGCCGCCTTGGCGGCGGCGTCACTCGCCTGTGTTGCCGCCTCGGTAGCTCGTGCCGCCGCCTCATGGGTGCGTGCGCGCTCTGCCGCCTCGGCCTCGCGCTGACGAGCGCGGTCCTCATTCTCAAACTCGATATCGTCCTCAATCTCATCGCTCGGATTGAGCAGCTCGTCCAGGCTCACGCCATAGAGCCTGGCGAGCGAGATCAGGTTCTCGGTATCGGGCGAGCTCTCCGCACGCTCCCATTTACTGACCGCCTGGCGCGACAGCCCTAGCTTTCGCGCCAGCCCTTCTTGGCTAAAACCCTTGCTGCGACGAAGGTCGGCGAGCCGCTGCGCAGTTTCTACATTCATGGTTCCTCCTATGTGATGCCAGCCGTGCCGCCGGACCGTTTTTGTTCTTAAGGCGCCTTGCACAGTTAAAAATCTATCCGCCACCGCCAAAAGCATGCCACCTATTCTAGTGAGATTTTTGACAACCGGCGGTTGCGGACACATATGAGCTGCGGAAATGTGTCCAAACAAAGCAATGACCCACGGCTCGGTTGTCCCCGTTGCGGCGTTAACGGTAGTATGGTCGTACTGTTTATTCCGCACCGCCAACGGAGGGAGTTCCGCGCCGTGAACCGCGATTTCGCCTCATCGCTCATCCAGCTCAACAATACGTTCTATCGCGAGCACTCCGCTTCCTTTTCCGATACGCGCCAGGCCCCGTGGCCCGGCTGGGTGCGCACCATGGACATCGCGCTCGGGCAGCTCAACGCCGCCACGATCGAGCATCCCGTCCGCGTCTTCGATCTTGCCTGCGGCAATATGCGATTCGAGAACTTTGCCGCCGGCGGCGCACTTGCCGCCAAGGGCGTCGACGGCGCAAATCCCTCGGCAGATGCCAGTTGCCCGTTTGAGTTCTATGGTGTCGACTCGTGTCAAGATTTGGCTATCGATGCACATGGCCACGCCCTGCGCATTCCCAACCTGCACTTCCAGGAGCTCGACGTGCTCGACGCCCTCATGAAGCTCAACCCCGCCGAGACGCCCGACGTGCTTTTCGACGCCCCGCTCGCCGATATCTCGGTGTGCTTTGGCTTTATGCATCACGTGCCATCGTGCGAGTACCGCGTGCGCGTGCTCGATGCCCTCGTGCGCCAAACGCGCCCGGGCGGCATCATCGCCATCAGCTTTTGGGAGTTCATGAACGACGAACGCATGGCGCGTAAGGCCGTTCGCGCCGAGGCGCGCGCCGAGCTCACCCCGCCGTTTGAGGGCTACGACTCCGTTCAGTTTGAAGCCGGCGACCATCTGATTGGCTGGCAAAATGACCGTCGCGCTTATCGCTATTGCCACCACTTTGACGACCAGCAGATCACCGACCTGGTGATGGGCGTGCGCACGTTCTATAAGAGCGGCGAGGTGCCCGTGCGCGAGCTCGAGCGCTTCCATGCCGACGGTCGCAGCGGCGAACTCAACCGCTATGTAATTCTTAAGCGTCTGTAGGACCAAGCGACTCGCCGCTGAGCCGCACCGCAACTTTCGGGCACATTGTGCCCGCCCTCTTCCAACCCATTGCCGGAACGTGCAGCCATGCGTTCCATACTTATGACCAAGGAGCCTCATGGGAGCCGTCCATGTTCGCACGCCTAAGAACTTCGTACTCGAGGAGCGCCTGGAGCGCTACGCTGGCGCCATCGAGACGAGCCCCGAGAACTATGCCGGACACTGGTGTGAGGCATGCACGCCGGCTGGCGGCAAGCCCTTCGGCCGCCTTCATCTCGACCTAGGCTGCGGCAAAGGAACTTACCTGGTTGAGCGCGCTCGCCATGAGCCCGATACCCTCTTTATCGGTATGGACCAGGAGCCCATCTGCATCGCCTATGCCGCTCAGAAGATCTGCGAGCAGGAACTGCCCAACGCGCTCGTGCTGCCCCGAGGCGCCGCATCGCTGCCGCAGCTGTTCGCCGCAGGCGAGCTCGATGCCATCACCATCAACTTTCCGACGCCGCAGCCCAAGGCCAAGTACGCCAAAAAGCGACTTGTCCATGTCGACCATCTGATGCTCTACCGTCCGCTCTTTGCTGCCGGCGCCACCGTCACGCTGCGCACCGATAGCAAGCCCCTGCGCGACTACGCCCTCGGCCAGTTTGCCGCAGCCGGCTACAATACGCTTTGGGTAAGCGACAACGTTCGCCGCGACCATCCCGAGCATCCCGAAACCGAATACGAGCGGCGCACCCGTGATATGGGCGCCGTTGTCTATGGCATCTGCGCCACGCCCGGCGCGCAACCCGGTGACGAACGGCTTGCAGCAGGCCGCGCTCAAGAGCAAAGTCTCGCCTGCTACCTGCCCGACGACCTCGATGCGCTCACCTACGTGCCCCTGGGCATGGAAGAGGCCGTCGAGAACTTTAAAAACCGCGCCCGCAAAGGCAAAAAGCGCCTTCCGCAAGAACGCTAACGGCCGCTAGCATCACACGCCCATTTCCTGCATTTTCTCGCTCACTGGCGCCCCGTGCCGCAGCTACGCCATAATGGATGGCGGACAAACGCGAGAGAAAGCAAACCACATGGCACAGACCACGACAGATTCTTCCGCCAGCGCCGTTTCCGGCGCCGGCGCCGCCAGCTCGTTCTCGGGCGGCACAGGCACCGAGGCCGAGTTCGGTTCGCTCGGCGCGCTCTCCCCCACCTGGTGGGAGCCCGAGGACGGCAGCAAGCCCGAGCCGTGGCTCACGCCCGATCAGGCCTTCGAGCGCTTCTTTGAATGGACGGGCGAGCGCGGCATCGAGCTGTGGGACCACCAAGAAGAGGCCCTCATGGACCTAGCAGCCGGCGATCATGTCATTTTGGGCACGCCGACCGGCTCGGGTAAGTCGCTTGTCGCGCTGGGCATGCTCTTTATGGGCAAGGCGCAAGGCAAGCGTTGCTATTACACTGCTCCCATCAAGGCCCTGGTCAGCGAGAAGTTTTTTGATTTGGTGCAGGTGCTCGGCCGCGATAACGTCGGCATGATCACCGGCGATACGCATATCAATACCAAGGCGCCCGTCATCTGCTGCACGGCCGAGATCCTTGCCAATGACGCACTGCGCGAGGGCGAGGATGCCGATGTGGGCTGCGTCGCCATGGACGAGTTCCACTACTTTGCCGACCCCGACCGCGGCTGGGCCTGGCAGGTACCGTTGCTCACTCTGCCCCATACACAATTCATGCTCATGAGCGCCACGCTTGGCGACGTCACCGCGATTGCCGCCTCGCTCGAGGAGCACACCGGTGCCACCTGCGACCTGGTCGTCGATGCCCCGCGCCCCGTGCCGCTGAGCTACGATTACGTGACGACCTCGCTCGAAGGCACCGTCGAGCTCGCCATGCGCCGCGGCGAGGCCCCGCTCTACATCGTGCACTTTAGCCAAGACGCCGCACTCGCAACGGCACAGTCGCTCGCCAACTTTGGCATTGCCAGCAAGGAGCAGCGCGAGGTCATCAAGGAAGCGGCCAAGGGCACGAGCTTCTCGACCGCCTTCGGCAAGATCCTCAAGCGCCTGCTCGGCTGCGGCGTCGGCGTGCACCACGCCGGCATGCTGCCGCGCTATCGCTTGCTGGTCGAGCGCCTGGCGCAGCAGGGATTGCTGCCCGTCATCTGCGGCACCGACACACTTGGCGTCGGCATCAATGTGCCCATCCACACCGTGGTGCTCACCGCGCTCACCAAGTTCGATGGTTACAAGATGCGTCGCCTGCGCGCCCGCGAATTCCATCAGATCGCCGGTCGCGCTGGCCGCTCGGGCTTCGACACCGAGGGCATGGTCATCGCCGAGGCGCCGGAGCACGAGATTGAGAACGCCAAGCTCATGGCCAAGGCGGGCGATGACCCCAAAAAGCTCCGCAAGATTAAAAAGAAGAAAGCTCCCGAGGGCTTTGTCACCTGGAACAAGCAGACCTTTGAGCGCCTGATCGAGACGCAGCCCGAGACGCTCAAACCGCGCCTGCGCATCACGCACTCCATGGTGATTAGCGTGGTCGAGCAGGGCGGCAACGCCCGTGCCCGCGTGCACGATCTCATCGAGACGAGCCTGCAAACGCCCGAGGAAAAGGCGAAGCTCGAGGTTCGCGCCGACGAGATCTTCGCCACGCTCATCGACTCCGGCGTCGTCGTGCGCACCGAGGTGCCGCTCGCACCCGACGCCCCAGCCGACGCCGCGCCCGACATCGACTATGCGCTGACAGTCGACCTGCCCGAGGACTTTGCGCTCGACCAGCCGCTCTCACCGTTTTTGCTTGCCGCGCTGGAGCTACTTGATCCCGAGAGCGAGACCTATACAATGGACCTCATCAGCATGGTCGAGGCCACGCTCGAGGACCCCAAGCAGGTCCTGCGCGCACAGGAGCGCGCCGCACGCGACCGCGCCATGGCGGAGATGAAGGCCGACGGCGTGGAATACGAGGAGCGTCTGGAGCGCATCCAGGACGTCACCTACGAAAAGCCACTCGAGGACCTGCTCGATGCCGCCTTCGATAAGTATTGCCAGGAGGTGCCCTGGGCCAACGACTACCAGCTCTCGCCCAAGAGCGTCCTGCGCGACATGCTGGAAAGCGCAAGCGACTTTAAGGGCTATATCCAAAAGCTCGGCATCGCCCGCTCCGAGGGCATCCTGCTGCGCTACCTGGCCGAAGCCTACCGCTCGCTCGACCGCACCGTACCCATCGAGAAGCGCGACGAGCGCCTGCGCGACATCATCTCGTGGCTGGGCTTTGTGGTGCGCTCGGTCGATTCGAGCCTGGTGGACGAG